>JAHAZT010000021.1 GCA_018383975.1 Eubacteriales bacterium | reverse complement strand
TCACAATACTCTGACCGTACTTTTCTTTGAAAAGAAAAGTAGGCAAAAGAAACTTCAGTTATCGGGGACGATATACAGATTTTTAATTATCTGCGCAGACGTAACCTGATAAAAAATAAAAAACAGAGGTGAATTTTTCATCTCTGTTTTTGTTTTGAGCAAATCAAACGCCGTCAGGCTCGGCTCTGACAGTCTCGCTGCGGCTCGGTCAGGCTCGGCTCTGACAGCCGTCCAAGGCTGTCATTCACTACCGAGCCCGTTCGAATCCCTATCGCAAAGCAAAAGAGCACCCAATGGGTGCTCTTTTGCTTTGGCGGAAAGATAGGGATTCGAACCCTAGTTGGGGTATTAGCCCAAACACGATTTCCAGTCGTGCGCCTTAGACCAGCTCAGCCATCTTTCCATCGGGTAGTATTCTATCACAAAATTTTAATTAAGTCAAGGGGAATTTTTGCGTTTCAGCGAAAAAATAAATAATAATTGTAAACGAAATATGTCAAAATCGGCAAATTTATTGAAAGAGCCGTTTCTGCCTTGACAAAAACTCAAAAAAGTATATAATTAAATAGTACAATCTAAAATTGTCCCCAAAAACAGCCGCTTGCTTTCAACGGTGAAAAGCAGGCAACAGTTCAATCCGGGAAAATCACTTAAAACCAAGGCGCACAGCCTTATGGGAGGTAAAAAATGAAAAGAAAACTCATTGCTCTTATGTTTGCGATAGTCCTTTGCCTGACAAGCGCGGTCATTCCTTGTCTTGCGACTGTGGCAGACGCTTCGGGCGAGACGGAACATGTCCATTCGGACTGCGGAATAGAGGGTTGCACGATCAAAAGCGATCATGACCACGCAGGAGAGGAGCTTATAAACAGAGAAACGATACTCGTTGTCGGCGATGTCAGCTTTTCAAGCGACAGAAAAACGGCAACGGTTGTATTCCACTTTATAGGATCGGCTTCAAGAGCCAGCAAGGCAACCGTGCAGATTTTCTATGACAGAAACTATCTTACATATAAAAGTATAGACGGCGACCTCTTCGGCAAAAAGGGAGTTGACCTTGCCGGCGGATTCACCGAAAACAGCATCACAATATCATATCCGAGCGTTTCTTCAAACCTCTATGTTCTGAGCGGATATGTTGCGATTACCTTTGATGTCAAAAATCCCGATACGAGAACGCGCGTGCTCGTATCCGGTGAGGCAGAGGCGGAATATCTTGATGAAGAAATCAAAAAGCCCACGCTTTATAGCATGAGCACGCAGACGGATGTATGGTATTGCGACCATTCCGTTACATACACCGAAACCATCACGGCGGCAACGTGTAAAAAAGGCGGATCGGAGAAGGTTGTCTGCACAAAATGCGGAATTACGCTTGAGGTCAAAGACACACCGGTCGGCGCACACGATTTCCCCGCGACCCCCGCAAAATACACGGTAAAACCGACATGTACAAGAAGCGGAGAAGCGGATTACATATGCAGAGTATGCGGAAAGATCGAAACGAGAGAGGTTCCCGCATTGGGTCACGAATATGTCAGAGAGAGCAAAGCGCGCGAGGAAGACGGCAAGTGGCACGAAATCTGCAAGAAGTGCGGACACGACATAATATCCGAGGTTCAGTGCGAACACGGTTTTGGTAGCTATGAGCTTCTTGTCGAGACGAAAAAACCCACGTGCACAGAGGACGGCTACGGATCATACAAATGCAAAATATGCGGCAAGACAGAGGTTATCACATTGAAGGCAAGCCACAAATATGCGTTTGTCAAGAGACTGAAAGAGCCGACAAAGACCGAAGAAGGAGCAGACCTTTACAAGTGCTCCGTATGTAACAGCGAGGAAGTGAGAGTTGTTCCGAAGCTCGCAAGCCACGAGCACGTATGGGATACGGGCACGGTGACGAAGAGCCCCGACTGCAAGAACACCGGCGTTATCGTTTATAAATGCACGGTGCCCGGCTGCTCGGAAACGAAGCAGGCTGTTCTGCCCGTAAGCAACACGCACAAATTCGGCGAATGGAAGATTTCAGACGCGACATGCACGACGGCAGGCTCGAAAACGCATACCTGCTCCGTATGCGGCAAGGTTGAAACGGAAACAATTGCGGCAAAGGGTCACAGCTTCGGCAATTGGGTCACCGTAACGGCGGCGACCTGCGCAAGTGACGGCTTGGAAAAACGCACGTGCAGCGCATGTAACTATACGGAAACGCGCACGGTATCTAAATCGACCGTCGCCCATGTATATCTCGAAAGCGATTACACCGTAATCAGACCGGCAACCTGCAGCGATACAGGACTGGAAACATGTCTGTGCTCCGTCTGCAAAAAGGAGCCGCAAAGCAGACCTATCCCCGTCAATCCCGACGCTCACTCCTTCGGCGAGTGGAACGTCACAAGAGAGGCGACCTGCATTACAGAGGGTGAAAGCAAAAGAGTCTGCAAGCTCTGCGGAAAGTCCGAAACAAGACTTGTTGCGGCGCAGGGTCACGACTTTGCCGTTATCGAAACCAAAAAGGGAACAACGGTCAGCGAGTGTAACCATTGTCACATGAGATACATCGTTACGGAAACGAAAAACGGAAACGTTGTCTCCGTCAGAAGCAACGGCTACACGCTCACGTTTGCGGCAAACGCTGCGACGGATAAAGATGTTTTCTTCAACGTCAGACAGATGACGAACGAAGAATTCAATGAAAAAGTAAAGCCGTTTGTCGACCAGATAAACGCAAATGTTTCTCTTGCGGCACAGTACGGCACCGTTGAATCCGCATATATTTACAGACTTGTTATCGACGGCACGGAGTCCACGCTCAACACGGGCGCGGAATTGACGATAGACCTGGGAGAAGAATATAAGAACACGGCGTTCAACATATGCTATGTGGACGAGAACGGCGCGCTCAAAACCGTTTCTCCCGACTATATAAAGCGCAAGGGCACAGTTCTGACAATAACAATCGGCTCCGGCACGTTCAAATATCCGGCAAACTCCATAGTCCTCTTCAACGCGGGCACAAAGAAAGCCAATTATGCGGTTCCGATAGTTATAGTTGTTCTGACGCTTATCATAGCGGCGGGCGTTGTTGCATTTGTTGTTCTTAAGAACAAAAAGAATGACGAACACCTGCAGGATACAAGCATATAAAAATCAAATCCGGTCGGGGGAATTTTCCCCCGACTTCTTTTGTGAGAATTTCCGAAAAAACACAAAAAAATCATTGACAAAACCCGTCGTCGGTGATATAATGCGGGGCGGAAATAAAAGAGAGCGCGAAAAGCTCTGAAAAAGACTTGACAAAGGAGGCGCAGGTCGTGTACAATCGCTTGACAGACAGACAGACAGACCTGTATTTGCCGCTTTGTAAACGGTTCTTTTGTTGCACAAATAAATATAAATGATAAATAAAGCAGGCAAGCATAACTATCGGCTCATTGGACATCGAAACGGTTCCCACTGTAAAAGGCATCAAATTTGAGTCAAGCGGCGTAAAGACAGAGCTTCCGACAATCAAGCTCGTAAAAGGCAAGATCACCAATCCGATCTATTCTATGGAAGCAAAATACAATTATCCTCTCTTCAAGCTTGATATAGTTGCAGACGCGCCCGTTACATTTACCGACGACACAGCCAAATACTTCCTCGCAGACAACCTCCAAATGACCGGAAGCATTACTACGTGGACTGTAACGAGCAAGTAAGTATTAACCCCCCCGCAAACTCTCCTTAAATATTTTACATTTTTCCTGTGCGAAAGCACAAAGAAAAGGCTCCCCGGAATGGGAGCCTTTTCTTTTGTCCGTATTCCCGAAAAAATACAGCGTTCGGGTGAATTTTTATGACGGGTGACCGTGCCGGAAAAATGACAGTCAATCCGGCTTTGCCGCATCGCTTTCCTGCATCATTGCGGCGTAGCGGAGCAGCTCCTTGCGGGAGGTTATGTTCAGCGTCTGATAGATGTGTTTATTGTGATATTTAAGCGTGTTTTCGCTTATGCTGAGGGTTTCCTGAATTTCCTTGCCGTTTTTGCCCGCAAGGTAAAAATCAAATATTTCGCGCTCCTTCGGCGTCAGCTTACAGAGGTTTGACGTAAAATGCGCGTAGCCCTCCGGGCTGACCTCCTGCATTGCGGAGGTTGTCAGACGGGATATCTGCGTTCTGGCGCGTTCGTATTCCTCCTGCAGCTTGCTCTGTTCGGCTTGCAGCTTTGAAAGCTCGCTTCCCGCATCGGCCATTTCGCGCTTCAGCCCGTCGATTACCGACTGCCTGCTTTTATCCTTTTCCGCAAGAAAAGCGAAAAGGTCGCCTATTTCGGCAGGCGCGCCGCGATGAGAAAGTCGCTCGTCTTTTTTCAGTTGTTCAAGCGCTTTCAGCACGGGAGAAAGATAACTTCGGCTGAAAAATATGCAGAACGCAACGGAAAGTGCGATGATAAGTCCTATCAGCAGCATGTTTTTGACAACGGCGTCCGTTGCTTCGCGGTCGTAGCTGCTTTTATTCGTCATAACTATTATTGTAAAGCCGCCGCCCGTGCCGGCGTCTGTATACGAGCGTTTCATGCCGAGATATGTATTGTTATCGTCGGTCAGGGTGATGATTTTGCCATCGGAATCGGATACGGAGAGCGTGCCGGACGGAGCATAATAATAGCCGTCGTCGGAGCCGCATGAGAGGAATGACGATATACTGTTGCTGTCGCCGTGCGTTATGATCCCCGTGAAATGCGGGAGCTTTGTCGTCTGACTGTGCAGACGGGCAAAGCAGCTTTCCGATATCTCAAAGCCGCAAACGCCGAGGGTTTTTCCTTCGCCGTCACGTATGGGAAGCATAATGAGCGTTGCCTTTTCGGACATGCCGGGCAGGGTGAAAATATCGGTAAAGCGATATGTAAGCGCGAGCGGCAGGGAAGGATCCGTTTTGCTTTCGTCCCAGCCGGGAATGACGTTTTTCCTCGTCTCAAGGCGCCATTTTCTGTGCGGCATAATGCCGTGCGCTTTGCCGACGGAAGAAATGCCGCGATATAAAATCATCTCGCGGCGGTCGGACTCGTAGCCGTTGACCTGAAGATAAAGACCGCTGTATGAAGGCTCATCGGAATTTATGCCCACCGTCGCGTTGAACAGGACGAATGCGCCTGAACAGTCCGCCTGCAGAAGATACTGCCGCAAAGGTTCTATTATCCGCTCCTGAAGCGCGGCAAGATGCACGCCGTCGGAGAGGGCGTCCAAGGGGATTCCGGCTTTGAGGAGATAGCCCTCAATGAGAGCCGCCGAATCCTCGGAAAGATGCGTGCCGACCGTGACAAGACTGTTGCGATGCGAAAGCAACTCCTTTTCAAAACTCATCGCCTGCGTGTCAAGCCGCTCGGAGAGCGTATCCTTCGGAGTTTTGAACCGACCGAAAAGCGAAAGGCACACGGCAAGCATTATCAGAATAAGCACAACGGGGACAAGCATATACAAAGCGAGCTTTGTCCGCATACTCCGTCGCGGCAGACGTATGGGTAGTTTATTCAAGCCGACGCCTCCTTTCCTTTTCTTTGTATCATTTCATTCCGCGTTATTGCGCTTCGAGGAACAGTCCCCAGAGCTCCGCGGCAATCGCGGCGGCGTTTTCGCCGTCTTTGACTCTCATCGGCAGTGACGACTGCACCTTGCGGATTTCCGCATACAGCCCGTTTACTTTGCCGTAATAGCCTGTATATGCAGGCTCGCGCAGGAGTGTATATTCGTTTTTGACGGTATTCAGAACGTCATAGAGATTGCGATAGCCCTCATCGCGGAAATTATGCTCGCCGAGCTTTGCGTAAGCCTCGGCGGTGACGGGCATGTAGCCCGTTTCGGAAACGAAGTCAAGATTGCGCGTGCCCTCGGTGAGCCAGTGCGCAAAGACAGACGCCGCCTCCGCTTTTTTGTCGTCGGTTCTGACGGCGCAAAGTCCGACGCCCGCCTGCGTAGCAACCTTTTTTGTGCTGTCCGCATAGGGCATGGGGCGGACCTTGAGCTTCATCGGCTCGGAGGTGTTGTCCGGATATGTAACGGTGTCGTTGTAATAGAGAATACCTGCCGAAGAGCCCATGCCGGCGGGGGTTTCGCCCGTCATAACCTGAGTATTGGAATACATATCCGCAACGACGATATATCCCTTTGCGATAGCCTCCGCAAAGCGCAGATATGCCGATTTCAGAGCCTCGCAGGAGAAGTCATACCAGCCGTCCTTATAGAAAGAATCGACGTCCGCTCCATTTGAAACGGCATAGAGTTCAACTGCGCGGAGGAGATAGTCAAAGGCGCAGAAGGGCTTTCCGCCCGAATATACATAATATTTTTCAGCCGCGGAGAAGAAGCCGTCCCACGTGGCAAGACTTTCATAGGTTACGCCCGTCGATGCGGAAAAGCGGTCGAATTCGCTTCCGCTGAGATAAAGCACATGGGTCGACTTTGAAACGGGAAGCACGGAGAGACGGCTTTCAACCTTGCCGTCCGCAAGAAAATCCGGAACGAAGGCGGAAATTTCGGATGACGAAAAGTATTCGCTCCAATCAAGGAGCTTGTCCGCACCGAACGCAGCCGCGTCGTTGTTGTGACAGAAAAACAGGTCGGGAAGGGGTACCGTGCCCGCCGCACCGCTCTGCGCCTCGGAAAGGCGGTCGCTTATTTTTGCGGCGACGGTCATGAGGGTTGTCTTTATGATGACGCCGCGCTTTCTGCCGACGGTGGAATTGAATTCGTCTATCAGCCGGTTCATGGGGGAGTCCGTCTGCTCGCCGTAGGTGTGCCACATTGTCAGCACGACGGGGTCGCGGGGGTTGAGCAGCGACTGCTTTCCGCAGCCGGAAAGGCAAAAGAGGGTAAAAGTTGCGGCAAGAATCAGCGCAAGCGTTTTTTTCATTTTTGGGTATCCTCCTTTTGAATGAAGTTCGGTTGATTTTTGTTTTACCGTCCTTTTCGCAAAAGGGCGGTGAGATATGCGGGGTACGGCTATGATGTATCGTAAGCGGCACGCAGCCTTTGCAAATCGGCGCGGATACTGCCGGCACTCTGCCTTTTGAGTATCTTTCATTATACCATACGGATGCTGATAAATCAATAGCGAAAAAAGCGGGAAACCGAAAAATATTTGTCGGAAAACGCCGCGGCGGGGCTTGCCTGTTTTTGCATTGCGATGCGCGCTTTTCCGGATTTTTGCCGACGACGGAGGAAAATTCCGCGCGTGGAGACTGAAAATGCAAAAAAATAAAAATTTTTTTGCGCTTTTCCTACCCGTTTGGGCAAAAAGGGTGGGGACAAGCGCCGGAAAATATGATAACCTCAAAGAGCAAAGGTATATTCGCAAAAGAAATATTCCTGCGGTGTATACATGGGCTTTTGAAGATATGTAAACAGGAGGATGGCTGATGCTCACGAAAGAGAAAAGAAAGTTTGACGGCTATTATATACCTATTCTTTCCGATGCCGATTATTTTTCCGATACGGATATTCACGGCTGCAACTTTTTATTTATCGACGACAAACTGAAAAGATTCCTTTTCAGCTTTGAAAGCGGACTTGACTGCTTCGATCGATGTCGCGACGACCCGAAATTCCGCAGATACTCCTGCTCAAAGGGAGACAGGACGCTCAGCGTTGTGCTTTGTGTCCGTGAAGACGACGACCCGATGAACAGCTACGGCTTTTTCATATGGGAGACTCCGTTCGGACTTCTGGAGGGACAGATATCCATTCCGAGCATGAGAGAATGGGACAGATGTATTCTCCCGACGCTCATGAAGCTGATGGACGGTCTGGAAAAGGAAAAAAACAATTGATTATATCACGGGAAGGAACGTCGTTATAAAGGGAGAGATTCATAAGATTGCTCTGCCTGCCGCTGTCTCAGCCATCATTCGCGGAAAGAAAACGGCGCAACAAGCCGACGTACACAAATCCTCCGCGTTTCCGCGGGGGATTTGCCGTGCTATGGAAAAAAGTCATTGATAAAACGGAATATCCGTGATATAATTAAGCAAAGATAATTTATAAGTGCCGCACCCGATACCTCCGCAACTGTCGGGCCGGAAACGGCAAAAAAACGCAGGCGTTTGCGGAACGGAAACAATTCAACGGAGGACATTTTATGATTAAGTATATTCTCATAGCGATGACGGCAATCTTTGCAACGATTTTTATCTTTTTCAAGGTCAGAAGGCGGGGAGGAATCGTCACGGCGACAAAAGCCATTGCGGCGTTGAGCTTTGTTTCGCTGGGATTTGTAATGGTTTCAAAATCGCCCGCGAATGCCGGACTGATAATGCTTTTCGGGCTTGTGCTCGGAATGGTCGGCGATATTTTTCTTGACGCTTCGCACGTCTGTCCGGAGGAGAAGGCGTTTCTTCCGCTCGGAATGGCGGCGTTCGCAATCGAGCATATTGCCGTGTTCTGCGCGGTAACTGTCGCCTGCGGATTTCATATATTGTATTTCGGAATTTCTCTTGCCTTCGGCGCTGTGACTGCGTTTGCGGTGCTCTTTGCCGTCCGCAAAAATATGAACTTCGGCGAGCTTTTTTATCCCTCGGCGATATATGCCTCCCTGCTGACGGCAACAATGGCATATTATATTCTTATGGCTGTCCTCGGCGGACTTGCGGTGACGCTTGCAATCGGCGCGGTGCTGTTCTTTATATCCGATTTTATAATTCTTTTCATACTTTTCGGAGAAAAGGACACGACAAAAATGAATGTTTTCAATCTTTCAACATATTTTGCGGCGCAGATAATGTATGCGCTTTCGCTCGGCGGACTTGTTATAAAATAAAATGGAAAAATGCAATATTTGTCCCCGCGGGTGCGGGGTCGACAGAAATATAAAAACCGGCTTCTGCGGCGAAAAAAACACCGTTCGCCTTGCCCGTGCCGCGCTTCACTATTGGGAGGAGCCATGCATATCGGGTGAAAAAGGGTCGGGAACGGTGTTCTTTTCGGGGTGTAATCTCCGTTGCGTGTATTGCCAGAATTACGGCATTTCGCGCGGCGAGGTCGGCAGGGAGGTGACGGAGGAGCGCCTTTGCGAAATATTCTTTGAGCTGAAAGAAAAGGGCGCGTGCAATATAAACCTTGTCACGCCTACGCACTTTTCAGAGCAGATAAAGCGCGCCGTCGCCGACGCAAGGTCAAAGGGACTTGACCTTCCCGTTGTATGGAACACGGGCGGATACGAAAAATCCGAGATGATAACCTCGCTTGATAAAACAGTCGACATTTATCTGACAGACTTCAAATATATGTCATCTTCGCTTGCCGAAAAGTATTCCACGGCAAGGGATTATCCCGAATTTGCAAAGTCTGCGCTTGCAGAAATGGTGCGCACAAAGGGACGTCCCGTAATCGAAAACGGGCTGATGAAGAGCGGAGTTGTTGTCCGCCATCTCGTTCTGCCCGGCTGCACGGACGATTCGATCCGCATAATGGATTATCTTCATTCCGAATACGGGGATGACATCGTCATAAGCATAATGAGCCAGTTCACGCCGGACAAAGCCCGCCTTTCAGGCTATCCCGAGCTTTGCCGGAAGCTGACGAAATACGAATATTCAAAGGTCGTCGATCATGCGGACAAAATCGGCATTTCTCTTGCGTATGTTCAGGAAGGCGCTGCCGCGGATGAGAGCTTTATCCCCGACTTTGACTATACCGGCGTTTAATTTTTTCCTCCGAGAAAAACCTTCGGTACATCGCCGATTATTACAGTTTCCGCAATACAGACGTCCGTCTCCGTGTCGACGTCGACCGTTGATATAAGCAGCATTGCCGTCACGCTGACGCGGACGGAGAGCGTTATTTTGTGCAGACTCTGATTTATCCCTGCCGACGCAAGCGAGCTTTTGACGGTCGTCTCCGCGCTGCCGCTTGGCTCAACGCTTGCCGGAATTCTCATGGACGGAAACCTGCCGAGGATGATTTCGTCATCAAGAATGTTTGAAAGGGAAATCGTGACGCCGTATTCTCCGTATGCCTTGATTTTTTCGTTTATCTTCTCCGTGACGAGCGCGCGGAGAAGATTTATTTTTGTGCTGTCGGTTTCTATTGAGAGAATTTTCCCGTCCGTGCCGTATCTGATGCTGACGAGTTTTTCCTCATATCCGGTCATCGCTTCGCTTATTGCCTCGTTTATGACGCGCGTCATTTCCGCTTTTATCTGCGGTGTTGCGGCGGCGCATACGAGCGGGTCGAGCTTATGATTGAGGTATATGACGGAGAAGACGGCAAATATCATAACGCACGCAAGGAAAATGAGAATTTTCTTCCCCTTTTTTCGTTTGCGAAAAGTACATTCCATAAAAAATCACCCCTTTTTATCTTATGAAAAAGGGGTGATTTCGTTATTTGTTTCTCAAAAGAAGAAATTCCGCAAGGGAGATGAGGTCATCGGAGCCGTCATATGACCTTATCGCGTCTATGGCGGAGTCTGTCAGCTTTTTTGCGTATTTTCTTGCATCTTCGACGGACATAAACGATATAAACGTCGTCTTGCCCTCGGCGGCGTCCGCATGGGTGGCTTTGCCGAGCAGGGCGGGGTCGCCTTCAACGTCAAGAATATCGTCTATTATCTGAAAAGCCGTGCCGATACCGCTTGCATATTTTACGGCGGCGACGGAGCGGGGGTCGCTCTCGTCCGTTATTTCCGCCGCATGACAGCCTAGCAGGACGGACGCCTTCATCAGCGCGCCGGTTTTTTTGTCGTGCATTTTGAGAAGCAGCGGAAAATCGGGCTTTGTTTTCTCGCCGAGCAGGTCAATCTCCTGTCCGCCCATCATTCCCGTTGCGCCTGCGAGCCTTGTCAGCATTGCGACGGCGCTTCTCGCCGCTTCCGGCGAAACGAAGCGGTTGAGCGCCGCAATCTCGTATCCCCGTGTTATCAATGCGTCGCCGCAGAGAAGGGCAATATCCTCCCCGTAGACCTTGTGATTTGTCGGCTTGCCGCGACGGAGATCGTCGTTGTCCATACAGGGCATATCGTCGTGGACAAGGGAGGATGCGTGTACCATTTCGATGGCGCAGGCAAACGGCATTGCCGCTTCGGCATTGCCGCCGAAAAGTCGGCAGAAGGCGTCGCAGAGAAATGGACGTATTCTTTTTCCGCCGGAAAGTGCGCTGTATCTCATCGAAGAATAGAGCGTTTCAAGGTCGGGGTCGGGGGTTGCGAGGTATTTCTCAAGCTCCGCCGTGACCTTTTCCGCGTATTCGCTCATTTTTGTGCGTATATCCATTATTTCATAGGGGGAAAGTCCGTTTCCCCGTCCTCCGTTACGAGCTTTATCTTTTTTTCGGCGTTGTCGAGTTCTTTTTTGCATTTGCGGACGAGCGTCGTGCCTTCTTCAAAAAGCTCAAGCAGCTTGTCAAGCTCGGCTTTGCCGCTGTCCATCTCGCCGACTATTTCTTCAAGCCTTGCAAGAGCTTCCTCAAAGCTCATTTTCTTTTCAGCCATTATTTTTTCCTCCTTTGTGACGTTTTCCCGTAACGGCGGCGTCGATTTCGCCGTCGGAAATTTTTATTTTGAGTGTTTCTCCGATTTTTATATCGTCCGTGCTTTTTATGAGCGAGCCGCTCCCGGAAAAGACGGCTCCGTAGCCCCTTGAGAGTACCGCCAGCGGATTCAACGCGCCGAGTGCGGCGGCGACTCCGCGCAGCGACAACCTTTTGTTTTCGATGCCAGCTTGCGCTCCGGCGACGATTTTTTCGGAAAGCGTATCGAGATAAATGCGTCTGTCATCTATGAAATTCATCGGGTTTTTCATCATATTCGATGAAGAAACCCTTTCCAGACGTTCGCGCATAATGTCAACCCGTCTTTGCACTGCTTTTCGCATATGCGCCGACTGCGAAGAGAGCAAAGTAATGATTTCGCTTTTATCCGGCGTTGCACACTCCGCTGCCGCAGAGGGCGTCGGCGCACGCATATCGGCTGCAAAATCGCAGATTGTAAAGTCTGTTTCATGCCCGACTGCCGATATCACAGGCACGGGAGAGGAGCGTATTTTTCTTGCGAGATCTTCGCTGTTGAAAGACCAGAGGTCTTCAATCGAGCCGCCGCCCCGCCCGATGATTATTACGTCGGCAGGTGACGTAAAACCGAAATATTCAAGCCCTGCAAGGAGAGTCGGCACGGAGCCTTCTCCCTGAACGACCGCAGGATAAACGCAGATCTCCGCAAGAGGAAATCTCCTGCCCGCAATATTTATTATGTCGCGGACAGCCGCTCCCGTCGGCGATGTGATGACGCCGATACGTTTCGGATAGCGGGGAACGGGCTTTTTGATCGACTCATCGAAAAGTCCTTCGCCTGCCAGCTTTTCTTTAAGCTGTTCATACGCAAGATGAAGCGCGCCGACCCCTTCCGGCTCAAGCGATGTAATGTACAGTTGGTATTGACCGTCCCGTTCATAAACGGAAGCCCTGCCGCCCGCTATGACCCTCATTCCGTCCGTCGGGTCGAATTTCAGTCTCTGCGCAGACGAATTGAACATAACGGCACGAACGGCTCCGCCGGCGTCCTTTAAGGTGAAATAGCAATGACCGCTTGAATACCGCTTGAAATTTGAAATTTCGCCGCGGACGAGCAGTCCGGAGAGAAGCGGGTCGCCGTCCAGTTTGGCTTTTATATATAAATTAAGTTCCGTAACGGAAATTATCTGCCGTTCCATTTGCCGCTCCTTTCGAGCTTTTCTTTGCCGAGCCACGCCGTGCCGACGGAATTGTCCGACGAGAGCTCAACCGAGCCGAAATATATATTTTCGAGTCTTTTTTCAAGCTCCGATCGGATAATTGCGTTCCGCATAACGCCGCCCGCAAACAGGACGGGGAATTCTCCCAACTCTTTTCTTGCAGCGTCAACCGATGCAATAAGGGACTCCGCGCAGTAGTCGAGCGCATAGCGCGCAACTTCGGATTTGCTTTTCCCGTCGTGCAGCGCCTTTATAACCTTGTTTTCCGCGCCGGAAAAATTGCATTTCGCTCCGACTGCGGATATTTTCACCTTTTGTTTTTCCGTGTCGGCTGCCAGCTTTTCGAGTTCTCCTCCGCAGGGAAATTTCAGCCCCATAAGCACGCCCGCGCGGTCGATGAGCTGTCCCGCGCTTATATCCGTCGTGCCGCCGACGATTTTTACGGCAAAGCCGAGCGTGTCGTCTGGCTGTGCCAGAACGAGCTCCGTCGTGCCGCCGGAAACGTGATAGCAGAGGAACGGCGAGCCGATAATTTCGGGATTTTCGCAGGTTTTTGCCGCCGCCATTATGTGTCCCGCCTGATGAGAAAACCGCAGAGCGGGGACGTTCAGAGCCGCCGCAACCGACCTTGCGACAGCCTCTCCGGCGAGAAAGCACGGCATATACGAGCCCTCCTCGTCACGCGGTCTGTCGCTGTACGCGACGGCGTCGATTGTGCCGATGGGAGCGAGTTTTTCCATTAAAACCGGAAGATTTTTCGTATGCAAAAAGAGAGCGTTGCTCTGCCTAAGTCCACGCTCTCCGTCCGCCACCTCAAGTATCTGTCTTTCGTGACGGAAGCCCGTATCCGAAACCACCGAAACGGAGGTTGTATAATTGCTTGTATCTATTCCGAGAATGTTCATAGCGATTTTGAAACGGCGTTCACTATGCCGTTTATAAACGAGGGAGCGTCGTCGCCGTCATAGATTTTCGCAAGCTCAACCGCCTCGTTCATGGATACGGCGGAGGGAATGTCATCAAAATATTTCATCTCGCACACGCAGAGACGGAGAATGGAGAGCGTCATTTTTGAGAGTCTCTCCGCCTTCCAGCCCTTTGCGTTGCGCGCTATTGTTTCGTCGATTGCGTCGAGATTGGAGGCGGCTGTCATAAACAGCTTTTTTGAAAATTCGTCCGACGCCGTTTCAAATTCGGAGCACGAAAGCTCAAAAAAGTCGGCAGGGTCTGCCTCTCTTGAAAATTCAAAGCCGTACAGCGCTTTAAGCGCACATTCTCTTGCGGCTCTCCTTGAAATGTTCTGCATTGTTTCTACCTTCCGATTAAATATATTCACAGAATAAATTATAACCCAAGCGCGGGCTGTTGTCAATTCGGTTGACGATTTATTTTGAATTTGCGGGCGGATTTTGACGTTTATTTTGCGGAAACGGCGGACTGTATGAGCGAAATTCACAAAAAACCGCCGTTTTTTTGTACATGGTGCGGATGCCAAATCCGTTGACGGACTGCATCATTTATGATATAATATTTCAATCTGAAAGTGAAATTGTTTTCTTATGGAGAGAATATGAAAATTATTACCGTAACGCTCAATCCCGCTTTCGATATCCATTGCCGGTGTGACGGGTTTGCGGCGGGAAAAGAAAATCTTGCCACGGTCACAAGGTGCGACGCGGGCGGAAAAGGCGTCAACACCTCACGTGCGCTTGCGGCGGGAGGAAAAGCGAGCCGTGCCGTTGTTGCGGTCGGCAGGGAAAACGGCGATGACTACAAAAAGCAGCTTTCCGCGGGCGGCGTCGACTTTACGGCGGTATCCGTCGACGGAAGGATAAGAGAAAATATAACAATCCATTCCGCGGACGACGTGGAGACAAGAATCAGCTTTGCCGGATTTGAAGCGGACAAAGCCCTCCTTTCCGATTTTGAAGCCGCAATCGGCGAAACGGACGGCGACACCGTCGTTTGCTTTGCGGGGAAAAATCCGAAGGGAATTGAAATTTCCGATATAAAAGCCTTTATAAAGAAGGTGAAATCGACGGGGGCGAAGGTCAGCCTTGATTCAAGCTCGTTTGAAATCGGCGACGTTATCGACGTCGGCGCGTGGCTGATAAAGCCGAACGAGGAGGAGGTTTTCCGTTATTCCGGAGTGTCGGCGGGCGATATCGGGGGACTGATTGATTTTGCCGCGCGGACGCGCGAAAGCGGCACGGAAAACGTTATGATAAGTCTCGGAGGCAGAGGCGCGCTTCTCGTGTGCGACGAGGGAGCTTTTGCAGCCGAGCCGCCGAAAACTGACGCCGTTTCGACAGTCGGCGCCGGCGACAGCGCAATCGCGGGGTTTGTCGCGGCTTTTTCGGAGGGGAAGAGCAAGGAGGAATGTCTGCGCTCGGCAGTTGCGTACGGAACGGCGGCTTGTCTGACGCCGGGAACGACTCCGCCGCGGACGGATGACATCAGAAGAGTGCTTGCCGAGGTAAGCACGAGAAAATTAAAATGATTTTAATGTGTCGTCAAGGCACCTTGAAATAAATAACGAAACAAAAAAATCACAGGAGGAACTCCATAATGAAGAAAATACTCGCATTGACGCTTGCCGTTATGATGCTGGCGGCTGTCCTCTGCGCGTGCGGTCCCAAGGACCCCGTCGACACGACGACGGAAGGCACCGGCACACAGGGCGGAACCGAAGTGACCACAACAAAGGGCGGCACAACGGTCGTCGAGCCGGACGCAAAGTTTGACGCCGACAACATCGTCCTTTCTTTCGGCGCACTTTCCGACGTGCACTGTCAGGACGGACAGACAATGCCCACAAGCAAATTTCTGAGCGCGCTCAATCAGCTCAAGGACTACGCCGTAAAGTCGGGCGATAAAAACGGTCTTGACGCCGTTGCGATCGCCGGCGACCTTACACAGTCCGGACGCGTGAGCGAGGCAAGAATGGTGAAGGACACATACAAGAAGGTTTTCAACGAGACGGAAGTGCCCCTCATTTTCACAACGGGTAACCACGAGGAGCTCTACGGCGGCGTATTGCTTATGAGCGATATGCTCAGCATATTCGGAAAATCGTTCTTTGAAAGCGACCTCACGGAATACGCGACGGATTTCAAAAACGGCAGCCGTCTCTGCAAGGTCGGAGACTACTATTTCATCTTTATAAATCCGGACAGCAACGGCAAATATTATAAAGTAAACGGCGTTGCGGCGCCCTATGCCGCTTCGACAAAAGAGTGGCTGGACAACACCCTCAAAACTCTTACGGAAAAAGACCCCGGAAAATCCGTATTCCTCTTCACTCACCCGATGATTCACAACACGGTTTACGGAAGCGACCTTTACACCGCCGACAACCTCATGTGGTACACAACCGACCTTACGGACATTCTCTCCAAGTATCCGCAGGTCGTTACGTTCAGCGGTCACCTTCATTTCCCGCTCAACGACCCGAGAAGCATAATGCAGACGGACTTCACGTCCCTCGGCTGCGGCTCCGTCCGTTATATGGCAATCGAAGACGGCAATTATATCGATATGTCGGGCAAAACCGTTATGAAGGACTGCAACGAGTTCTCTCAGGGACTTCTCGTTCAGGTTGACGCAAACGGCAACATAAGATTTACGCGAATGGACTTCTATAACAAGACGACCATCGGCGAGACGTGGGAAATAAGCGCTCCGAAAGCCGACAAATCGCACCTTGACGCTTACAGAAAAGACCGCTCCGAAAAGAATGCTGCTCCCGTTCTCGCAGAGGACGCAATAAGCTTTGAATTCGGCACGGCGGGAAAGACAAGCGTAAGCACAACGGTTAAATTCAAGTCCGCAACCGATGACGAATTCGCTCATCACTACGTTCTTACGGTCAACCGCGTCGGCTCGCAGAAGAAGACGGAGAAAAAAGTCCTTGCCGACTTCTATCGTCACGGAAAGCCCGCCGATATGAAGAAGGAATGGGAGGTTAACCTCGGCAATCTCACAATCGGCAACGAATATGAGGTTTCGCTCGTCGCGGTCGACTCCTGGGGCAAGGAAAGCAACAAGGTAACGACAAAGGTCACAGCCGAAGGCGGCAAGCCTGCGGAAGTAAACAAGACGGAGCTTTATGTCGATATAGATTTTCCGAGCAGCGGAATGACAGATACGAAGGGCAACGTCACCGTGACAAATCACGGCGCGGAAACGGGAAAATTCGAGGTTACGCACGCCGGAAAGAAATATACGGTGGACGCGCTCCGCGCGACCTCCGGCAAGTATGCAATCTGCAAATTCAATTCTCTTTCAAGCACTTCCGAATTCAGAAAATTCGCAGAGGGCAACTTCTCCGTTGAGGCGTTCTATGTTGCAAAATCGTCGACGGGCAAGGTTCAGGGCATTGTCTGCGGAACGCAGGCAGGCGGCTGGGGACTTGCAGAGCAGGCGTCCGGTCAGCCCTATTTCATCACCGGAGGATCGGGCGGACTGAACGGCTACAACCCGAGCGTTATTGCGGGAGCTGCCGCTTCGAGAACAGAGCTTACGCACGTTGTCGCAACTTATGACTTCGCGGAGAAGAAAAGCTATATTTATGTCAACGGCAAGCTTTCGGCTTCCGCTCCCATAAATGAGGACTTCAAGGTCGGCGCGGGCAGCACCTTCAATTATTTCTGCCTCGGCGACGATATAACAGCGTCTCTTGTCGGCGGCGATTTCCCCGCAGGGAATATGCTCATTACCGACGCAAAGATTTACAAGGGTGCGCTGACCGCCGAAGAAGCTTCGACGGCTTATGCAAACGCGGTTGCAAATCTTTCAAAATAAATTCAAAGGCAACGACGTCCCGCGGGTTTTCCGCGGGACGTTTTGATTTCGCAGCCGGCACTTTTAATTCGCAAGCAGGATTTTACGCGAAAAAAATAAAAAAGTGAATAAAAATTTCAAAAAACTATTGCAATTATCAAAAAAGGCTGATATAATGATGGAGCTGTACTGCAAATGGGGCGGTCCGCTGCATGCTCGCATGAACGCTCTGTAATTCAAAAGGAGGAAAAAAGCAATGGATAAGATTTCAGCTTTTGTCAGCGAGCAATTAAAGACCGAACTCCCTAAGTTCGAAATAGGTGACACGGTCGTGGTTCACAACAAGATAGTTGAGGGTTCACGCGAGAGAATTCAGCTCTTTGAAGGAACGGTTATCGCCAAGAGAAACGGCGGTATTTCCGAGACATTCACCGTAAGAAGAATTGCTTATGGCGTAGGCGTTGAAAAGACGTTCCCTCTGCATTCCCCGAAGGTTGCTAAGGTCGAAGTTATCCGCCACGGTAAAGTAAGACGCGCAAAGCTCTACTATGTACGCGACAGAGTCGGCAAAGCAGCTAAGGTAAAAGAACAGATCTAATTGCGAAAACTCCGCGGCATAGACCGCGGAGTTTTTTTCGTAAAAAATCATGGCGAAGCCAATTGAAATAAAACAAAAGGAGAAACGGTTTTGAAAAAAAGTATCAGACGGGAAAGAGCCGAAAGGCTTGAAGAAATGAAAAAAATGAGCCGCGGACTGAAAATCACATATATCATTCTCGGTGTGCTTGTCATGTTCAGTCTTGTGCGTGCCGTTATGCTCGGAAACTACGAAAACGCATTCCTTTGCTTGCTTGTTTTCGTCATGTTTTCAATACCGAGTTTTGTGAAAAGAAAGTTCCATCTCGATATTCCGAACGTGCTTGAAATACTTGTGCTTATCTATATTTTCGCCGCGGAGATACTCGGAGAAATCGCGAGCTTTTTCGTTAATATTTCTTTCTGGGACACAATGCTTCATACAACATGGGGCTTTATCTGCGCCGCTCTCGGTTTTTGTCTTATAGACGTGCTGAACCGTGACGATAAGATAAAATTCGCGGTTTCCCCCTTCTATGTATCGGCATCGGCGTTCTGCTTTTCAATGACTGTCGGCGTTTTCTGGGAGTTTTTTGAATTCGGAATGGACAGATTCTTCGGCAAGGACATGCAGAAGGACACTATAATAAATTCCTTCAATTCAACCCTTCTCGACCCGACAAAAAGCAATATCCCGATAAGCGTTTCCGGAATTACGGATACGGCGGTCAACGGAACGTCGCTCGGAATAAACGGATATCTCGATATAGGACTTTATGACACCATGGAGGATCTTTTTGTCAACTTCCTCGGCGCGCTTGTGTTCTGTATAATCGGCTATTTCTACATAAAACATCGCGGCAAGGGAAAAATAGCAAAGAACTTTATTCCCACGCTCCGCACAGACGATACCGACGGCGGAGACACATCGGAGACGACTGTAAATGAAGAATAAAAAAAGCACGGCACTTGAAATCGTCAGGTGTCTGCCGCTTCTGATAATAATCGCTTTTGCCGTACTTTATTTTATTTTCAGGGATAGAATTACGGCGGATATAATCAAGGATCTTGCACCGAAAACCGTGGCGCCCGCTGTGCTTTTCATGATGATTCTCGGAGCGGCAAAAGGGCTTTCCGTATTTTGCCCGTTCGTGCTGATTGAGCTTATCGGCACGCTGATTTTCAAGGATAAGGTCGCGGCGATACTGGCAAATGCCGCGGCAATAGCCGCAACATTTTCCGCGGCGTATCTTGTCGGCAGATGCTCGGGCAGCATAATGGTTGATAAACTGCGGGAAAAATATCCGAAATTCAACGATTTCTATTCGCTTATAAAAAGGAACAGCATCTTTTCCGTGTTTGCACTGCGAATTATAGGCATTTTGCCGATGGACGTTGTCAGTATGTATATGGGAGCATCAAAGATAAATTATCCGAAATTTCTTGTGGCAAGCCTTCTCGGCGCCGCCCCCGACCTGATACTTGAAACGATTATCGGAGCGGAGATAAGCAATTATCGCTCGAAAACTTTCTGGATAGCCATCGCGTGCAGAATTGTGTTTACCGCAATTACCCTCATCGTATATCAGTTGTGGATAAAGAAAAAGCAGGACAAAACGGAAGATACCCCCGAAAACTGAAAACAAAAAAACAGAGATGGGAAACCACCTCTGTTTTCTTTTTTATCAGGTTTTGTAAAATCAATTATTGAAGTTTATTTTGCCTTTTGTGCAAGCTCTGTCCGTGCAGATAATTAAAACTCCGCACAAACTTCCCGATAATTGAAGTTTCTTTTGCCTACTTTTCTTTTCAAAGAAAAGTAGGTTATGCCATGCGATCGGCGAGTTTTGCGCCGCCGAGAATGTGAAAATGCAGGTGCGGAACGGTCTGACATGCGTCGGCGCCGCAGTTCGATATTATGCGATAACCGCCGGTGAGTCCTGCGGCTCTTGCAATCTGCGGAATGTGCTCGAAAATGTACGAAACGATGCCGCTGTTTTCCGCCGTTATTGCGTCAACTGAGGGAATATGCTCCTTGGGAATGACGAGAATATGGACAGGTGCCTGCGGATTTATGTCATAAAACGCAAGGATTCTATCGTCCTCATATGCCTTTTTGGAAGGGATTTTCCCATCGCAAATCATACAGAAAATGCAATTTTCCATTATTTCGACTCCTTGAGAGAAGCCGCAATCTGTTCAAGCAGTTCAAGCTCTCTCGCCTTTCTTGCTTTTTCCGCGGCAAGCTCGGCTTCCGCCGCGGCTTTTGCTTCCTCTGCGGCTTTCTTTTCCGCTTCTTCCTTGGCTTTGGCTTCCGCCGCCGCTTTTGCACGCTCTTTGTCTTCGCCCGTCAGCTCCATACGCATTTTTTCGGCTTTTTTGGTCACGCTCATAACGATTTTGAGGAATATGAACATAACGAACGCAATAATAAGGAAGTCGATTATCGACTGAAGGAATGAACCCCAGAGAATTGCAACCTCGGGAGTAAGAATTGTTTTGGTGCCGTCGGCGGCGACTTCCGCCTCCTCGGGACGAATGACCCATTTCATATCGGAAAGGGACGCGTCGTGAGAGAGAAGGGAAATAATCGGGGCGATAAAGCCCTTTGTGAACGCCGTTACGATTGCCGTGAAGGCTGTTGCAACGGCAACACCGACAGCCATATCGACAACGTTGCCCTTTGAGATGAACTTCTTGAATTCAGCCCAGAAGCCTTTTGTTTTGTCTTTCATCGGTCAGTTCTCCTTAAATAAGATTTTTTATAATTTCGGGGAGCGCAGAGAGCGCGTCGCCGAGTTTTTCGGGATATTTGATGCCGCCCGCCATGGCGCTGTCCGGACGGCCGCCGCCACCGCCGCCGACGAAGGTCGACAGCTCGCGGAGAACGAGCGGTGCCTTGACACCTGCCGCAAGAGCGTCCTTGCCGCATACGCAGACGAGAGAATATTTGCCGCCGCAGTCGGTATAAATGACGGCTACCGTATCGGGGTGATTGGCTTTTATATCATCGGAAAGACTTCTCACCGTGTCGACCGGGAGGGAGGTCTGCATTGACGCAACCTTTATCGCGCCGACGGTTTCCGCCTTTGCAAGCATTTCCGCAACGCCTGCCGACGCCGCCTTGATTGACATTGCCTCAAGGTCTTTTTTTGCCTGCTTTATATCGCTCTGGAGAGCGGATATTTTTGTCGCGATTTCGCCTTCTTCGCTTATTTTGAGAGCGGAGAGAGCGGACTTTACCGTCGCGCTGTCGGATTTTGCAAGCGAATATGCGCCCATTCCGGAAATAAGCTCGATTCTTCTCGTGCCCGCCGCAACGGAGCTTTCGGAGACGAGTCTGACACAGCCGAGACTGCCCGTTGCAAAAACGTGCGTGCCGCCGCAAAGCTCGCTTGAGAAGTCGCCCATTTTCACAACGCGTACCGTATCGCCGTATTTTTCGCCGAAGAGCGCAATCGCGCCCGACTTTTTCGCAGACTCAAGGTCTGTTTCAACCGTCGTAACAGGTATATTTTCAAGAATTTTTTCGTTTATAATGCGTTCGACCTTGTCCAGCTCGTCCGCGGTTACTGCGGAGAAATGCGTAAAGTCAAAGCGTCCTCTTTCGGCGTCGACCATGGATCCCGCCTGACGGATATGATCTCCGAGAACCTTGCGCAGAGCGGCGTCAAGGAGATGAACCGCACTGTGATTTCTTGCGGTTGCCGCGCGACGTTCGCCGTCAACCTTCATTGTGACCTTATCGCCTGCGGAGAAGGAACCGCTTTCAACATGGCAGATGTGCAGATATACGCCGTCTGCCTTTTTTGTGTCTGTGACGGTTGCCGTGCCGTTTTCGCTTTCGATTGTGCCCGTATCGCCGACCTGACCGCCGCCTTCGCCGTAGAAGCAGGTTGACTTTGTTATGATTACGGCGTTTTCGCCGGAAACGTCGGTCGGCTCGTGCGTGTCGGGATCGACTATTGCGATGATCTCGCTTTCGTCTGTAATCTTTTCGTAGCCCGTGAATACCGTTTTTTCAAATTCGGAGAAAAGGGACTTGTCCTGCCAGCCGCTGATGTTTCCTCTTGCGGCTCTCGCACGCGCCTTCTGCTCGTCGAGACACTTTTTATAGCCGTCTTCGTCTATGCCGAGCCCTCTTTCAGCCGCAATTTCGCGGGTGAGGTCGATAGGGAAGCCGTATGTGTCCGAGAGCTTGAAAACGTCGGCACCGTCAAGCGTTTTCGCGCCCGACGCATTTGCTTTTTCCGTAAGCGCGTCGAGAAGGTTCATTCCCGCCTCGACGTTTGCGTCGAAGCGATCTTCTTCCATTGACGCGATTTTGCTTATATAATCGAATTTTTCCGTCAGTTCCGGATATGCGGAGAGGTTTTCGTGCGCAACGACCTTGATGATGTCCGCAAGGAATGCACCCTTTATGCCGAGGAGCTTTCCGTGACGGCAGGCGCGGCGGAGAAGCCTGCGGAGAACGTAGCCTCTGCCTTCGTTTGACGGCATTACGCCGTCCGCGATGAGGAAAGCCGACGCCCTTGAATGGTCTGCGATGATACGCAGGGAGATGTCTGCCTTCGGGTCATCGTGATATTTTATGCCCGCCTTTTCGCTTATGGCGGTGATGATGTTCTTTATCGTGTCAACCTCAAACATGCTGTCGACGTCCTGCATAACGCACGCAAGACGTTCCAGACCCATACCGGTGTCTATGTTTTTGGAGGCAAGCTCCGTATAATTGCCGTTGCCGTCATTATTGAACTGCGAGAAAACGTTGTTCCAGATTTCCATATAGCGGTCGCAATCGCAGCCGGGCTTGCAATCGGGCTTTCCGCAGCCGTATTTTTCGCCGCGGTCAAAATAGATCTCCGAGCAGGGACCGCAGGGACCGGAGCCGTGCTCCCAGAAGTTGTCCTCTTTGCCGAGGCGGACGATATGATCCTCTCTTACGCCGATTTTGTCGCGCCAGATTGAATATGCCTCGTCATCCTCCTCGTAAACGGACGGCCAGAGCCTGTCCTCCGGAATTTCGAGAACCTTCGTCAGATATTCCCAAGCCCAGGGCAGAGCCTCCTGCTTGAAATAGTCGCCGAAGGAAAAATTGCCGAGCATTTCAAAGAATGTGCCGTGACGGGCGGTATAGCCGACGTTTTCGATATCGTTTGTGCGGATGCACTTCTGACACGTTGCCATGCGTCGGCAGGGAGGGGTGAGCTCACCCGTGAAATATTTTTTAAGCGGCGCCATTCCGGCGACTATCAAAAGAAGCGATTTGTCGTTTTCGGGGACGAGGGGGTAACTGCCGCGGCAGAGGTGTCCCTTCGACTCAAAAAACGAGAGGAATGAAGCGCGCAGGTCGTTGAGTGATGTCCATTTCATAATTATCAATTTACCTTCCGATAAAACTTGATTTACCGCGATTTTCGCGGCAAGTTATAATTATTATATTGCCTTTACGAAAAAAAGTCAACATTCACAAAGAAAATAATGAAAAAATGCTTGACAGACGGAAAAACAGATGATATACTTGTAAATTGCATTACAATGCTCGCAACAGTGCCTTTTTTTGGGCTGACGCATATATCAGGCGGCGTCCGAAGCCCGAAAAACGGCGTGCTTTTGCGGAGTGGAAAGAATAAAAACAAAAGGCAGGACGAGGATATCCGCCCATGGCGGAGGCCCTGCCGCAGAAAACTTGAATGGAGTGATCGTACATTGAGAACCAAAACCAAGCAGCTCGGTAAGAACGTGGTGAGACAGAGTTTCGCCAAAATCGATGAAATACTCGATATGCCCGACCTTCTTGAAATCCAGAAAAAGTCTTATCAATGGCTTCTGGATAAAGGTCTTTCCGAAGTTCTGGCGGACGTTTCGCCCATCGTGGACTATTCCGGCAATCTCGTTATAGAATTTGTCGGCTATTCCATCGACGCGGAGCCGAAATATCCCGTTGAAGAATGCAAGGAACGCGACACAAACTATGCTGCCCCCTTAAGAGTTACGGTTCGTCTGACAAACAAGTCGACGGGCGAGGTAAAGCAGCAGGACATCTTTATGGGCGAATTCCCGCTCATGACGGACAGCGGTACGTTCGTTATCAACGGCGCGGAGAGAGTTGTCGTTTCGCAGCTCGTCCGTTCCCCCGGCATGTATTATGACACCGCTATCGACAAGACGGGAAAACCCGTCTATACCGCGCAGGTAATCCCTTACCGCGGCGCATGGCTTGAATACGAGACGGACGCAAACGACGTTTTCTACGTCCGTATCGACAAGAACCGCAAAATTCCCGTAACAATTCTCATCCGCGCTCTTGAAGAGGAAACGTCGACGGAAACCGGCATAAAGGCTCTTTTCGGCGACGACCCCAAGATAACCGCAACCATCGCAAAGGACGGTATGCAGGAAGAGGCGGACAAAAACGGCACGACGCCCTATGAGGAGTCGCTCAAGGAGATTTACAGAAAACTCCGTCCGGGCGAGCCTCCGCTTATGGAAAGCGCGCAGATCCAGCTGACAAATACATTCTTCGATCCCAAGAGATACGATCTCGGCGCGGTGGGCAGATATAAGTTTGATAAGAAAACAGCCCTCGGCAGAAGACTTGCGGGACGCACCCTCACAAGACCCGTTATAAATCCCATCACGGGAGAGCTCATGTTCGATGCGGGCAAGGAGCTTTCGCGCGAGGAAGCTCTTGCAATCGAGGACGCCGGCGTAACGGAAGCATACGTAAAGGTCGGCGATGACAAAGAGTGCAAGGTCATTTCCAACGGAATGGTCGACTGCAAGAAAATATTCGGTATAGACCTTAAGGAAGAGGCGGGACTCGGAGAGAAGGTCAGCCTTGCGATGCTTCTCGAAATGCAGGAGCAGGCGGACGGCGACTTTGACGATTTCAAGGCAGCTGTCATAAACGCGGCAAAGACGAGAATAAACGAATTCTCCCCCCGTCACATAACAAAGGAAGATATTTTCGCTTCCATAAACTATCTCATATGCCTTTCGCACGGCATAGGCACCACGGACGACATTGACCATCTCGGCAACCGTCGTATCCGCGCCGTCGGCGAGCTTATCCAGAACCAGATGAGAATAGGCTTCTCTAAAATGGATAAGAACATAAAGGAAAGAATGAACATTCAGGACGCAGAGTCCCTCACGCCGCAGGCGCTTATCAACAGCCGTCCCGTTGTCGGCGCGATAAGAGAATTCTTCGGATCGTCTCCTCTTTCCCAGTTCATGGATCAGAACAACCCGCTTGCCGAGCTGACTCACAAGCGTCGTCTTTCCGCTCTCGGTCCCGGCGGTATCTCCCGTGACAGGGCGTCGTTTGAGGTGCGTGACGTTCACTACACGCATTACGGACGTATCTGCCCGATTGAAACGCCTGAAGGTCCGAACATCGGTCTTATCTCGTATCTCGCATGCTATGCAAAGCTCAATGATTACGGCTTTATAGAGGCTCCTTATCGCAAGGTTGATAAAGAGACCGGCAGGCTGACGGATATCGTTGAATATATGACGGCTGACATTGAGGACGACTATATCATCGCGCAGGCAAACGAGCCTGTTGACGAAGAGGGTCGCTTTATCAACCGCAGAGTGCTTGTCAGAGAAAGAAACGAAATTATAGAGGTTCCCGCAAGCAAGGTTGACTATGTCGACGTTTCTCCGAGAATGGCAATCTCCGTCGCGACGGGCTTTATCCCGTTCCTTGACAACGACGACAACTCCCGTGCGCTGATGGGATCGAACATGCAGAAGCAGGCGGTGCCGCTTCTCACAACCGAGTCTCCGATAGTTGCAACGGGTATGGAGCACAGAGCCGCAATCGACTCCGGAATATGCATTCTCGCAAACGAGGCGGGAACGGTTGAATACGTCAGCGCGGACAAGGTTGTTGTCAGACGTGAAAACGGCATAAAAGATACCTATGAAATGCTGAAATTCAAGCGTTCAAACCAAGGCACGTGCATAAACCAGAGACCTATCGTCAGCGTTGGCGAAAAGATTGAAAAGGGCGACGTCGTTGCCGACGGTCCCGCAACGTCGAACGGAGAAATTTCGCTCGGTAAGAATGCGCTCATCGGCTTTATGACATGGGAAGGCTACAACTACGAGGACGCCGTACTTCTCAATGAAAGACTCGTCAGAGACGATGTTTATACCTCAATCCATATAGAAGAATACACAATCGAAGCCAGAGACACAAAGCTCGGACCGGAGGAAATCACGCGTGAAATTCCGAACTGCGGCGAGGAGGCTCTCAAGGATCTTGATCAGGACGGTATTATCCGCAACGGTACGGAAGTGCGCGCCGGAGATATACTTGTCGGCAAGGTTACGCCGAAGGGCGAAACGGAGCTTACGGCAGAGGAAAGACTTCTCCGCGCGATATTCGGCGAAAAGGCAAGGGAAGTGCGCGCCACATCTCTCCGCCTGCGTCACGGTGAATCCGGAATAGTTGTCGACGTGAGAGTTTTCTCGCGTGAAAATTCCGATGAACTTTCTCCCGGCGTAAACAAAACGGTCAGAGTTTATGTTGCGCAGAAGCGTAAGATTTCCGTCGGCGACAAGATGGCGGGACGTCACGGCAACAAGGGCGTTGTATCGAGAATACTTCCGCCCGAGGATATGCCCTATATGGCGGACGGCACACCTCTTGACATCGTTCTCAACCCTCTGGGCGTTCCTTCCCGAATGAATATCGGTCAGGTGCTTGAAGTTCACCTCGGCATTGCGGCAAAGACGCTCGGAGTCAAGGTTATGACTCCCGCATTTGACGGAGCGAAGGAAGCGGACATCACGGAAGCCCTCAAGGAAGCGGGTCTCCGTCCGGACGGAAAGAGAATACTCTATGACGGCAGAACGGGCGAGCCGTTTGACAACCCCGTAACCGTCGGCATAATGTACTATCTCAAGCTCCATCACCTCGTTGACGATAAAATTCACGCAAGAAGCACGGGACCCTACTCCGTCATCACGCAGCAGCCGCTCGGCGGCAAGGCGCAGTTCGGCGGTCAGCGTTTCGGCGAAATGGAAGTATGGGCGCTTGAAGCATACGGCGCGGCATACACGCTTCAGGAAATACTCACCGTCAAGTCAGATGACGTAACGGGAAGAGTAAAGACGTTCGAGGCTATCGTAAAGGGTCAGAATATACCCACGCCGGGTGTTCCGGAGTCATTCAGGGTGCTTGTCAAAGAGCTTCAGTCCCTTGCGCTTGATATCCGCGTTCTCGATGAGGACGGAAACGAAATCGAGCTTTCGCAGCTCGGCGAAAATGACGACGATGCAGGTCCCGTATACGTTACGGAGGACGATATCGGCGCGACCGTCGCGGGCGAGGGCGAAACGGACGATATGCTCGTTGAAGACGAAAACGGCATTGTTGAAAATGAAGACGACTTCTCGGACGAATTTCCGGAAGCCTACGACAGCGAAAACGATGACGGTTTCGGCGATGATGAATAAGAGAGGGGAGAAAGACATATGGCAAAAAACGTTTTTGATTCAATAAAAATCGGGCTTGCCTCTCCCGAAATGATAAGAAGTTGGTCGCACGGTGAGGTTACAAAGCCGGAGACCATAAACTACCGCACGCTTCGCGCCGAAAAGGACGGTCTTTTCTGCGAGAAGATATTCGGACCGACAAAGGACTGGGAATGTCTCTGCGGAAAGTACAAGCGCGTGCGTTATAAGGGCAAAGTCTGCGAAAAGTGCGGCGTTGAGGTGACGACGAAAAAGGTTCGTCGCGAGAGAATGGGTCATATAGAGCTTGCAACCCCCGTGTCTCATCTCTGGTATTTCAAAGCCATTCCTTCAAGAATGGCAACCATGCTTGACATTTCTCCCCGCGCGCTTGAAAAGGTGCTTTACTTTGCGCAGTATATAGTTCTCGATCCGGGCAGCACTCCGCTTGAAAAGAAGCAGGTGCTTTCCGAACGCGAATATCGCGATATGTATGAAAAATACGAAAACGATTTCCGCGTCGGCATGGGAGCGGAGGCTATAAAAGAACTGCTCCGCGAGATAGACGTTGAAAAGCTCTCCGAAGAGCTTAAAGAAGAGCTCAACAACGTTTCAGGTCAGAAGAAAATTAAGGTCATAAAGAGACTTGAGGTTGCCGAAGCGTTCCGTCGCTCCGGAAACAAGCCCGAATGGATGGTGCTTGACGTTATCCCCGTCATCCCGCCGGAAATCAGACCGATGGTTCCTCTTGACGGCGGCAGATACGCAACCTCCGACCTGAACGACCTTTATCGCAGGGTCATCAACAGAAACAACCGTCTCAAAAAGCTCACGGAGCTTATGGCTCCCGAAATAATCATAAAGAACGAGAAGCGTATGCTTCAGGAAGCCGTCGACGCGCTTATCGACAACGGCAGACACGGAAAGCCCGTTACGGGCGGTTCAAGCAACCGTCCGCTCAAATCGCTTTCCGAAATGCTCCGCGGTAAGCAGGGACGCTTCCGTCAGAACCTGCTCGGAAAACGTGTCGACTATTCCGGCCGTTCCGTTATCGTTGTCGGTCCGTCGCTCAAGATTTATCAGTGCGGACTTCCGAAAGAAATGGCGCTTGAGCTTTTCAAGCCGTTCGTTATGAAGCGCCTTGTCGAGACGCAGAACGCATCGAACATCAAGGACGCAAAGAAGAAAGTCGAAAGAGTAAGCCCCGAAGTATGGGACGCTCTTGAAAACGTAATAAAGGATCACCCCGTGCTGCTCAACCGCGCGCCGACGCTTCACCGTCTGTCAATTCAGGCGTTCGAGCCGATACTCGTCGAGGGCAGAGCGATAAAGCTCCACCCGCTCGTGTGTACGGCGTTCAACGCCGACTTCGACGGCGACCAGATGCCTGTTCACGTTCCGCTTTCGAGCGAGGCGCAGGCGGAGGCAAGATTCCTTATGCTTTCGGCAAACAACTTCCTCAAACCCGCAGACGGTAAAGCCGTTACCGTTCCTTCGCAGGACATGGTTCTCGGTTCTTACTATCTGACGATAGACCGCGCGGGCGAAAAGGGCGAGGGCGGCTTCTACCGCGACTTCGACGAAGCCATGATGGCTTATGAAAACGGCTATCTCGGAATTCATGCGCCCATAAAGGTCAGAGTTTCAAGAGAGATAGACGGCGTCGTTCACACGGGAATAATAGACGCTACGCTCGGTCGACTCATATTCAACCAGCCCATTCCTCAGGATCTCGGCTTTGTTGACAGAAGCGACCCCGCAAAACTCCTTGACCTTGAAGTTGCTTTCCCGACGGCAAAGAAGCAACTCGGCGATATAGTTGACCGCACGATAAAGAAGCACGGACCGACGGTCACGGCGCAGGTGCTTGACGATATCAAGGCAAACGGCTTCAAATATTCAACAAAGGCGTCCATCTCCATTTCAGTAAGCGACATGACGGTTCCGGAGGAGAAGAAGGAGCTTATTGCAGCCGCAGAGCACGAGGTTGAACAGATATCAAAGAACTTCCGTCGCGGTCTTCTTTCCGACAAAGAGCGCTATGACAGCGTAATCAAGGTTTGGGAA
This sequence comes from Eubacteriales bacterium, assembly GCA_018383975.1. Taxonomy (GTDB): domain Bacteria; phylum Bacillota; class Clostridia; order Oscillospirales; family CAG-272; genus CAG-841. The sequence continues at coordinate 6,281 of JAHAZT010000021.1, read as the reverse complement.
GATACGACGAAGAAGGTTGAGGAGGCGCTGCTTGACTGCCTCTCAAGATACAACCCGATAAAGATGATGGCTGACTCCGGCGCGCGTGGTTCTATCGCGCAGATGAAGCAGCTCGCCGGTATGCGCGGACTTATGTTCTCGGCAACCGGTAAAACAATGGAAATACCGATCAAATCGAACTTCCGCGAAGGTCTTAACGTTCTTGAATATTTCATCGGCGCAAGAGGATCGCGTAAATCGCTTTCGGATACGGCTCTTAAAACAGCCGACTCCGGTTACCTCACAAGACGTCTTGTCGACGTTTCTCAGGATGTCATCGTAAGAGAGGACGACTGCGGCACGAGAGAAGGCATCTGGGTGAGCGACGTAAAGGACGGAAACTCCGTCATCGAGCCGCTTGAAGACCGTCTGCCCGGCAGATATCTCATCGGCGACATCGTAAACGAAAAAACGGGCGAGATCATCGCTCATGACGGCGACTTCATCACTCCCGATATGGCGAAGAAGATTGTTGCCTCCGGCGTGGAAAAGGTACACGTCCGTTCGATACTCAAATGTAAGGCAAAGCACGGCGTGTGCGCCCATTGCTACGGCTCGGATATGGCGTCCGGAAAGACGGTCAGCGTAGGCGAGGCTGTCGGTATAATCGCCGCTCAGTCGATCGGCGAGCCCGGCACACAGCTTACGATGAGAACGTTCCATACCGGCGGTATCGCGGGATCGGATATCACGCAGGGTCTTCCGAGAGTTGAAGAGCTCTTTGAAGCCCGCAGACCGAAGAAAACGGCAACGATTGCCGAGGTAAGCGGTACTGTCAGAATTGTCGACGCGAAGAAGACGAGAAACGTCATCGTAACGACGGCGGAGGGCGAGGAAACGGCATATCCCATTCCGATAGGAACAAAGATACTCGTTTCCGAGGGTGATTTCGTTGTCAGAGGCGACGCTATCACAGAGGGTAACATGAGTCTTGCGGATATCACGAGAGTCAACGGTCTTGACGCCGTTTATGACTATATCATCCGCGAGGTTCAGAGAGTTTACCGCTCTCAGAGCATCAAGATAAACGATAAGCATATCGAGGTTATTGCCCGTCAGATGACGAGGAAGGTCAGAATTGAGGACGGCGGCGATACGGATCTTCTTATGGGAAGCATGACCGACGTCACCGAGTTTATCATCGAAAACGAGAAAATCGAGCGCAGAATTGCGGCAGGAGAGAGAACGCTCCGCCCCGCAACCGCAACGCCCGTTCTTCTCGGTATCACCAAGGCAGCATTGCAGACAGAGTCCTTCCTTTCCGCCGCTTCCTTCCAGGAGACGACAAAGGTTCTCACGGACGCCGCAATCAGAGGCAAGGTTGACAATCTCATCGGTCTCAAGGAGAACGTCATTATCGGCAAGCTCATTCCCGCGGGAACGGGACTTGCATGCTATCGCGACGTTGAGGTCAGACGTGCGGAGCACGCCGAAGAGGAAAGCTCCGGCGAAGAAAACACCGCAACGGCATGACCGGAAAATCGGTCTGAATTTACAGGCACCCGCTTCAAAAGCGCGTGCCTGTGATTTTTGTGCAAAAAAACGGAAATAATACTCTTTATAAGGGATAAAATTTGCGAATTATCCGTTGACAAATTGACTTTTTAATGATAAGATATAAGATGTGTGAGTGTGCGATGGAAAGTATGCGCGCTCCGCGAAAGACGGTATCAATTTCTCAAAACCGCTTGAGGAAACGATATATAAACATTTTATTTATTAAAAACGAAAGGAGGAAAAGTTTAATGCCTACCTTTAACCAGCTTGTTCGCAACGGTCGTCAGGAACGCCAGTACAAGTCCAAAGCTCCCGTGCTTCAGAAAGGTTTCAACTCCATCAAGAAGTCGACAACCGATCTCAGCTCGCCGCAGAAGAGAGGCGTATGTACAAAGGTTACGACACAGACCCCGAAAAAGCCGAACTCGGCTCTCCGTAAGATTGCCAGAGTAAGACTTACAAACGGTCTCGAAGCGACTTGCTACATCCCCGGTATAGGCCATAACCTTCAGGAACACTCGGTTGTTCTCATCAGAGGCGGCAGAGTACGTGACCTGCCCGGTGTACGTTACCACATTATCCGCGGTACGCTTGATGCACAGGGCGTTGCAAACCGCAAACAGGGACGTTCTCTGTATGGCGCAAAGCGCGGCAAGAAAGCCGCAAAGTAAGTCCGCATAAGGCGGAAAAAAGGTATTAAAATCTTATCGCAAGCGCTTTTGCTTTTGATAGATAATATGTTTATATTACCTGCGCAAATATGCGCGGGCGGACAGCAGAGCATCTTTTCAAAATGACAAAGCACAGCGGGAGGAAAACTTTCGAGTACCTATGATATTCATTATATGTGAAGGAGGGAATAACAGTGCCAAGAAGAGGTCAGATTTCCAAAAGAGATGTCTTGCCGGATCCGCTTTATAACTCCAAAGTGGTTACAAAGCTCATAAACAACGTTATGGAAGACGGCAAAAAGGGCGTAGCTCAGAAAATCGTTTACGACGCATTCGCAACGGTTGAAAGCAAAACGGGAAAGCCTGCACTTGACGCATTTACGGAAGCATTGAACAACATCATGCCCGTTCTTGAAGTCAAGGCTCGCAGAGTCGGCGGTTCGACTTACCAGGTCCCGATGGAGGTTCGCCCCGAAAGAAGACAGACTCTGGGACTCAGATGGCTCGTGCTTTTCGCAAGAAAACGCGGCGAGCGCAGTATGTCCGAAAGGCTTGCCGGAGAAATAATGGACGCCGTAAACAATACGGGCGCATCCGTCAAGAAGAAAGACGAAATGCACAAGATGGCAGAAGCCAACAAGGCATTCGCACACTACAGATATTGATTATTTTGCCGACGAAATTGTTCGCAGCGAGTATCAAATGAACAACATCTATTATTTAAGGAGCTTAAATATGCCAAGAGAATATACGCTTGAACATACAAGAAATATTGGTATCATGGCTCACATCGACGCCGGCAAAACGACTACCACAGAAAGAATCCTTTATTACACCGGTAAGACACACAAGCTTGGCGAAACCCATGACGGCTCTGCCACCATGGACTGGATGGAGCAGGAGCAGGAGAGAGGTATCACAATTACCTCCGCTGCCACCACTTGTTTCTGGAAAGGAAACAGAATCAACATCATAGGCACGCCGGGACACGTTGACTTCACGGTCGAGGTTGAGCGTTCGCTCAGAGTTCTGGACGGTTCCGTAACGGTATTCTGTGCCAAAGGCGGTGTTGAGCCGCAGTCTGAAACCGTATGGCGTCAGGCTGACAAATACGGAGTCCCGAGAATGGCTTATGTCAACAAGATGGACATAAACGGCGCGGACTTCTATCGCGTAATCAGAATGATGAAGGAACGCCTTAAGGCGAATCCCGTTCCGATTCAGCTTCCCATTGGCAAGGAAGATACCTTCAGAGGAATTATCGACCTTATCAATATGGAAGCGGACGTCTATTATGACGACTTGGGCAAGGATATGCGCGTCGAGCCTATCCCTGCAGACATGGTAGATCTTGCAAACGAGTACAGACAGAACATGATTGAGGCTATCGCCGAATCCGATGAGGAGCTGTTTGAAAAGTATTGCGGCGGGGAAGAACTGACAACCGAAGAAATCAAGCGCGCGCTCAGAAGGGAAACAATCGCAAACAAGATTGTCCCCGTGACGTGCGGCACGTCCTATAAAAACAAGGGCGTTCAGAAACTGCTTGATGCGATTGTCGATTATATGCCCGCACCTACCGATATTCCTCATATAAGAGGTATAAACCCCGATACGGAGGAGGAAGAGGAGAGACCTTCTTCCGATAACGCTCCGTTCGCGGCTCTCGCATTCAAGATTATGACCGACCCCTATGTGGGCAAGCTTTGCTTCTTCCGTGTTTATTCGGGATGCATCAAGGCGGGCGAAACCGCTCTGAACACCGAAAAGAACGTGAGAGAACGCTTCGGTCGTATTCTCCAGATGCATGCAAACGAGAGAAAGGATATAGACGCTTGCTACGCAGGTGACATTGCTGCCGTTGTCGGCACGAAAAACACGACAACAGGCGACACACTGTGCGATGAAAAGCATCCTATCATCCTCGAATCGATGGAATTTCCGGAGCCCGTTATCAAGGTTGCAATCGAACCGAAAACAAAAGCGGGTCAGGAAAAAATGGGCATAGCCCTCGCAAAGCTGGCAGAGGAAGACCCGACCTTCAGAACCTATACGGATGAAGAAACGGGTCAGACAATCATCGCCGGCATGGGTGAGCTTCATCTTGAAATCATCGTTGACAGACTTCTGCGCGAATTCAAGATTGAGGCGAACGTGGGCAAGCCTCAGGTTTCATATAAGGAAACCATCACAGCCTCAGCTGATGAAGACTGCAAGTATGCACGTCAGTCCGGCGGTAAGGGTCAGTACGGTCACGTCAAGATAACGATTGAACCGAACGAACCCGGCAAGGGCTACGAATTCATCAACAAAGTAGTAGGCGGAGAAGTTCCCAAGGAATATATTCCCGCGGTTGATGCGGGCATTCAGGGTGCGATGCAGTCCGGTATTCTTGCCGGCTACAACGTAGTCGACGTAAAAGTAACCCTTACGGGCGGTTCTTATCATGAAGTTGACTCGTCTGAAATGGCATTTAAGATAGCGGGTTCGATGGCCTTCAAAAATGCCATGAGAAAAGCTTCACCGATACTTACGGAACCGATCATGAAGGTCGTCGTAATTACGCCTGACGATTATCTCGGAGATGTTATCGGCGATATCAACTCGCGCCGCGGAAACATTCAGTCAATGGATCCGCTCAACGGCGCAACGCAGGTAACGGCATCGGTACCTCTTTCAAATATGTTCGGATACGCAACCGACCTCCGTTCCAGAACGCAGGGTCGCGGACAGTATTCAATGGAGCCGAGCCACTTCGCTCAGGTCCCGAAGAACATTGCGGAAGAGATAATGAACGGAAGAAAATCCGGTAACTAATCAAAACAAAAATTAAAAAAATAAATGCGGGACGGAAAAATCCCGCAAAACAAGGAGGATTTTATAATGGCAAAGGCTCATTTCGAAAGAACCAAACCGCACGTAAACATTGGTACGATCGGACACGTTGACCACGGTAAGACAACTCTCACGGCAGCTATCACAAAGGTGCTTTCTCTTGCAAACGGCAAGAACGAATTCCTTGCTTACGACCAGATCGATAACGCTCCCGAGGAAAAGGCTCGTGGTATTACAATCAACACAAGACACGTTGAGTACGAGACAGAGAAGCGTCACTATGCGCACGTTGACTGCCCCGGACACGCAGACTACGTTAAAAACATGATCACAGGTGCAGCTCAGATGGATGGTGCTATCCTTGTTGTTGCTGCTTCCGACGGTCCCCTTCAGCAGACACGCGAGCACGTTCTTCTTGCCCGTCAGGTTGGCGTTCCCGCAATCGTAGTTTACCTCAACAAGTGCGACCTCGTTGACGACGACGAACTTCTTGAACTCGTTGAAATGGACATTCGTGACCTTCTCAACCAGTACGAGTTCCCCGGCGACGACATACCCATCATTCGTGGTTCCGCAAGAGAAGCTCTTGAGAGCACATCCACAGACATCAACGCTCCCGAGTACAAGTCTATTCTTGAACTCATGCACGTTGTTGACGAATACATTCCTACTCCCGAAAGAAAATCCGATCTTCCGTTCCTTATGCCTGTCGAGGACGTATTCTCCATCACAGGTCGTGGTACGGTTGCTACGGGTAGAGTTGAGAGAGGTACAGTTAAGGTTGGCGACGTAGTTGAAATCGTTGGTCTCTCCGATGAAAAGAAGAGCACAACTGTTACAGGCGTTGAAATGTTCAAGAAACTTCTTGATCAGGCTGAAGCAGGCGATAACATCGGCGCGCTTCTCCGTGGTATTCAGAAGACCGAAATCGAAAGAGGACAGGTTCTCTGCAAACCCGGCTCCATCCATCCTCACACAAAGTTCGTAGGACAGGTTTACGTTCTTACGGAAAAAGAAGGCGGACGTAAGAAACCCTTCTTCCCCGGCTATCGTCCTCAGTTCTATTTCAGAACAACAGACGTTACAGGTACTATCGAGCTTCCCGAAGGCGTTGAAATGTGCCGTCCCGGCGATAACGTTGATATGACAGTTGAGCTTATCACACCTATCGCTATCGAGAAGGGACTTAACTTCGCTATCCGTGAAGGCGGCAGAACAGTTGGTTCCGGCGTTGTTGCT
>JAHAZT010000010.1 GCA_018383975.1 Eubacteriales bacterium | reverse complement strand
GGCTCCCTTGTGTAAAGGGAGCTCCGCCGCAGGCGGTGAGGGATTGTTTTTTACAACCCTTCCACCACTTCGTGGTCCCCCTCCCCTTACACAGGGGAGGCGAAATCCAAACCCGTCTCGGCGAGGCCTGCAAGAGCACTGCGTGCACTCGCAAATCCCCCACTGGGGAAGGCTTAATTAAAAATCTGCACAAACTCCCCGATAACCGAAGTTTCTTTTGCCTTTCTGCAAACCCCGTCCGTGCAGATAATTAAAAATCTGCACAGACTCCCCGACAACTGAAGTTTCTTTTGCCTACTTTTCTTTTCAAAGAAAAGTACGGTGCCTACTTTTCTTTTCGAAGAAAAGAAGGTTATTCGTATTGCGCGAGCATTTCGCTGACGACCTCGCGGAGCTTGCCTGCCGCATCGGCTATCGCAACGTCATACTTTGCGCTCTTGTCCCTGTATGAAATCTCAATGACGCCGCGTTCACAGGTCTTGGGGCTGACAACGGCTCTGACGGGAACGCCGTAAAGGTCGGCATCGGCAAACATAACGCCGGGACGGATATCTCTGTCGTCATAGAGCACCTCAACACCGAGCTTTTCAAGGTCGGCGACGAGTTTTTCCGCGGTTTTTGTGACATTTTCGTCATCCGAACGGAGGTTGCAGACTTCAACCTGCCACGGGGCGATGCTCATCGGCCAGATGGGACCGTAATCATCGTGACTTTCCTCGCAGATGGACGCCGCAAGCCTGCCGACGCCGATACCGTAGCAACCCATAATGGGGTTCTGCGTTTCACCGTTCTTGTCTATATATTCCATCCCCATCGACTTTGTATATTTCGTTCCGAGCTGGAATATGTTGCCGATTTCAATGCCTTTTTTGATTGTTATCGAATGCTTGCCGCAAACGGGGCAGATGCCGCCTTCGGTTGCTTTTGCAACGCTGACGTACTCGACCTCGCCGACGTCTCTTGCAATGTTCAGTCCTCTGAAATGCGTATCGTCCTTGTTTGCGCCCGCAACAAGAGAATTGATTCCCTTGAGGGATTCGTCATAAACAACGGTTATGCCCTCCGGAAGTCCTATGGGACCGATAAAGCCGGCGTGAATGTTCATTGCTTCCGTAACGGTTGCGGGGTGAACGTCGGCACGGAGATGATTGCGGAGCTTTGTTTCGTTGATTTCAAGGTCGCCGCGGACAAAAACGATGACAAGGGAGTCATCCGCATTGCGCTGATACAGAACTGCCTTGCAGGAACGCTCCTTCGGAACATGGAGATAATTGCAGACCTCTTCGATAGTTTTCTGATGAGGAGTGGATACCTCTTCAAGCGGCTCGATTTCACATTCGTGATTGTGGACAATGCAGTCCGCCGCCTCCATATTCGATTTATAATCACATTCGGAGCAGATGACGAGCGTGTCCTCGCCGATATCCGAAATGAGCATAAATTCGTGCGACACGCTGCCGCCCATCATACCGGAGTCGCTCTTTACCGCAACAAAATTCTTCACGCCGCAGCGACGGAAAATGCGATTATACGCCTCATAACATTCATCGTAATAACGGAGGAGGTCGTCCCAGGAGGTGTGGAAGGAGTATGCGTCCTTCATGGTAAACTCTCTGACGCGGATAAGTCCGCCGCGGGCGCGCGGCTCGTCACGGAATTTTGTCTGTATCTGATAGATCATATAAGGAAACTTAGTGTATGTCTGCGCCGCTACGCGCGCAAGATGAACGGCAGCCTCCTCGTGCGTCATTCCGAGTACCATATCGGCACCGTTTCTGTCCTTGAAGCGAAGCAGCTCGTTACCGATGGAATCATATCTGCCGGATTCTCTCCATATCGACGCCGGCATTGCGACGGGGAACAGCACTTCCTGACCGCCGATTCTGTCCATTTCCTCGCGCAGAATGTTTTCAATCTTTCTCGTTATGCGCTTTGTGGACGGATAGAGCGAAAAAATGCCCGTGCCGACCTGCTTTATATATCCTCCTCTGACCATCAGCGCGTGGCTCGCAATCTGACAGTCTGCCGGAGCTTCCTTGAAATGTTCTCCCAAAAGCTTTGAAACCTTCATCATAAAAACAAACGTCCTTTTCAAAATATTACAAGTTATTTTATCACTATATTCCGCCCGTGTCAACGAAATAAGAGAAAATATTTCGGAAGCGGCTGTGCACGGAGAGCGGATATTGCAATTTTCACCCGCCAAAAAGCAGACACCATGATTTTCTGCGCCGATAAAAACCGTCCGCACAAAAAAGAAAAAACCGCCGTACAGGCGGTTTTTTGGTGCTCCATCGGAGAGTCGAACTCCGGACACCATGATTAAAAGTCATGTGCTCTACCTACTGAGCTAATGGGGCATTTTTTCACGCCTAAACATATTATCACACAAAAAACGTTTTGTCAATATGTTTTTTTGAAAATATCGTAACCGCACGAAAAAAACCGACGGAAAGGGCTTCCGTCGGCAAAAAAATCAAATAACTATCGGCATATTACGAAGCTCTCCGCTTGAAATTCTGTCGCGCACCGCATAGGCGTAAGGCTCAAGATAATCCCCGCGGGAAGAACAGAGCCCGTCTTTTACAAGCTCCTTTATAAGTCTGTCGCAAAGCTCTTCGATAATATCCGTCTGTGGCTTTCCGTCCGATATGCCGACGGAAAGAAGCGTGTTCAGTTTTTCGGCACAATCACCGAGTCGCGGCAGCGATTTCATCGCACGGATTGACCACTTGTAGTACGGGCAATGCGCGTTGCAGAGGAGAAATGCCGCTTCCGCATATTTTTCCGCAAATCGGGTGAGCGCAAGCATAGCCGCGCCCTTTTCCCCGTGGGAAAGACAGCGGGAAAAGTTATACTGTCCCGCCTGCGCGATGATAAACAGGCACGACGCCAGCTTTTTCAGCTTTATATCACTCGGCATGCCGTAAAGAATTTTGTTTCTTATTTCGGTGAATTTACCCATGGGGTCGCTGAAAACCTTGCCGTTTACAGCCTCGGCAAGATAAAATGACGGCGTATAGAGCCAGTCATAAAGCGTTTCCGGCGCGCCCGGCTTGCCCGTATAATTTTTATAGAAGCCTTCGATTGTCTGCACGCCCTTTGCGTCGCCTCCGAAAAGACTTTTTTTAGAAGCGACAACACCTCCGTAGTCCTTCGGGAGCTTTTCGTACGCGCGGAAAAGACGAAAGCCGAAGCGGCGTTCGTCCTCCTCGGTTATCCAGAGACAAAACCCTGCGCCGAAATCGTGGTCGCGCGAAAGTCCGTCGTCAAAGCCGAAGCATTCCGATCCGTGACCGACAAGCCCCGCACAGATTCTGTCCGCATATTCCCCGAATTCGTTTTCTATCATAGGACGTCCGAATTCTTCAAAGAATTTTTCGGAAAGTTCAATTCCTTTCATATATCTCCTTTGAGCGGGCGAAAAGCGTTTCGGCGCGTTCGTTTTGACCGAAATCTCTGTATGCGGGAGCGCATTTTGAGCAGATGAACGCATAATTTCCGTCGTGCGGCAGAGCCGGAGACATCAGATTTTCCCAGCCCTTTTCAAGCACGTCGGGGATTTTTTCGCTTTCGCCGATACTGTAATAAAGCTGTGCCAGATTAACATAGCTTACGGCGATTTCACCTTCGTGACCGCCGCATTTTTTCAGCGTTCCGATTGCAAGGAAGAACATTTCCTCCGCCTCTTTGCCTCTGCCGACGTCCGCCAGAGAAAGCGCGAAATTATTATAAAAGGCGGCGAGGAGAAAATCGCTTCCGTCAAGCGAGCTTTCATAGACCGCGCGAGCCTTTTCATATAGCGGCAGAGCTTTTTCCGCCTCCCCGAAGGCTTTCATCGTTGTTGCGCAGTTTATGATGACCGTTGCGCCGGAAACCGTTTCGCAAATGCCGAGCTTCTCCGCAAGCGCAAGCGCCTCTTCGACAGCCGCAAGCCCTTTTTCCTTTTCTCCGGTGCGACGAAAATACCCCGTTTCCTCATTGAGAACGTAAAGAAGCCCGTTTTCATCGCCTATCGAGCGTGCGTCGCGCTCCCAGTATTCAATAAGTCTGCCTGCCGCCGCAAGGTCGCCTCTTGAAAAAATTTCGTCAAGCTTGGCAAAAAACCGCGCCAGATTTATTTTGTCCTTCGGCTCGTTTGAACAGCTTTCACATTCAAATTCGGTTACATCCTTCATATTACCTCCGAAAAATTCACTCGTTTGTACCGGAAAATTCGTTTTTGTATGTTTTTTCTTTGTTTTCTTTGCGAAGTTTTGAGGAGCGTACCAGCGAGCAGACGGTCATACAGATTGCATAGACAAGCGTGAAGAATACCGAAAGATACACAACCTGCTTGCCGTTGCTTGCGTAGCCGGAAAAGTAACAAAGCACGGCGATGAAATCCGCCAGCGCGATGACAAAATGTATCACAACGCGCATGGGGAAAATGCCGAGTGCCTTTGCATCAAGAATGAAGTCGGCTATTGCAAGAATGAAACAAAACAGCAAAGCCCACGCGAAAAACGTAAGGTTTACGTCATTTTTGCCGGGACCCAAAAGCTTTGCAAGGGAGGATATAAAAATGAATACAAACATAAAATACGTTCCCGTTTTGCCGATTGTTTTTGAGATTGCTCCGAAAATTTTATCCGTTTTGTTCATAGTTGCCTCCGCCGATTATTCTTATCTGATAATATTTTACCACAAAAAAAGGCGGTAAATCAACGGTTTTTTGTGAATTTATCGCCACGACGTCAATTTCTTTATCCATATGGCGTCGTCGCGGGAGAGCGCAGAGGTTGCAAAGAGGAAAAACAGATACAGCAAAACGCACAAGAATATACCGAAAACCGCCGAAAACAGCGGCGACGGACTCATGGGGAAGATTATCAGCGTTGAAACCGAGCAAGCCCCCGCGATACACAGCGACGGAAGCACCGCTCTTCTGAAAACCATAAGTCTTGCGCCCGTTATGTGCAGAAGCCTGCCGACAGAAAGCGCAACGTTCATTGTTTCCGTTATATATATGCACGCGATATAGCCCGCAATACCGAATTTTGACAGCAGTACGGAAACAAGAAGTATGCTGACGGCGGCGTCCAGAATGTTTACGCGCATACAGTAAAGCTGTTGACCGAGACCCTTGAGCATACCGTCGACGGTCATATCCAGATACATAAGCGGCACGAGAGGAGCAAGCATACAGATGTATTTTCCGGCGGTCGCGCTTTTGTAAATAAGAAGTCCGAGCGGCTTTGAAAAGCATACGAAGATTCCCGCCGTGCCGATGCCGAAAAGAAGAGCCGCGCCGCAGGCACGCCTCACCATATAACATATTTCGCGGTCGTTTTTTATTATATTGTCCGACCTTGCGGAAAGCTCCGAAAGTTCGGGAATTATGAGCGACGAAAACACCGCGCACAAAGCCGAAGGAAAAAGCAGCACGGGCATTGCCATTCCGGAAACGGCTCCGTAGGCGGCAAGCGACTCCGTTCTTCCCGCGCCGAATTTTTCAAGCCCGCGCGGGATGAGCATATGCTCGATTGTAACAAGACCGCTGCGCAGGCACGACGAGAGCATTATCGGCAGGGCAATCGAAACGACGCTGCCGCATGAGGAGCTGTCGCATAAGGACGGATGCAGATGCTTTTTTCTGTCGGCAAGGTAGAAAAGGAGAAGATAAGAAAAGGAAAGTCCCTCCGAAATGCTCATTCCGAGGACGATCGCAAGGCAGGCATATTCCGCGCCGAGAGGGCAGAGCCTGCCGAGAAAAAACACCGTCACGCCGATTTTCACAAACTGCTCGAACGCTCCCGAAAACGCACTCTTTGACGACCGCCTGACCGCATAGAAGTAGCCGGAAAACACATTTGAAACGGCTATGAACGGCAAAGCCGCGGAGAGCGTGCGAAAGCACATCGAAACCTCCGGCTCGCCGATGGCTTTTGTCGCGAGGACGTCCGAAAAGGCAAAGAGAAGTATCGCCGCGCCGCCGCCGAAGCAGAGCGCGTAGGCGACGCATTTTTTCACCGCGCGGATAATACCTCCGTCGCAGTTTTTTGCCATTGCCTCCGTCACAAGCCTTGTAACGGCGAGATTTATTCCCGACCCCGCAAGCGTGACGGCAAAAATATAAACGCTGTTTATAAGAGAGAACAGTCCCATACCGTCCGCGCCTATGTTCGCCGCGATATAAGCATTGAAAACGACGCTGACCGTTCTCATAAAAACGGAAACCGCACCCAAAAGCAGCGCACTTTTAACGAATTTACTCAGTCTGGACATAAAACAGTTGTTTTCTCCCGAAATTTGTGTATAATAGATTACGGACAGTATATGATTATTCGCCTGATGTCCGAAAAATACTTGCGGGAGGGATTGTATGAATGTAAAAAGCAAAAAACTGCAAGGCGTGCTGCTCGATGTCGGAATACTTGTTCTCGGCGGATTTCTTTTTGCGGTTGCATACAATATGTTCTTATTGCCGGGTGAAATCTTCGTAGGGGGAGCGGGCGGCATTGCCGAGGTGCTGAACCTTCTTTTCGGTCTTCCGACAGGTCTTATGATAATTGCAATAAACATTCCGCTGGCGTTGCTTTTCTGCATTTTTTACGGGTACCGCTCCGGAATAAAGAGCTTTATAGGAATAACCGTTACCTCGCTTTCCATCGACTTTATAAAATTTCTTCCGGAGGCTTTCCCTCAACCGAAAGAAAACGCCTTTCTCTGCGCCATTTTCGGCGGAATATCGCTCGGCGCGGCAATAGGAATTATGCTTTACAGAGGATTTACGACAGGCGGCTCGGACTTTGTTGCCCTTCTTATCAAACTGAAAGCAAAGAAAATATCAACGGCAAAACTGATTGCAATAGTTGACGCGATTGTAATCATCGGCGCGGCGATAGTGATGAAAAATTTCCTTTCGGTTTTCTATTCGCTTGTTTCCGTGCTTGTTTCATCGCTTTCGATAGAAATTGTGACCGGCGGCTTTGACAAATCCAAAATGGCGTTCATTTTCTCGTCAAAGCACGAAGAAATCGCTTCGGCTGTCGCGGACAAAATCGGCAGAGGGGTAACCCTTATCGACGGCGAGGGCTGGTACACGAAGGAAAAGAAAAAAATCGTTTTCTGCGTAGTGAAAAAGAACGAAATTTTCCTTCTGAAAACAATTGCCAGATCCGTCGACCCAAGGGCGTTCATCGTTCTCGGAGACTCAACGGAGACAATCGGCGAGGGCTTCAAGGAGAATATAAGCGACAGTACATTCAAACCCAAAGAATTAAAGAAAAAGGAGAAAAAACTATGAAAAAAATTCTGGCAATCGTTTTAGCAATCACAATGCTTGCGCTTGTTTCGTGTTCGTCGTTGCCGTCGACAAAGGGCATGATCAAGAAATCCGTCGGCGGAGTGACGAAAATTGACCTTTATTACGGCTCCGCAAACGGAAAGGATATGACGGGCTTCAACGTAAGGGAGATCAAAGGGATCGCTTCCGGCGCGTTTGCCGCTCCGGTAATAAACTCCCTGCCGTTCATTGCTTACGTTTTCAAGCTCGACGGCACGGTTCCCGTTGACGAGTTCAAAAACACACTCAAAGAAAACTGTGACCTTGTATGGAACATATGCACGTCGGCAGATACGGTCATCTGCGAAAGCGAGGGAGAGTACGTTCTCTTCGCCATGATTGATATGGACGGGGAAACCGGACTTCCCAAAGGCACGGACGAAAAAATAATAAATAATTTCCGTTCTATATTCAAATAAAAAAACAGGGCGCAAGCCCTGTTTTTTTTATTTTGTGTTCTTCATCCAATGCTCGCATGAGCGGACCCAATCGCCGATGTATTCGTTTTCCGCGTCAAGAAAGTCGCGGCAAAGCGTCATTCCGTGCCAGCCGTCCGGATATATATGCAGCTCGTAAGGAATGTTTTTCTTTGAGAGCGCCTCTGCAAAGAGTATCGAATTTATGACGGGGACAGTGCTGTCCGCGCGGGTGTGCCAGATAAACGCAGGGACGGTTTTTTTCGTCACGGCGTATTCGAGGGACGCCTCATGAAGCAGCTTTTTATCGTTTTTTCCGTCGCCGAGGAGGTTGTCAAACGAGCCTCTGTGCGCATATTTTCCGCTTGTTATAACGGGGTAGCAAAGAATCATCCCCGTCGGCTTGTTGTAGCCGTAGGGCATATCGACGGCGTCATAAATAAAGTCCCTGTGCCACATCGTGCCCAGCATTGCGGCGAGATGACCTCCGGCGGAAAATCCGATGACGAAAATTCTTTCGGGGTCGATACGGAGCTTTTCGGCGTTGTCGCGGAGAAATTTCATCGCAAGCGACGCTTCTATGAGCTGCGTCGGATAAACCGCCGCGCCGTTTACGGAGTAATCGAAAACGAAAGCATTGTAGCCGTGCGCAAGAAATTCCTGCGCGATAGGCTCCGCTTCTCTTGCGGAGCAGTATGCATAGCCCCCGCCGGGAATGACAAGCACCGCAGGACGTTTTTTGTTATGAGGGATACGATCATACGTCCCTGCGAGATAAGCCGTCAGTCTGACGTCGGGATTCGTTCCGGAAAGATGAAAAACTTCTGTTTGCATTATATTTTCCTGCCTTTTCGCAATTATTTATCAAACGACCGCATCCAATGCGTCGCGCACCGCACCCAGTCGTGATTATAGTCATTTTCGGAGCCGAGATTTTTTTGACAAAGCGACATTCCGTGTCCGCCAGAGGGATAGATGTGCAGTTCATAGGGGATATTTTTCTTTGCAAGCGACTCCGCCAGAAGGAGCGAGTTCATAACGGGCACGCCGCTGTCCGTCCTTGTGTGCCATATGAACGCAGGGACGGTTTTTTTCGTCACGGCGCGCTCTATGGAAACTTTTTTGCGCATTGCGTCGTCATTTAAGTTTTCATTGCCGAGCAGCTTGCGGAAGGAGTCCTCATGGGCATATTTTCTGTCCGACGTTATAACGGGATAGCAGAGAAGCATTCCCGTCGGTCTGTTGTAGCCCTTGGGCATATCTATTGCGTCAGTGACGAGTTTGTCGTTCCACATCGTGCCCAGCATTGCGGCAAGGTGACCGCCTGCGGACGAGCCTATAACGAACACTCTGTCTTTATCAGTTTTGTATTTTTCGGCATTGTCGCGGATGAATTTCATCGCAAGCGACGCCTCTATAAGCTGTGTCGGAAAGCGCGCCGCGCCCATAACGGAATAACCGAGAACGAAACAGTTGTAGCCTTTTGCACAGAATTCAAGCGCATACGGCTCTCCCTCGCAGTAGGCGCAGATGCGGTATCCGCCGCCGGGGATAATGAGCAGAGCGGGACGCCTGCCCTCCGCGCTGTCATCTGCAATATAGGCTGTTATTTTCACGTCGGGATTTGACGTGCCGAGAGAAAAAGTTTCAATTTTCATAAGTGCCTCCTTGTTTTTAATTGAGCGCAGATGCCTGAAATTCTGCTTACATTACACGATTATTGAAGTTTTTTTGCAAAAGTACACCTCATCTGTCAGCCTGCGGCTGCCACCTTCTCCCACTGGAGAAGGCTAAATGAGCCTCCCCTGTGTAAGGGGAGGGGGACCACGAAGTGGTGGAAGGGTTGTAAAAAACAATCCCTCACCGCCTGCGGCGGAGCTCCCTTTACACAAAGGAGCCGTAATTATCCCCGATTACTAAAGTTTCTTTTGCCTACTTTTCTTTTCAAAGAAAAGTACGGTGCCTACTTTTCTTTTCAAAGAAAAGTACGGTTAGATGTTGACGGAGATTATGCCGCCGTAATCGACCGGCGGCTTGTCCGAAAGATAATACGGGTCAAAGCCTTTGCTTTTGATGAAGTCCTCCGCCGCTTCGCCGCCGCGGAGAAGTCGCAAATCGCCGGAAAATATAACGGTCCTGCCGACCGTGCCGCACGTTCCGCCGATAAAGCCGCCGGAATAGCCGTCGAGAGAGATTCCCTTCGGCGAGACAAAAACCGAGTCAATGCCGGCATTTTTCGCCGCACGGATGATTCCTCTGTCCGAGGTCAGAATTCCGTCGCCGACGGTCGCGCAGGAGCAATGGGCATAGCCCTGCCTGACGTTCAGCGTTTTGTAGCCGCGTTTTTTTGCAAACGCAAGTATTTCGGGAGCGACACTTTTTTCACGACAGACGAGCCTGTCACCGACGGTAAAGCAGTTCAGCGCGGCGTCGAAAGGATAGACATTTCCCGCTGCTGCGCTTATGACGGTACACGGCAAGCCGAGAGCGCGGAAGAGCTTGTCGCTTTCAAGGTAATCCTTGTATACGAAAAACTCATCGCCGACCGACGCAATAAGCGTGTCTGCGTGCGAGGATATCGGCTTCGGAAGCGACGTCAGGGGCGGAAGCGGAACGACCGTTCCGAATTCCGAAAGCTTTGAAAGCGCGGATTTGTCCGCTTCGGACGATACGAGAAGAAAATTCATCGGCAAACTCCCTTTTTACGCAAAATCCCCTTCCTTGCGGAAGGGGTCCTGTAAAGCTTTTGTCAGAGGTGTTACGCTCTTTCTACCTTGCCGGAGCGAAGGCAACGGGAGCAAACGGTAACCGTCTTGTGAGTGCCGTTGATATTCGCGCTTACCTTTCTGAGATTGGGCTTCCAAGTTCTGCTTGTCTTGCGGTTTGAGTGAGAAACGTTGTTTCCGAAAACGAGCGACTTACCGCAACATACACATTTTGCCATATTTACACCTCCTGTGATTGATTTTATCTGCAAAGTGCGATTTGCAAAGAGCATACCGCACGGTTTAACAGAGATACAGCGTTGTTTATTATATCACGCCTTTTTTGAAAAATCAATAGTAAATTTTCTTTTTTTCAAAAAAGTTTTGAAGATTTTGCGCAAATTATGCGGTTTCAGCGGGAAGGATATGCTTCAAGGCGACAAATCGGCGTGCCTTTTTCGGAAAACGCTTTTTCGTATTCGGTTTCCGTATCGCAGCCGTAATATTCGCTTGAGTGCAGGTCGCGCGTGACCTTTTCCGTGCGGTAGCCTGCCGCCTCAAATTCGGGCAGGGAATATTCAAAGAGGTCGGCGTTGTCGGTTTTGAACGCGATACAGCCGCCGTCGGAGAGGAGCGGACGGAAAAGCGAAAGGAACGTGCGGCATGTGAGCCGACGTTTTGCGTTGCGCTTTTTCGGCCATGGGTCACAGAAATTTATATGAATTCTTTCAAAACTGCCGGCGGGGAAAATACGGTCGAGGCGCGAAGCGTTTGTGTTGAGAAAAACGACGTTTTTATATTCTTCCTTCGGCGTTCGCTCCGCCGCCTGAACGATGACGTCCGTTATCAGCTCCACCGCTATATATGCCGTGTCCGGATGGGAAATCGCCTCTCCGCGGACAAAGCCTCCCTTGCCGCAACCTATTTCAAGACGGAATTTTGAATAATCCGGAAAGAGCTCTGCGGGGACGAGACTCGGCGGGTCGGAGGAGAATTCGTCTGTTATAATGTTGTCGCAGGCGAGCAGACGCTCGTCGCGGTGTTTGAGTTTTCTTGCTCTCATATTAAGTCCTTAAAATTGATTTTACCCCTATATTCTAACCGTTTGCGACGCCGATTGCAATAATAAAATGAAAAATAATGTATAAGTCGGACGAAAAGGGGGAGAATAGGGAATGTCAAATAAAAAAACAAGGAGTTGATTTTTTATGATAATTGACAGAATTGCGCTCATTATTTCAATCATCGGCGCGCTCAACTGGGGCAGTATCGGACTTTTCCGCTTTGATATTGTCGCGTGGATTTTCGGCGGACAGGACGCGGCTGCTTCAAGAGTTGTTTATACGCTCGTCGCGCTTGCGGGAATATGGTGTATTTCTCTTTTGTTCCGTCCGAGAGAAGCGACGGACGCGGTCACCGAGCATACGACAAGATAACCTTTTCAAAACGAAAATATGCCTTCGGAAGAGGGCATATTTTTGTCTTTCGGGAATAGAATAGGAAAAAAGAGAGAATACCGAAGAGAAAAGGCGCACCTGCCGCCTTCCTTCTCTTCATTTGGGGGGACTTTATGAAAACCATATCGAAGGAAATAAAGCGCAACGTCGGGAAAGAGCTTGCGTGCGTGAATGTCACGCTGACTCTGATAATAATGGGCGTTGCGCTCGCGCTGGGCATACTTTTTGCGATAAACGGCACGGACGGCGACGCATGGGAGGAGATATGCACGCCCGTCTGGGCGTTGCCGACGGTCATTTTTATAATATTTTTTGCGATTGCGCTCTGCCTTTTGTCGTTTTCGCTGTCGCTTACGTTCTTCTCGCCGTTTCATCTCTGCGGGAAAAGCTCCGGCACCGCCGCCGCGCTTTACGGCTGCGTCTATGCGCTGACGTACATATGGATACCGCTGAATTTCAGGGCGACGGCATTTTTCGGGTCGGCTCTTGTCTGCTGCGTGAGCCTTATATTGCTTTCCGCACTTTATCCGCTTGTGAGGAGGGTCGGCAGGCTGCCGGCGCTTTGCCTTCTGCTCTCTGCCTTCTGGCAGGGATATCTTCTCATATTTTCGTTCGCACTTTCGGTGATAAATTGAAAGATTGATATTGACAAGCACCCCCCTTTTTGCTATTATATATTATGTATAAGACATAACGGTCGAAAGGAGATTGCAAATGAAAACAGTAAAAATTCGTCTTTCTTCAATAGAGGCGGTCAGAGATTTTGTTGAAATAGTCCGCAAGTATGATTCCGAGGTTGACCTTTCCAGCGGCAGATACGTTGTTGACGCAAAGTCGATAATGGGTATATTCAGCCTTGACCTTCTCAGCCCCATCACACTCACCGCTTACGGCGACGATTGCGATAAGCTCTTTGAAGAACTCAAGGATTACATTGTTGAATAATCATAATCAAAAAAGCAGCTCCGCCGCGGGAAAACCGCGGCGGAGTTGTTTTTAGGAGATTATTTTAGGATAAATCTATGAAATTGCAAGCGGCAAGAGCGGCGACCGAGCCGTCGGCACACGCCGTTGTAATCTGCCTTATGCTTTTCCTGCGACAGTCCCCCGCGACGAAAATTCCGGAGGTCTTTGTTTTGCAGTCCTCGCCGGAATCAAAGTAACCGCGGTCGTCCAGCCCGCAGACGGAGGCGAATATCTCATTGGACGGGATAAGCCCTATCGCAACGAATACTCCGTCAACGGAAAGTGCGGTTTCGCTCCCGCTTTCGTCCGCTATGACAACGGAAGAGAGCTTTCCTTCGCCTTCAAAGCGGCGGACGGTTGACCCCGTTATATACTCAACGTTTTTCCTTTCGCGGAGAACGTCAAGCAGGCGCTTTTCGCCTGTGAAGTACGGCAGGTTCTGAACGAGAGTGACTTTTTTGCATTTTTCGGAGAGGAGGACAGCCTCCTGAAGCGCGCTGTTTCCTCCGCCGATGACGGCAACCTCCTTGCCGGAATAAAAGTCACCGTCGCATACGGCGCAGAAGGAAATGCCCTCGCCGAGGAATTTTTCCTCGCCTTCGGCTTCTGTCAGCCTGTGTTTTACGCCTGCGGCGATGATGACGGCTTTCCCCTCGTGGCTTCCGCTCGTCGTTATGACTTTTTTCGTCCCGCCGAGGTCTTCTATACCGGTCACCTCCTCCGGCTCAATGTCTGCGCCGTGGGATATGACCTGATCTATAAGCTGCTCCGCAAGCTCGTTTCCGCTTATCTGTGCGGTGCCGGGAAAGTTTTCAATCTTCGGGGAATACGTCATCTGACCGCCGAAATTGGATTTTTCAAGTATGAGCGCGGTTTTGCCGGCTCTCAGAGCGTAGAGGGCGGCGGTAAGTCCCGCCGGCCCTGCGCCGATTATTATAATATCATGCATTTTATCAAAGCGATTCTATATATTTTCTGATTTCGGATACGCCTTTCAGACGTCTGACTCCGTCACCCTCCGGCACGACGAGCGTCGGCGCGGTTACGATGTCATATGCCACAGCCATATCCTCGTTTTCGTTTGCGTAGATGTTTTCGTATGCAATGCCCGCTTTTTCAAGGAGTGCCTTTGCTATTTTGCAGTTCGGGCAGGTTTTTGTCGTGAAGAGCAGGTTTGCGGCGGTTTTCGGCTCGTGCTCCTCCTTGTGCTCCGGCTCCTTATGTTCAAGCACGCCGAAGTGCGTAAGGTGAGAACGCTCGATGACGTATTCCTTGCGCTCGGCAAATTCCTGCGCCTTGCCGTCATTGAAGTTCTGAACGGGACGGTAATAGCCTGTTATGCGGCTGTAAACCTCCGTTTTCTTTCCGCACACGGGACAGTCGTAAACCTCGCCGGCGATATATCCGTGCTCTGCGCAGACGGAATATGTCGGGGAGAGAGTGTAATAAGGAAGTCTGTAATTTTCCGCAATCTTGCGGACGAGCGACGCCGCCGATTTCCAGTCCGGCAGCTTTTCGCCGAGGAACGCATGGAATACCGTTCCGGACGTGTAAAGCGTCTGAAGCTCGTCCTGAATGTCGAGCGCGGAGAAGATATCCTCCGTATAGCCGACGGGAAGATGTGAGCTGTTCGTATAATAAGGAGATTCCTCCGTGCCGGCGGTGATTATATCCGGATAGCGACGTTTGTCGTGCTTCGCGAGACGGTATGCCGTCGACTCTGCTGGAGTTGCTTCGAGGTTGTAAAGGTCGCCGTACTGCTCCTGATAGTCGGAGAGGCGCTCGCGCATATGATTGAGACATTCCTTTGCGAAGTCCTGAGTTTCCTTATGAGTTATGTCTTTTCTGAGCCAGTTTGCGTTCAGACCCGCTTCGTTCATGCCGACGAGACCGATCGTCGAGAAGTGATTTTTGAAGGTGCCGAGGTAACGCTTTGTATAAGGATAAAGTCCTTCGTCGAGGAGCTTTGTGATTACTCTTCTCTTGACGCTGAGCGAACGCGCCGCAACGTCCATAATGTGATCGAGACGTTTATAGAAGTCTTCCTTGTTTTCCGCAAGATATGCAAGACGGGGAAGGTTGATTGTTACAACACCGATCGAACCTGTTGACTCGCCGCTTCCGAAAAAGCCGCCCGATTTTTTGCGGAGCTCACGAAGGTCAAGACGCAGACGGCAGCACATCGAGCGGATATCGCTCGGCTCCATGTCGGAGTTTACGTAGTTTGAGAAATACGGTGTGCCGTATTTTGACGTCATTTCAAAGAGGAGCTTATTGTTTTCCGTCTCGGACCAGTCAAAATCGCGCGTGATGGAATACGTGGGGATAGGATACTGGAAGCCTCTGCCGTTGGCGTCGCCCTCTATCATTATTTCGATAAACGCGCGGTTTATCATATCCATTTCCTTTTTGCAGTCCTTATAGCGGAAGGGCATTTCCTTGCCGCCGACGATGCAGTTCATCTCCGCGAGGTCTGCGGGGACCGTCCAGTCGAGAGTGATGTTCGAGAACGGTGCCTGCGTGCCCCATCTTGACGGTGTGTTCACGCCGTAAATGAACGATTCAATGCACTTTTTGACAGCGTCATAATCGAGATTGTCAACCTTGACAAACGGGGCAAGGTATGTGTCGAACGACGAAAACGCCTGCGCGCCGGCCCATTCGTTCTGCATTATGCCGAGGAAGTTTACCATCTGGTTGCAGAGAGTTGCAAGATGACTTGCGGGAGCGGAGGTTATCTTTCCGACAACGCCGCCGAGGCCTTCCTGAATGAGCTGCTTGAGCGACCAGCCTGCGCAGTAGCCCGTGAGCATTGAGAGGTCGTGAAGGTGGATATCGCCGCTTCTGTGCGCATTTGCGATTTCTTCATCGTATATTTCGGAAAGCCAGTAATTTGCCGTGATTGCGCCGGAGTTTGAAAGGATAAGTCCGCCGACGGAATACGTAACGGTGGAGTTTTCCTTCACACGCCAGTCAATAGCCTTGACATAACTGTTGACAAGCTCCTTATAGTCAAGGATGGTGGACTTCATATTGCGGATTTTTTCTCTCTGTTTACGATAGAGAATGTAAGTCTTCGCAACGTCGTCATAGCCCGCCTGAATAAGCACGGACTCAACGCTGTCCTGAATGTCCTCAACGGAAACAAGGCCGTCTTTTACCTTGTGTTCAAAATTTGAGGTTACCTTGAGCGCGAGAAAATCTATCACCGATGGGTGATACTGTTTGCCGATGGCTTCAAACGCCTTCGTTATGGCAACGGAAATCTTGCCTATATCGAAATCCGCTATCTGACCGTCTCTTTTAACTACCTGATACATAATAAAAACCCTCCGTATTGACAAACGCAGCTCCCGCTTTTTCTGCGGGAGCGAGCGTTGAATGCTTTTTGCAGTGATACAATTTTATCACTTCGGAAAGCTATTGTCAAGTGGAGAGCGCACAATATATTGTGTTTTTGAGCCAAATTGCGAAAAATCGGAACAATATATAGATTATAGCCCCCGAAGTTGTGCATTTGGCACAAAACGTCGGGCTGTGTCGAGAAGGCGCAGATATTCGTCGCGCTCAAAACCGCAGAGTCCACCGGAGATGAGGTCGCCGGAGTCCTTGAACGCCTGAAGATACCATTTGTCCGCGCCGGAAAGCCATTTGCCGATTGTTTTTATATCGTCTTCCGTATGAAAGCCCTTCACAAGCGTCGTGCGGAATTCGTAATCAACGCTTCCGCTCATCAGAATGTGTATGCTTTCTTCGATTTTACCGAGCGGGGCGGAGTCAAGTCCGATTGTCTGCGCATATTTGTGCGGACTGTTTTTTATGTCCATTGCGACATAATCGACAAGCCCTTTTCCGGTGAGCAGGCGGAGCCTTTCGGGGAAAGCGCCGTTTGTATCGAGCTTGACGGCGTACCCCATGGACTTTATCTTTTCAATGAAATTTTCCGTTTCGTCCGTTATGAGCGGCTCGCCGCCGGTTATCGCAACGCCGTCCAGACGGTTTTTTCTGCCTTCAAGAAAAGCGAAGAATTCTTCCTCCGGTATCCGCTCTCCATCTCCCGCCGAAAGAACGAGCGAGGAATTATGGCAGAACGGGCAACGGAAATTGCAGCCGCCGAGAAAAACGGTGCACGCCGTTTTGCCGGGGAAATCGAGCAGGGTCAGCTTCTGAAGTCCGGATATTATCATAAGAGCCTCCTCTGCTTTTCGTTTACAGTTACATATGATATCACAACGAAAAGCGTTTTTCAATAGCGGGGAAAAATTTTTGATAAATTTTGCTTTAACTATTTATTTTTTCGCCGGAATGTGATATCATAATATGCAGGAAAAACATCGGAGGGATTTGAATGGATAACAACGAAAAAATTTTTCGCGACGAAAACAACTCGGAGTCTTCTTCTCCGCAGGAGCCGGTCAGAGTCAGACCGCCGTATTCTTTCGGCAGACTTTACGGAAAAATGACATGGATCTTCCTTGCGATTGTGATGATGGTTCTCGGAGCGAACGTTTTCGCTGTCGTCGCAATGTATATAACGGGTCATTACTTTCCGGAAATTTCCTCAAAAAACTGGTATCAGACAACGGTCAGCGGGATAGCGTTTTATGTTGTCGGCGTATCGCTTGCGGTGATAATGCTTCTTTTTTCGTCAACCGACAGCGACAGCATGACGCAGACAAAGATGACCTTCGGAAAATGGATGAAATATCTCTGCATGACGTTTGCGTTCATGTATACCGGAAACTTCGTCGGAACAACCGTTACAACGCTGCTCGGAAAATTTCTCGGTCATGAGATAACGAATCCCGTTCAGAGCGCGCTTGACGGAGCGTCGTGGACGGCTTCCATAATAGTTATGGTGATTGCCGCGCCGATTCTTGAAGAATTGGTGTTCAGAAAGCTGCTCATAGACAGAATGAGCATGTTCGGGGAGAAAACGGCGATATTCGCCTCCGCTCTCGCATTCGGACTTGTGCACGGAAACTTCTCGCAGTTCTTTTATGCGTTCGCAATAGGACTGCTGTTCGGATATATTTATACAAAGACGAAAAACGTATGGTACACCGTCGCCCTTCATATGGTGGTCAACGGCGTGTGCGGAATACTGACGGGATACCTTGCCGGCAAGATAGATTTGGACGCATTGCAGTCCGCACTGGAAAGATTGCCGGAAGCGGCTCCGGAGGAAATGGCGAAAATCATGTCGGAGCTGATGCAGTACGCTGTTCCGGCAATACTGCTTCTCATCGTTTCCGGACTTGTTTTCGCAACGGCGATTGTCGGCATTGTGTTCTTTGCAAAGAGCGTCAGAAAGGTGACTCTGGAGCCGTGCAAATACGATATTTCCGCGGAAAACGTGAGAAAAGCGGCATATCTCAACGTCGGTATAATCATTCTTTATGTAATAATGGCGCTCAGCTTTATGGCGTCGCTTATAAGTTGAAATAATATTTCAGAAAGGGGATATATAAATTATGAAAAAATGTTCAGGTTTCGGTTGGTTTCTTCTGGGCGCGGCACTTCTGACACCCTATTCCGCCGAGAAAAACGAGGAAACGGGCGAGTATGAAATCCGCTCGCTTCTTCTCAATGTAAAAACGAAAAAAACCACGGACGAGGATGGCAAACGCGTCTGCGAGTGCGCGGTGAACTTTGCCGGACTTCCGACAAAGAGCGACATCGAAACGATACGCGGCAACATTTCCTGCGGAATATCAAAGCTTTCCGAAGGAATATCGAGCTGCGCAAGAAAGGTTTCGGAGGCTTTCAGAGAAGCACGCGCGGCAAAATGTGACTACGACGATTTCGATGATGAGGATTTTGAAAACCTCTTCAATGACGAGCCGAAAGAAGACGAAACACACGAAGAGGACGAAACGCCCGAAGAAGACAGCGAGTCGCTGTGAACAAATGAGCAGAAAAAAGCCGCCTTTCAGGGCGGCTTTTTGAGATAAAAAAGAAGAGAGAAAATCGAAGAGAAGCGGTGCGGCTGCGGCGCGAATTGATTTTAATAAGCCCTCCCTTGTGAGAGAGGGATTTGCAAGTGTGCGAAGCACGCTTGCAGGCGTCGCCGAGACGGGTTCGGAAACCGCGCAGCGGTTGGAGTGTAAAAAAACAATCCCTCACCGCCTGCGGCGGAGCTCCCTTTACACAAGGGAGCCTGAAAACTCTGCACAAACTCTCCGATAACCGAAGTTTCTTTTGCCTTTTTGCAAAAGCCCTGTCTGCGTAGATAATTAAAAATTTGCACAGACTTCCCGATAATTGAAGTTTCTTTTGCCTACTTTTCTTTTCAAAGAAAAGTACGGTCAAAGAAAAGTAGGTTGAAAAAAGGGGAGAGTTGTGATATGATGTCAGTAAGAAGCAATCGGTCGGAGGAATGAAAGAAATGATGTTTGAACTGAAACCCGTGACAAAGCATATAATCTGGGGCGGGGAACGGCTTTCCCGTGACTACGGAATGGGTGAATCGGGAGAGAAAATCGCGGAGGCATGGGAGCTGACGTGCCGTCCCGACGGAGATAATACGATAATCGGCGGGGAATATGACGGGAGACTGCTTTCGGAATTCGTGCGCGAAAATCCGTCGGCTCTCGGAAAGAATTATAAGGGCGACCGCTTTCCGCTGCTTATAAAGCTGATAGACGCGGAAGCGGACCTTTCAATTCAGGTCCATCCGGACGACGAATATGCCGCAGAGCATACGGACGATATGGGCAAAACGGAAATGTGGTATATAGTCGACGCCGCACCCGGCGCAAGGCTTATATACGGAATGAAAGAAAAATACACAAGAGAAACGCTGAAAAAAGCCATTGCCGATGGTACGCTTGAAAGCCTTATGAACTATGTTGAGGTGAAGGCGGGGGAAACGTATTTTATCCCGTCCGGACTTGTGCACGCTATCGGCGCGGGAATTTTCATAGCCGAAATACAGCAGAATTCAAACGTGACGTATCGCGTTTACGACTATAACCGCCGCCAGCCGGACGGTTCGCTCCGCCAGCTTCATATCGAGCCGGCGCTTGACGTTATCGAGCGGTTCGACCCGTCGGCGGTCAAGGCAAAGCACGAAGGCGAGGTTATCGCGTCCTGCAAGTATTTTTCCGTCCGCGAAAAGAAGGTCGCGGGCGAGGCTGAGGTTTTTGCGGGAGATGACAGTTTTCTTCATCTTCTCATAGCCGACGGAGATTGCGAGATTTCCTGCGGCGATGAGAAAATAAGCGCGAAAAAAGGCGGAAGCGTTTTTGTCGCCGCCGCCTCCGGAAAAGTTACTCTTTCCGGCAACGCAACCGTTCTGGTTTCGTCTATATGAGCTTTTTTGAAGCGAAAAGGTTTATGTCCCATGCGGGAAAGCCTTTCAGCCTGCGCAGATAAAGCGCCCTTTCGGGCAGAATCTGATGAACAAGTGCAGCAAGCGAAAAAATATCACCGCTTCTGTGATACAGTGACACCGCAAGCTCGGTGTCATTGTTTTTTATAAGGGAAAGCGAGCCGAGGAGAGCCTGCCGCTCCGCACCCTCAACGTCATATTTTATCAGCAGCTTTTCGCCGGAAAAATTGCAGACCTCATCGGGGGAGACGCAGTCAACCGTGCGGCTTTTCGCGCCGGAAAGAGAGCTGTCCGATGAAATGTGCGTCCCTCTGCCGCCGCCGTCGGCGATGACGATTGACTCCGTTTTGTCCCGGGCGCAGGCGTTTATGAGAGAAAAATCGACGTTTTCCGTGCCGGAACAGAAAGCTGACAGCTTTTCAAAAGGCTTTTTTGCCGGCTCGAAGGCGCAGACCTTTTTAATCGACGGACAGAGCGATATTGCCTTTTTGACGGTGTCTCCCGTGTATGCGCCGAGGTCGACGTATGCGCCGTAGCCGCCGGAAAGGAGCGAAAACGTTTCCTCTTCATCGCAGGAGCAGTCCCAAAGATATTCGGGCTTGCCCGAAAGACGGAATTTTATGATACTGTCATAAACCCTTTTCGACTCATTGTCCGAAAAAAGCCCGCGCGCCCAGTTGATTTCAAAAAGATGATTTTCATAGAAATCCGCATCAAAAAGCTCGCCCCCGCAAACGGGAACGTCCGCGATGAACAGGCGGTGACGGGAAGCAATACGCTTTACGTTTTCAATCACTTCGTCGCGCGACGAGCCGAACGCAACGAGAACGATAAAATCGCCGAATTTTTCTTCCGCTTCGGAAAGGGACATAACGTGTTCGCCGCGGAAATGCCTGTCGCGGACAAAGCCGTCGGAGGCGAAAAAACCGCTTGCCCGCAGTCCTTTTTCCTCCATAACGGAGAGGATTTTGTCCGCTCCGTCGCCGGTGCCGTAGAGAAGAATGGGCGAGGAGGTGTCTGCAAGAGCCGACCAGAGCTCCTCTTCCCCGAAAACGGTTCTTGTCATCTGTCAATAACTCTGCGGAAGACGGGGTGCTCGAAAATCGTTCTTGCTATGAGCGAAACGCCGATTGCCTTCGGGTGAACGCGGTCGCTTGAAAGAATATACGAGCTTGCTTTGGAAATCCAACCGTCTATCGCGGACTGAATATCAATATATCCGACGGAATATTTTTCCGCGAGCTTTTTATAAAGAGCGTTTATCTCGTCGACGTGATAGCGCATGAATTCATTTTTGTCAAGATCCATAAAGAACGGCGAAAGGATTATCGGCTCTGCGCCCTTTTCGCGGGCTTTTAAGATCATTTTTTCCATATTTGCGGCGGTTTCCCCGGAGGAAATATGCACCTCCGTGTTTACGGGTAGCTCCGCAATCCGCCAGGCGTCGTTTACGCCGATCATTATGAAAAGATAATCGGGATTGTATGCAAGAACTTCGTCATCAAAGCGGGCAAGAAGCTGACGGCTCGTATCGCCGGAGGTTGCGGAATTCATAAAACGAGCCCTGCACTCCGGGTTTTCAGCCCAAGTCATACAGAAAAGATTGCCGACATAGCTGTTGCCGAGCGTGCCGACTCCGTCGCCGACGGGACGCGCTCTCTGGCAGTCTGTAATGCTGTCGCCCGTGAACATAACGCGGATAACCTGTTTTTCCATAAAAATAACCTCTCTTTTATGCTTTGTTACGGGCTAATTATAGCAGAAAAACGATTTTATGTAAAGAGTTTTTAACAATTTTGCGGTTTATATTTACAATCGGGTGCGGATGATGTTATAATAAGACGAAAAACAGCTTTTGCGGAGGTTTTTATGAGCGACGGAAAAATGGTCAAATTCAGAGGCGCAATGGGCGGCTACTCAAAGAAGGACGTAAACAGATATATCGAGCAGATAAGCCTTGATTTTGCGCGCAGAGAGGAAGAGCTGAAGGGCGACATCGAAAGCGAAAAGCGCAAGGCGTCGGAGGCGAAAAGCCGGATAGAAGAGCTTGCGCACATGCTGGACGAGCTTGCATGCGAGGCATATTCTTCGGAAAATGCCGCGTCCCTCGCAAATGACGGAAAATCCGCTGCGGAAGCGCGCGGAAAAGAGCTTTCGCAAATGCTTGATGAGCTTGCCTGCCGTCTTTATGCCGCAGAAGCGCGCGAAGCGGAGCTGAAGGCTGCGCTTGCGGGTATGGCAGACCGCATTGCCGGGTACGAGAGCCGCGAGAGCGGCGAGAAGCTTTCCGAGGAGGTTGCGGAAAAAATCCGCAATAAAACGGAGGAGCTGCTCCGTCACGCAGGAGAAGAGGCGGGAAGAATAATTTCGGCGGCCGAGGAAAAAGCCGCGGAGATAATGTCCGTCGCGAGCGAAAAAGCGGAAACGCTTATAAACGATGCAAAAGTCCGCGCGGGAGCGGAGGAGGGCAAGATAAAGAAAATGTACAGCTCGGCGGCGGAGGATTATTGCGAGCAGATAAGAAAGTTGACAGCCGAAATGACGAAAACAGCCGACAGTCAGCCGGAAAAAGAGGAGAAAAAGCCGCTTCAAAGCGAAAAACCGACAACCCTTGACGACAGGATAGATACGTTTTTCCGTGTGCTTTTTTCGCAGATAAACCCGAAAAACAAGGGCAAAAACTGAAAAAACGCCGGAAAACGTCGACAGATTCGTGCTTGACAAGTCATAGTCGGCGTGGTAAAATATGAAACACTCAAAGGAAAGGAGAAATAGTTATGGCAGGAGAAAATTATGCTCATAAAATAATAGCGCAGAATAAAAAAGCCCGTCATGACTATTTTGTCCTTGACAGTTACGAGGCAGGCATTGAACTTCTCGGCACGGAGGTGAAAAGTCTGCGCATGGGCGCGGTAAACCTTAAAGATTCGTATTGTTATATTGAAAAGGGCGAGCTTTTTATGACGGGCGTCCATATCAGTCCGTATGAAAAGGGAAATATTTTCAATCGTGACCCAATGCGTGACAGAAGACTTTTGATGCACAAAAAAGAAATTATCAGACTGCAGGCGAAGATCGGTCAGGAAGGGCTGACGCTCGTTCCGCTTTCGCTTTACTTTTCGGGGCGGAACGTAAAGGTTGAAATCGGACTTTGCAAGGGTAAAAAACTCTATGACAAGCGCGAAACCGAAGCCAAAAAGGCAGAGGCGCGCTACGTCGACCGCTTTGAGCGGCAAAAGGAAAAATAATTATGGGCCCGTAAAGGTTTCGACGGGGAATGTGAAACAGGGTAAGCGAGCGGAGCCGCACAAGCTCCCAAAAACTGTGCAACCTAAAATTAAACGCTAACAATAACAAATTAGCTCTCGCTGCCTGAGGGTGCGGGTGTCCTGCCGATGAGTATCGCGGCTTCGGTTTGGGCATAACACAGCGATGAACGTGAACGGCTTTTTAGCTTTTGACGCCGTCACGCATTAAAAAGCTACCGAAACACAGAGCCTGTCTGCCGGCGCTGTGAGGAGGGAATTTCAAAAGACGGAATGCGCTCGGAGAAAGCCCCGCGGATCGTTTTTCGGACAGGAGTTCGATTCTCCTCGGGTCCACCAAAAAGGAAAGTCGCCGAAAGGCGGCTTTTCTTTTTGCAATCATAAAGGAGAATCGAAGGGAGCGGTAGTGAATGACAGCCTTTGACGGCTGTCAGAGCCGCGATGACCGAGCGGGCGTCGAGCCTGCGAGAATCGATTCTCCTCGGGTCCACCAAAAATGAAAGCACCCAAAGAGGGGTGCTTTTCTTTTTGCAATCATAAAGGAGAATCGAAGGGAGCGGTAGTGAATGACGTGCCTGTGGCACGTCAGAGCCGCTTGACCCGAAGGCGGCAACCAACCGTCAGTTCACAAAAAAGTTACAGCATACTGCCATGCAAAGTGGTTGCTTTTTTACGGAAGCTGTGATATAATACCAACGGGTTAGTGTATCCATCAGACAAACCAATTTAAGGAGGTAACGCCATGTGTTGTTTTTATAATGTCAGATCCGACGTTAGAAAAACCCGATATTGGTGCGGCTCCCGTCTGTGGAGAGGTCGTATCAAAACGATTTCCGTATGCGCATAAGCCGGAGCGTAAATCGACATGCTTGTGCGCTTTTTTTGAATTGTGCCTGTCGGCTTAACGCCGCCGGACACAAAATTTTCTATCAAACCTTAATACGAGACAGAAAAGAGGTATAACCATGAAAAAAATTTTATCACTGCTTCTTGTGTTTGTTTTTCTGGTGATCACTGTCGGTTGTTCCCGAACTCCCGGCGGCGACATACTTCCTTCGCCCCGCGTCGGCAAAACCGGCACGCCGCCTCCGACCCGTGTCGGCAGTGCCGGAAAGAATGTTACCATAGAAGCATATACGATGGAATCCGCAATAGCCGCAGCAGATGTGGTTGCACGCGTTGAAGTCGGAAGCTGGATAGGCGAAGAAACAGATCTTCACACAACTTATTATGAGGCAACTGTCCTGCAATGCTTCAAAGGGAATATTCCCGCTTCATTCACACTGCTGCAGGACGGAAACTCCAAATGGACGGTAAAAGGCTACCCGCTGTTTACAAGCGGCAACGAAATGCTGCTGTTCTTAAAAGAGGCAACGGGGGTAAACTATGAGTCTGCCTATTGGATTATCGGCTCATTTTCAACTCTTATGGATGTGTCCTATGACGATGCCGGCAATCGCTATTATGCAGACCGGTACGGCATTTTGGGAAAAACCGTAAATACTGCTGCGAATTATGCTCATCAGAGAGATACTTTTGAAGAAGTATATGCAAGAGCAGCCGAAGCCGATCCGATAGTTCGGGAAATGAAGTATGCCTATCCCTACGTTTTCGCGGAAAACGACATATCCTCCCTGTTCAGAAACCGATAATCGAGTTTATTGACAGTATTATGAAAGCCATGGAGCAAGGGCTGTGACGCGCACCGTGCGTGCAAAACCGAAGGAATCGGAGCGCGAGGAGGAAATCCTTGCGGCAAATATCACGCAGAAGAAAAAAACCGCCCGTCGGGCGGCTTTTCTTTTTGCTCATTTCATCATCTTATAAATTATCTTTGCAGCGTCGGCGCGGGTGAGGGTGTCGTCCGCTTTCATACCCGAAAAATATCCGAGCGACGCCATTGCCGCAAGCCCCTCGTCCGTCACTTCGTCGCCGCATGACGCGGCGACGGGCAATACCTCCGAAAGCGAAGGCGACGTTTTGGACATCAGTCTTGAAACGATCGTTGCCGCCTGACGTGCGGTTATCGGCGAGGCACCGTCAAAACGCTTGCCGTCCTCATAGTCGACGCCGAATATTATTCCTCCCGATACTGCCGCCGTGACATATTTTCTCCGTTGTGCGGTAATTCCCGCGTCATCGGCAAAAGCGGTTGCAACGTCATCTGCCGTCGGCAAATCAAGAGCATTCATTGCCATAATGAGAAATTCTTCTCTCGTGACGGTTTTTTCGGGATAAAAATATTTTTCTCCGCCAATCGTTTCTCCGAGAAGAATTTCCTTTCCGCCGAGGACGGACGCCGCCGTATATGCGTCGTTTCCTGCCATATCACAGTATTTTATACTGCTTTTCGATACGGTGATTTTTACCTCCGCCTCTTTTGAAATATTGCCGTAATAATCCTTTGCTACAAATCTGAAACGGTCTTTGCCGCTGAAATTTTTATCCGGTGAATAAATGAATTTGCCCGTTATATTGTCAAGCGTCAGCTCGCCGTGCTTTGCGGCTGAGGTGACAAAATACGTCACGGCGTCGCCCTCCTTGTCGACGGACGACAGAGTGCCGAAGCATGGAATTTCCTTTTCCACGGCAAGGCTTTCATCGGAAACCGTCGGCGCGAAGTTGAGGGCGGGCATGGAATTTACGGAGCATATAAACTTTTCGTCACCGTCGACGGAAAATTCAAACGTCGACGAGGCGTTCTTCGCCGCAGGGACAAACCTCAATGCGGAAACGGACTCGATATTGATTTCATCCCCCGCGGACACCGCCTTTTCGCCGAACATCAGTCTGCCGGATTTTTCATCCGGTAAAGAAACAATTTTGATTTTTTCCGGTTTTGTGCCGAGAAAGCTTTCAAAATCGGCGGCGGAAAACGAAACGGAATTTTCTCCGACGCTCGTTTTGACCATTTTCATTGACGAGCGGATGACGTCAAGCCCCGGCGAAAGACTGACGGCAAAGGCTGTCAGCGAAATGCAGAAGATAAGGGAAAGCGCATACAAGAAAACAAATATTTTTTTCATAAAAATTCCTCCTGAACAGCAAAAATCTTTGTAAATTGATTTTCGCCATACGGGAGGGAAGTTATTCAGGAGAGAAGAGAGAAGATCAAAGAGAAAAGGTGCGGCAGAGCCGCGGATTGATTTTAATAAGCCCTCTCTTGTGAGAGAGGGGGACCGCCGCAGGCGGTGAGGGATTGTTTTTTTACAACCCGTCTCGGCGACGCCTGCAAGCGTGCTTCGCACACTTGCAAATCCCTTGTGTAAAGGGAGCTGTCGGCGCAAGCCGACTGAGGGATTGTTTTTTTTACACTCCAACCGCTGCGCGGCTTCCGAACCCGTCTCGGCGACGCCTGCAAGCATGCTGCGCATACTTGCAAATCCCTCCAACCGCTGCGCGGTTTCCGAACCCGTCTCGGCGAGGCCTGCAAGCGTGCTTCGCATACTTGCAAATCCCTATTTTTGTGCGGTTATCCGTCCGACAGCCGTCACGAGCGAATGAATATCCTCCGCGCCGTTGAAAATCGAAAAGCTGATACGGACGGCGTCGCCGCCCGTGCCGACGGCAGCGTGTGCCGTCGGAGCGCAATGAAGTCCCGGTCGCGTGCAGATGCCGTTTTCCGCAAGAGCAGCCGAAAGTGCGGAACCGCTCATTCTGTCCGAATTGAAAAGCATAACGCCGCCTTCTCTTTCGGGCAGATAAATTTTGATTCCGTCGACGGAGGACAGTCCCTCCCTCGCAAGAGCAAAAAGTTTTTTCTCGTGTGAAAGAATATTTTCCGTGCCGACGGAGCGGATATATTTTATCCCTTCTCCCAGCCCGACAATGCCGGGGACGTTCAGCGTGCCTGCCTCGTATGATTCCGGCGGCGTATGCCCCATTGTTATATCCGCGGAGGCAAAGCCGCTTCCGCCGAATTCCGTCGGCGACAGAAGGGAAAAATCAAAATCGTCG
Organism: Eubacteriales bacterium; assembly: GCA_018383975.1. Taxonomy (GTDB): domain Bacteria; phylum Bacillota; class Clostridia; order Oscillospirales; family CAG-272; genus CAG-841. Next base: position 5,070 of record JAHAZT010000010.1, on the reverse strand, counting down.
CAAAAGACGGCAAATCCCGTTCCCTGCGGACCGTACAGCCCCTTGTGACCCGGAGCGCACAGCACGCTTATTCCGTCGCGGGGGAGGTTTATATCGTATATGCCTGCGCTCTGCGATGCGTCGACGACGTAAATAAGTCTTCGCCTTCGGCAGACCTCTCCGATTTTCGCAACGGGAAGAGACGCAGAGCATATGTTTGACGCGTGTATCGTCACGACTGCTTTCGTTCTCGGTGTGATTTTTGCTTCAAGCTCCGAGATAAGAGCGTCATCAGGTGCGAGCGCGTTTATCACGGAATATTCCGCGCCCCGCATCGCACACAGATTCGCAACCGGACGTCGCACGCTGTTATGCTCCATATTTGTTGTTATAATTCCGTCTCCGGAGCGTATAAGTCCCGAAAGAACCTTATTTATCGCATGCGTGGCATTATATGAAAATATTACGTTTTCCTGCTTTGACGTTCCGAAAAGGGCGCATATTCCGCTCCTCGTATCAAATACCGCCTCTGCGGACTTCAATGCGAGCGGATGCGCGCTCCTTCCCGGATTTCCGCAGTATTCCTTTATGCATTTCGCCATCGACCTTGCCACCGAGGATGGCTTCGGAAAGGTCGTGGCGGCGTTGTCAAGATATATCATAAAGCCGCTGTCACGCTCATCGCAGCGTTACCGTGCCGGAATAGGCAATACCGTTTCTTTTGAGAATGAGCATGGCGGTATCGCAATCCTTTTCGTCGACGGCAACGCCCGACGCGCAGCCCCTTTTGTTTTTTTCGGGGCTGAGACGGACGGACCTTGCGCGTATGCCGCTTTTGCCGAGCAGCCGCGCCGCTTTCGTCGCCATTGTCGGCGACGGTATTGTTATGACGCATTTATCCATCGTTTTCACGCCCTTGTTTTTTAATGGGGAGAAAAAAGCTCTCCCTGTTTTTATGATATGCAAAAGGGGAGGACGCCGTCAATCAAAAGGTCACAGTATGAAAAAGTATATGACGGACGCGAAAGCGGCGGCAACGCTCATTCCGGAAAGAAACCAGAGCAGAGCGACGGGCAGAGAAGACCTTGCTTTTCCCGCTCCGCCGCACGCGCGTATTATCCGCCCCGCTTCCTTTACAAGCGTGCTTTCGTCGGGACTCGGCGCGTCCTCGCGTATGAAAAGATACGCCTCCTCAACGGTATCGCTTTCTATATCGCTGACAATAACCATATTCTTTTTATATGCTCTCGTTATCATAAAACCGCCTCCTGTGTGAAGTTGATATGAAAGATTATTTGCCGCCGGAAAAAATTTTTATGCAGGAAACGGTTTTCGCGCGCAAATCCGCGTCAAAAAGAAAAACACAGGTATTTTTTTCAGAAAACTATTGCCCGAAGGGAAAAAATGTGTTATAATAATATTTAAGAGTGCCGAAAAAGGCGGTCTGCGGAAGCGCCGTCTCCGGCGGAGTTGCGATTATCCGATGTAATTTCGGGTTTGCGCGTCCGCGATTTTATCGGCTGCGTAATTTTTGAAATGTAATTTTATTTATATATATTTTTTCCGTATATCAAACCGGACGGCAGCGGAGAGATAACCGGAAACTCTATTTTAATATTCCCGAAAGAGACGGAATCGTGAAGAGGACTTTTCCGTTTTTGTGGGAGAGGACTGAATTTTTCCGTCCGGATTACATAATTTTTATCTGAAAGGACCCCATCTTTTACGGATGGGCTTGGTGTGCTATGGCAAGATCAAAAGCTAAAAAACTGAAAGTGTTTGCGTTGGGAGGACTCGGCGAGATTGCGAAAAACCTCGCTGTTCTCGAATACAGCGACAATATAATAATCGTTGACTGCGGTCTCGGCTTTCCGAGCGACGATATGCTCGGAGTCGACCTTGTCGTCCCCGACGTGACATACCTTGTAAACAACAGGGAAAAAATAAAGGGCGTAATTCTTACGCACGGTCACGAGGACCATATAGGCGGCGTTCCGTATCTTCTTCAGAGGATAAACGTCCCCGTTTACGGAACAAGGCTGACGCTCGGAATTCTTGAAAACAAATTCAAGGAATTCCGCTTCGATTTCAAGCCGGAGCTTCATTGCGTTTCCGCAGGAGAAAGAATAAAACTCGGCATATTTGACGTCGAATTCATTCACGTAAACCATTCGATAGCGGGCGCGGTGTGCGTCGCGATAAGAACCCCCGTCGGAACGGTTGTCCATTCCGGCGACTTCAAGATAGACGCTACACCCGTCGACGGAGAAATGACAGACCTTACGCGTCTCGGCGAGATAGGCAGGGAGGGCGTAAAGCTGCTTATGTGCGAGTCGACGAACGTTGAGCGTCCCGGCTTTACTCCGTCCGAAAAGAAGGTCGGGCAGTCGCTTGTCCGCTTCTTCGACGAATATAAGGATAAGCGCATAGTCATTTCAACGTTTTCTTCAAACGTCCATCGCGTCCAGCAGGTGATTGACATTGCCCATCAGCACGGCAGAAAGGTTGCCATAACGGGCAGAAGTATGATAAACGTCGTCAGAGCGGCGGAGGAGCTTGGATATATGTCATTCCCCGAAGGGGCGCTTGTCGATATATCGGAAATAAAGAAATATCCGCCCGAAAAAACGACAATTATTTCAACGGGCAGTCAGGGCGAGCCGATGTCCGCGCTTTACAGAATGACCTTCGGTATGCACGATAAAATCGAGCTGGGTCCCTCCGACCTTGTGATAATTTCCGCTTCCGCAATACCGGGCAACGAAAAGCTCGTCGGAAACATTATAAACGAGCTGTTCAGAAGAGGAGTGACTGTTCTCAACGACGCAATCGCCGAGGTTCACGTTTCCGGTCACGCATGCGCGGAGGAAATAAAAATTTTCCATGCGCTGCTGAAGCCGCAGTATTTCGTTCCGATACACGGCGAGGCCCGTCATCTTTATCATCACAAGGAGCTTGCCGAGCAGATGGGCATGTCATCCGAAAATATTTTCGTTATGGACGTCGGCAGGGTGCTCGAAATCGACTCTGCGGGCGCAAGATTTGCCGGCACGGTGCCGAGCGGTATCGTTATGGTGGACGGCAGCGGCGTCGGCGATGTCGGAAACGTTGTTCTGAGCGACAGGCGCCATCTCTCGCAGGACGGGCTTATCGTTGTTTCAGTCGCGATAGATTTTGATATCCGCGATATGGTTTCGGGACCGGAGGTGGTTTCAAGGGGCTTTGTCTACGAAAAGGACTCCTCCGAGCTTATCGACAGCATAAAGGAGGTCGTCCGCGGCTCCGTTTATGACGCTCTTGACCACAAAAACTGCGATTTTCCGCAAATCCGCGGCAAAATCAAGGACGACCTTTCAAAGTTTATATATCAGCATACAAAGCGTCGCCCGATGATACTTCCGATAGTTCTTGATATGTAAAAAAAATCCCCCGCACGAGCGGGGGATTTTTTTATTTTATCAGCTCGGAAACCGTCACAAACTCGTACCCCTCCGACAAGAGATACGGCAGAAGAATTTTCAGCGCGTCAAGGGTGTGCGAGCCGTCGCGGGTGAAATCGTGAAAAAGAATAATACTTCCGTTGCGGACGTTCTTCTTTACGTTTGATACTATCTCCTCCGTTCCCGCAAGCGCCCAGTCGCGGGTGTCGACGTTCCACAAAACGACGTCACAGCCGCACGCCCGCGCAAGCTCAACCGTCGACGGAGAATATGACCCCTCCGGCGGACGGAAAAGCACGGGCGCCTTTCCCGTTATGCTTTTTATCGCCTCCGAGGTTTCCGTTATCTCGCGTTTGCCTTCGCCGTCCCTGCATTTTTTCATCGGTTTATGATGATAGGTGTGATTGCCTATTTCGTGTCCCTCTGCGACCTGCCGCATAAGCAGGTCGGGATAAAGTTTTGCATTTTCACCCACGACGAAAAACGTCGCGCGGACGGAGCGTTCCGCAAGCAAATCAAGAATTTCCGCGGTTTTCCGCGGGTGAGGACCGTCATCAAACGTTATGGCAATTCTCTTTCCGCAGCCCGCCGCACCCGAATAAACAACGTTTCCGGAGGCGACGGCACAAACGCCGGAAAAGGCTGTCATCACAAGGGCAAATGCGGCGCACATAACCCTTTTTGCAAGCGTTTTCATTCAAGCGCTTCCGTTCCGACTGCCGAAAACAGTTCGTCAAGCGTGCCGAAGCGATACCCCTCGCCTTCAAGGGACGTGAGCAGGCTGTCCAGAATGTCGGCATTCGTTTTTGAGGTCGGGTGCAAAAGGATAACCGCGCCGTTATGAACGTTGTCAAGTATCAGCTTTTTCGCCTTTTCGGGGTCGGGCTGACGGTTGTTGTCCCAGTCCGCATAGGCAAGACTCCAGAGCACCGTTTTATATCCCAGCTCCTGCGCCCAACGGAGATTTTCCTCCGAAAATCTGCCCTCCGGCGGACGATAATACTTTTTCACGGTCACTCCCGCCGTCTCATTGACTACCTTCTCCAGCTTATGAAGCTCTTCCGCAAATTCCTCTTTCGAGAGCTTTGTCATATCCTTGTGACGCGCCGTATGATTGCAGACAAAATGCCCCTCTTTCTCCATACGGCAAACAAGCTCACCGTTGCGCCTTGCGAGGTTGTCCAGAATGAAAAACGCGCCTTTTGCGTTATGCTTTTTCAGCGCGTCGAGCACTCTTGCAACGTTTCCGTTCTCATAGCCTGCGTCAAAGGTGAGATAGACGACCTTTTCGTCCGGATTTTTGCCGATGTACGCTCCGTCATATTTTTCAATGAACGACATATTGCCTTCGGCAGTCGGACGGATATGCTCCTTTTGCCGCTTGCAATACCAGCTGAAAGAGCCTCCCGCGCCGACGGCGGTAACGGTCGACAAGGCACAGAGTGCCGCCGCAAATATGATACAAAAAACTTTTTTCATAAGATTCTCCTTTCGTTTTTACCTCCTTAATTTCCGCAGAAAGCAGAAAATTAACCCTTGAAAATCCTTCCTTTGAGGCAAAAATCCGCTCCGCTATTGAAAATTTCGCAGCAAAGCTATATAATGATTAAAAATGTTTTCCGAAAGAAGTGATTTTTTTGATAAATATAGT
>JAHAZT010000009.1 GCA_018383975.1 Eubacteriales bacterium | reverse complement strand
GGCTCCCTTGTGTAAAGGGAGCTGTCGGCGCAAGCCGACTGAGGGATTGTTTTTTTACAACCCTCCAACCGCTTCGCGGTTTCCGAACCCCTCTCGGCGACGCCTGCAAGCGTGCTTCGCACACTCGCAAATCCCTCCAACCGCTGCGCGGTTTCCGAACCCGTCTCGGCGACGCCTGCAAGTGTGCTTCGCACACTCGCAAATCCCTTTACACAAGGGAGCCTTTTTTATTCACCCGCGCCGCAGGCGCACCTCTTCTCTTCCATCTTCTCTCTTATCTCTTATCTCAAAAAACCCGCCTGACAGGCGGGTTTTTGTTTCATTCTTCTGTAATATAGTCCGCATACGGACCCCAGAAATAGTTTGAGGAGAATTCTCTCGCGCACCCCTTCGGCACGCAGAACACCGCTCCCTTTGCCATACCGTCCGTAAGACCTCCCGTGACGTTGTTTACCGTCGTGTTGTTCGGGTCGGTTGCGAGAATGTGAACGCGCTTCAATGCTGTTGCGCCGGCAAATGCGCCGTCGGCAAGCTGAGTTATACCGGTGGTGATATATATATCAACGGCGGACGAGCCGTCAAACGCTCCGCGTGCGACGGAAACAACGCGTTTTCCTTCATACGCTCTCGGAGTTGTGACGGACGAAAGCTTCTTTCCTTCCTCCGTCATACCCGTGATTATATATCCTGCTTTATTTTCCTCATAAACGAAATATTTTGAATTTTCATCATAGCTGACGTCGTAATCGTCCTTCTTCGGCTTTTCGGGCGCGTCCGGAACTTTTATATCAATCGCCGGCTCTTTTCCCATTGCCGCGGCAAGATCGTTTACAAGCGTTGCCGTATGAAGAACTGTACCTGCGTCATTCATATGAAAATTACTGTCATAGAAGTAGCCGCTCGGATAAATATAGCTGTTCGGGTCGCTTATGACCTTGCAATCGAAGCTGTCCGATATAAATTTTGTAAATTCTTCAAGGCTTTCAAGCGTTGTATCGGGGTCGATTGCGTCCTCATTTGCCGGAGCAAACGAGAAATATACCGTCGCGCCCTTCTTTTCGGCGTACTTTATATAATCGTTTACGTAAGCAATGAAATCGGGGCTGACGATATCTTTTGTAAACTTTATAACGGAGGAGCTGTCATAATCGCCCTGCATTATGTTGTAGGGTCTGGAAAAAACGATATCTCCGTATTCGTCAAACGACTTTTTGTTATAAACGCCGGCAGGGTCAAGCGGAGAGTCCGCGCGATAATATTTCAGCTTCTGCGCGGAATATTTCCAGAAGCCGCCGAGCATCGGAAAAATGCTGTCCGGCGACATTTTCCGGAGAATTGAAAAATCGCTGTCGCAAGCCTGCCATGCAGCCTCGGAATTGAAAAACATGGAATACGTCTGCGCGTCGGTTTCCGGCGCGATTACGATTATATCGCCCTTCTTTATCGCGCCTTTTGAGATGTCGAGCATCATTTTTGTGCCGAGGGTGGCATAAAGACCGAAGTTTACGGTCGGCATGCCGAGCGCCTTTTCCGTCAGCTTCGAGTCGACCCCGAAGGGGACGCTGCTGCCGCCGATTATGACGATTTTCGGCTTATCAAGCGAATAGAGACGGTCGATTTTGTTTTCAAGCTCGCCGAGGAAGGTATTTCCGAACTGCGAGGGCAGTCCGAAGCCTATCGCGGCGACGGTGCCGAACGGAATCAGCACGCAGAGAAAGAGACAAATAAAAGTTATCCAGGCTTTTTTCATATATATTTACCTCCCCTCAGAACTGGAAATAGATGAACGAACTTGCCCCGCCGACGGAAAGAAGCATTATCCATGCAACGGCGACAGCCCATACGCACCACACCGTGCTTATTCTGCCCCTTGTGCAGACGGAAAGCGCACTGTCCTCACGGCTTGTGAGAATATCGAATTCGTCGAGGACGATAATCGAAAGAACGGTGACGATAATCGCCGCGGCGCCGAGTCCCATTGCGGAAATCGTCTCCGGAAGGCTTCCCCACGAGGTGAACAGCTTTGAAAGCAGTACGCCGAGGTCGGAAAGGGAGTTTGCGCGGAAGAATACCCACGAAAAGCACACAAGAGCAAACGTGTTCAGCCTGCGGAGGATAACAATCGGCGCGCTCTTTGTGTCAACGCCGAGCTTCGCCCACAGCTTTTCGCGGAGCGGATACGTAAGCTCGCCGACTATCCTGTAAATTCCGTGAAGAATTCCCCAGAGGACGAAAGTCCAGTTTGCGCCGTGCCATATGCCGCTCGCGAGGAACACTATGAAAATGTTGAACATATGGCGCGATTTCGAGCATCTGCTTCCGCCGAGCGGGAAATACAGATAGTCGCGCAGCCACGTCGAAAGGCTTATATGCCATCTGTTCCAGAATTCCTTTATCGTCTGCGACGTATACGGGCGGTCAAAGTTTTTCATAAGGCGTATGCCCATGACGCGCGAACAGCCGATGGCGATATCCGTATAGCCGGAAAAGTCACAGTAAATCTGTACGGCAAAGAGCATGGACGCAATGACAACGCCGAAGCCCGTTGCGCTTTCGGGAGAGTTGAACACGGAGTTCACATATCCGGCGACAAGGTCGGCAACGACTATCTTTTTGAAAAATCCGACGCCCATTTTCCAGAGTCCCGCACGGGCGTTTTCCGCCGTCAGCTTGTTTTTCTCGCGGAGCTGGGGAATGAGGTTTCCGGGGCGTTCGATAGGTCCCGCAACGAGCTGCGGGAAGAACGTGACGAAAAGGCAATAAAGCGCGAAATCCTTTTCAACCTTTTCCGTTCCCCTGTAAACGTCGATGGCATAGGAAAGCGTCTGGAAGGTATAAAACGAAATGCCGACGGGAAGAACGAGGTTGAGCGTGAAATCGTATGTTCCGCCGCCCGCCGCTTTTATCGCCCAGCCGAGCGTTTCGGCAAGGAAATTATAATATTTGAAGAAGAAAAGCACGCCGAGACAGGCGATAAGCGTCACGACAAGACACAGCTTTTTTACGGCTTTTTTCTCCGTTTTTTCGATTATTCTCGCGCAGAAATACGAAACCGCCGTTGTGAACATTATCAGCACAATCAGCTTGTAATTCCAAGCGAGATAGAAAATCGCGCTCATAAAGAGCAGGCTTATCCGGCTCCATTTTTTCGGCAGCAGGAAATAAAGGAGCAGCGTTATCGGATAGAAAATAAGAAATTCCCAGGAATTAAAGGTCATTTCGCGCGTCTCCTTTCGATTATTTCAAAAAGAAGTCTGACGGCAAGCGTCGCAAGTATGAGCAGGAGCATATCGCAAAGGCTTCCGCCGAGGAGCAGAAGCGCGACGGCGGCACACGCCGTAAAAACGGCGGAAATTATCGCAAAGACCGCGCGTTTTTTCATAAAAGCTTCAAGCACCGCAAGCGCGATTGACGCCGCTATCAGTATCCACGGCCAGACGGACGTGAAAATTATATCATTTTCCGGAAACATATTTTCCCCCTTATTTTCCGAGTTTTTTATTCAGCGCGGCTATGACAGCCTCCGTGCGCTTTGCCGCGCCTTCAAGTGTCAGATGCCATGCCGAGTCGGACATGTATTTATCGTCCATGAGGACGCTGTGATAATCGGCGATTACCTCCGTACCCTTGTATTTGTCAAGAATTGCAGAGGTAAAGCCGTTCATAAATGTATCAAACGACTTTTCGGCTTCCCTGTCCATCGCCGCATATATAAGCCAGACCTTTATTCCGCGCGCCGTCATTTTCTCAATGACCGACGCCATATAGTCATACGTGCCCTTTCCGAAGCCCGCCATACACCTTTCAAACGAATAGCTGTATTCGCCCTTGTATGATTTTTCCTGATGACTTCTCGGCTCTGTTACGTCGCCGTATTCATTGTAATACGGAATTTTATAATCGGAAGGCGAAAGCATAAATGCGTCAAACGGCTCCTCCAGCGTTTTATGCGCCTTTGCATAGGAAGCAAATGATGAGAAAACCTTTGTATATTTCGAGATATCGACGCTGCGGAAAATATCGTAATGTCCGGATTGGAATTCCCAAGCCCTTATGTGCATATTCGTATACCCGAGAACGTATTCGCCCGCCTCCGGCGCCCAGAGAATTATATCATCCTTATCCAGCACCGACGAAAGATATTCATAATATATCGCGGCGGAAATATTTGCGTTTGTGCCGAGGTTGATTATCACGTATTCGTCGCCGTATTTTTTTGAAATCGCGGTGCTGTCAAAGCCGTTCATCGACCCCGACCCGCCGACGATAACCATCAGCTTTTTGCCTGTCGTTTTTGCCCATATAATGCGGTCGATTTTGTTGTTTCCGTCCGTGACGGCGGCGTAATGATCGAGCGCCGCATTTATGCGCAGATTTTTAAGCGACGGGCAATCCGAAAAGCTCTCGTCCGTAACAGTTGTCAGCGTGTCGTAAATTACGAGCGTTTCAAGCGATTTACAGCCGGAAAATGCCCCGCCGTCAATCTTTGTGACGGTTTTCGGCACGACGACCCGCGTTATGTCCGCGCCGGCAAATGCGCCGGCGGCAATCCCGCAAACTCTTTTGCCGTCTGCATTTTCGGGAATTACGACGTTTGCCCCTTTTCCCTTATAGCCTGTCACGGTAAGCCCGTTTTCATCGGCTGAAAAATCAAAATCGGTTGTCGGGTTCTGCTTTTCCCATATGCAATAAAGCGTGATACCCGTCCCGCCGTTCATTGCAATTCTTGACCCAAGCCCGACAGCCGTTCCGCTTCCGTCCGGCTTTGTATTGTATTCGACAAGCGTATATCCGTCGCGGACAAAATAATTCTTATCCGGCAGCGTGTTCGGACATTTATACATAACGGCGGAATATTTCTGCAGATATTCGTTTCCTCCGCCGGTTACCGTGCCGCCGCATGCGTCATATCTGACGGAAAAAGAATAGTTTGCATAAACGGTCATATTCCCGCTCGCCGTCAGAGTATATTCGGTCTCCTTTGACAGCAGGAGCGTTCCGCCGGCAACGTCCTTCAGCTTTTTCGCCGTCCGCTTGCCGCCCTCGGTTACGTAAACGGTTGCGTTTTCGTTCGGCAGAGCGGAGATTTTTGACCAGCCGTCAAACTCCGTGTCGCCGAACATTTTTATTTTCAGAGTGACCTCTTCCTTCGAGCCGACGCCCTTCTTCACCTCCGCGGCAACGGAGCAGTACGCCGGATTATACACAACCGAAAGATGACGTCCCGCTTTCGCGGTCACGACGGTATCCTCGCCCGGCTTGTCCGAAGGAGTTATCGGCACATCGGGCTTGGCTTGCGTTTCGGTATTCGATGCACTCGTGCTTGTTCCGTCGGCATTGCCGAAGGAGCAGGCAGTCATAACAAAGCACATCGCAGCCGTCAATAAAAAACACAGAAATTTTTTCATAAGCGTTTCCTTTCGTCCGAAAAGTTTTTTTAATATATCAAGACGATATCTCACCGTGGATATTTTAAAATTTCTTTGCTGAATAAGTATAGCACAAGCCGACGTTCTTTTCAAGTGCCGACGGAAAGAAAAGCAAATCTCCCGCATCGGAAAAATTTTATCCCGTATGACGTCCCCCCCGTTGACAAAGCCACGGCGCAATGATACAATATTGTTGCACGGAAAACCAGTGCATAACGGAACAGAATAATATCAAAAAAGGGCGGTCACGCGTCGAGGATAAAACCCGGCGCGTGTCAAAAAGGAAATCTCGGTGAAAATCCGTCGCAACAGCCATTACCGTAATCGGACTCATTCGTCCCCAAGTCGGAATGCTTGCCGTCCTTTCGGTTACCGGCTTTATGTCGGGCGCTTTTGGGCAAATTGGGAGAGCTGAACCGATTTTTATATCCGTCATTTTTCGCAGAAATCACCCCTCTGCGTTCTTTTGTCGCGGAGTTTTGAAAAGTCGGCGTCTTTCTTTCATGTGGAGGGCGCTTTTGTTTCGCCGAAAAATCATAAAACAAAGGAGAAAAAACAATGAAAACAAAACGACTTCTTGCGGCAGTGCTTGTTATTGCGCTTGCTTTCTGCGCATGCACGATTGTGCTTGCGTCAAAGCCTCAGGCACCGACGGCAACCGTCACAATCATTTCCGAGGGCAGGTTTGTTGTCAAAAACCTTGAGGTTGTCGTATCGGGCGAAGATTTCAACCTCGATGACGCTCTGAAAGCCGCTCACGACGCAGCCTATGAAGGCGGCGCGGGCAAGGGCTACGCCTCCGCCACGGGAGAATACGGGCTTTACATCACGAAGCTCTGGGGCGACGAGAGCGGCGCGTTCGGTTACGCCGTCAACAACAAAATGTCCGGCGAACTTGGCGATAAAGTCAAAGCCGGAGACAGCATTGTGGCGTACATTTATACGGACAAAACGAACTTCAGCGACCGATACACATATTTCAACGTAAACCATGCGTCCGCAAAGGCGGGCGAAAAGCTGACGCTGACGCTTTCCTCCGTCGGCTACGACGAAAAATTCAATGCGGTCAGCTCTCCGCTTGCAGGCGCGACGATAACCGTTGACGGCGAAAAAACCGAATACAAAACGGACGCCGAAGGAAACGTCACGCTTTCTCTCAAGGGCGGAAAGACGTACACCGTAAGCGCGGTTGCGGACAGCGCAATCGTTCCTCCGCTCTGCGTTGTGACCGTTGCGAAAAGCGCACCCTCCGCTGCACTTTATATTGCCATTGCGGTTATACTCGTCTGCGGCGTCGCGGCGGTTATAATCGTCGGCGCAAAGAAGAAAAACAACTGAACAGGCTTGAAAAGTCGGGGCAAAGCGGGCGAAAACCCGTCTTTGCCCTTTTTTCGCGAAAAAATCTCCCGAAAACTGCTTTTCCGACGGGAAATTCTTTTAATTTTTTCTGAATACTGTACATTTCTGATTTTTCTGTTATAATGGTAAGTACAATAAAGAAAGGCGGCGACCGCTCAGGATGAAAATCGCGATAATTGGTTCAAGGAATATAGAGCACGACGGGCTCCAGAAAAAAGCATACGATATGCTCTGCCGGTACATTCCGGCAAACTGCACGGAGGTTGTATCGGGAGGGGCGATGGGTATCGACCGTCTTGCCGAAATATATGCAAGAGAAAATCACCTCCGCACAAAGATATTCCTCCCCGATTACGAAAAATACGGCAGGCGCGCACCGCTTGTCCGCAATCATCAGATAATCTCCTATGCGCAATACGTCATCGCCTTCTGGGACGGAAGCTCGCACGGCACGATGTATACGATTGCCGCCTGCATAAAAGAGGGCGTCCCCGTTAAGATTATTTCCATCTGAATTGATTACGAATATGTAAATTTTCCCGAAAATAAAATTAGATATTGTTTTACGGATTTTTATGTGATATAATGTATCTACATTAAACGTCATTTTCCGACAAGGGAGGTCAGGGTCGTGAATACGGATGATAACAGAAATCGCTATAATACCATGTCAGGTACGCAGAATACGCGTACAACTCAAACGTCGACCGATATGGGCAGAACATACACACAGCAGACAGGAATGATAAAAAAGAAGAGGAAACGCCGCTTCAAGCCGACGAAAGAAGGAATGATTGCTCTCGGCGAGCTTTTCCTCATAATCGTTGCGGTTTTCCTTGTGATATTCCTTGTTATAAAGGGCATTACGAGCAGCAAAAAGCCGGGCGAAACGACGTCGGATTCAACCTCGACCGTTCCCGTTCAGACAACGGAAGCGCCGAAGCCCAAATGGAACGCGGGCTATATAAGTCTCGGTATTGCATCAAGCGGAAAGGGCGAGGGCAACCTCGTACTTGTCAACAACGACCACGAATTCATGTTCCCCTCAAAGATGACTTCCAAGCTGACCGAGCTTTACGGAAAGACCGAGGGACTGTTCGTTCTCGGCAGATACGAGGACGCTTCCCGCAGGGGAGTATATCTCAATTCCGGCATGCTTCCGAACCTGAGAAAAATGTGCGAGGCGATGATCGCCGCAAACAAGGAAACGCTCGGTCCTTATAAGGACAAGGACGGCAAGGACGCTCTCGATATGATAATGATTGCAAGCGGCTTCCGCTCAAAGGATTATCAGCAGAACCTCTTTGACGACGCGGACGATACGTCCTTTGTCGCAAAGGCGGGATGCAGCGAGCATCACACGGGGCTTGCCATTGACATAAAGATTTTCACGGCGAAAAAGGCAACCGTTGACCTTCGTGCGGGCGAATACGAATGGATAACGGAAAACTGCCATAAATACGGCTTCATCCGCCGTTATCAGCCCGAAAAACTCGATAAGACAGGCATAAGCAACGAAGAATGGCATTTCCGCTTTGTTGATATTCCCCATGCGTACGCCATGAAAAATGCAGACCTCTGTCTTGAAGAATACATGGCCATGCTCAAATCGCAGCACAACAACACGGAGGACACTCCGTATGAGGTTTCGACCGACATCGGCGACTTCCTTATATACTATGTTCCCGCAGACGTTGCCGACATAACCTACATAACCGTTCCTCAGGGAGCGAAGCTCGTTTCCGGCAGCTTTGCCGCAGAGCAGAACGTCACCTCCGGAATGTATACCGTTTCCGGCACGAACGAAGGCGGCTTTATAGTTACGATAGCAAAATAATAAAAAAGTCAGAACCGAAATCCCAACCCGAACTCTCAATGAAATCGGGTTGGGATTTGATATAAAAGGAGATATTTATGACAGGCGAAGAAATTTTCTCCCGCTATTGCCCTCTCGTGCAGGACTATATATACGCAAACGGCTGGAGAGAACTGCGTCCCGTGCAGATCGCGGCGGGAGACGTCCTTTTCGGAACGGAGGACAATCTCATTCTTTCGTCGGACACGGCGTCCGGCAAGACGGAGGCTGCGTTTTTTCCCATTATAACCGACCTTACGGAAAACCCGTCGTCATCGGTCGGCGTGCTTTATATCGCGCCGCTCAAAAGCCTGATAAACGACCAGTTTCAGCGTCTCGACGCACTTCTTTTCGATTCCGGTTTGCCCGTTTTTCATTGGCACGGCGACGTTGCGCAGAGTCACAAAAACAAAATGCTCGATGACCCGAAGGGCGTACTTCAGATAACGCCGGAGTCGCTTGAAAGCATGCTCATCAACCGCGGAGCGGACATTATCCGCATTTTCGGCGGTCTGCGCTACGTCATAATCGACGAAATTCACACGCTTATGAGCGCGGACAGGGGCAATCAGGTCATTTGTCAACTGGACAGACTGGAAAGAATTATCGGCTTTTCTCCGCGACGCATAGGGCTTTCCGCAACGATAGGCGACATGGAGAGTGCGAAAAGGTGGCTTCGCGGCAACAGCAGAAGAGACGTCCGCGCCCCCGTGACGTCCGGCGGAAAAAGCAAGATAAAGCTCGCGCTCCAGCATTTTTATATTCAGGACAAAACAACGGACAGCGGAGAAAATCCCGCAGAGTCGCCCGAAAAAAAGGTCTCTGTCGACGCCGGCTATGAATATATTTATGATTGCTCACGCACTCAAAAAAGCATAATTTTTTCCAATTCGCGCGAAGAAACGGAGTACATCTGCGCAACAATGCATCAGCTTTGCGCTCTGCGCGGCGACAACGACATTTTCTTCATTCATCACGGCAATCTTTCCGCGTCAATACGCGAGGAAGCGGAGGACAGGCTGAAAAGCGATCTGCCCTGCGTCGCATGTGCGACGGTGACAATGGAGCTTGGCATCGACATCGGAAGGCTCGAACGCGTCGTTCAACTCGGCTCGCCGTCCAAGGTATCGAGTTTTCTGCAAAGGCTGGGAAGGAGCGGACGTCGCGACGCCCCGCCCGAAATGTTTATGGTTTTCCGCGAAGAAAATCCCCTGCCGGACACTCCCCTCCCACAGCTCATCCCTTGGGACATGCTGCGCGGGATCGCCGTCATTCAGCTTTATATCGACGAAAAATTCGTCGAGCCGCAATACGTGAAAAAGCTCCCCGTCAGCCTGCTTTTCCAACAGACGCTCTCCGTTCTCGCGTCATCCGGCGCGCTGACTCCGAAGTCACTTGCGGAAAGAGTGCTTTCTCTTTCGCCCTTTGCCGACGTTGAAAAAGAGGATTACCGTTCCCTTCTCGTCCATATGATAAAAAAGGATTATCTTGCCCTTTGCGACGACGGCACGCTCATCGTCGGACTTGCCGGCGAAAAGCTGCTCAAGAGCTTCAAATTCTATGCGGTTTTCAAGGACAGTGAGGACTATTCCGTCAAAAGCGGCAGCGACGAAATCGGCACGATTTCTTCCCCCGTTCCCGTCGGCGACAGGTTTGCCCTTGCGGGTCGCGTTTGGGAGGTTGAAGAGCTTGACCTTGCCCGCAAGCTGATTTTTGTTCACAGCGTTCCCGGAAAAATGGAAATATCATGGCCGGGCGACTATGGCGAGGTGCATACGAAAGTGCTTCTCAAAATGTTTGAAATTCTCTGCAGTGACCGTGATTTTCCGTATCTCAAGGAAAATGCCCGGAAGCGGCTTGCGGCGGCACGACGTGTTGCGGAAAACGCAAAAATCAAAAGCGACAGGCTCATTTCCCTCGGCGGAAGCACAAAGTGTCTCTTTCCATGGCTCGGGACGAGGTCGTTTTCAACGCTTGTCCGCATTCTCAAAAAGCACTCGGGCGAGCTCGGTATCCGCTCCGTTGAGCACAACGGCTGCTACTACATTACCTTCAAAAGCGAGCGCGACTGCGCCGACCTGTCAGCGCAGATTTCCTCCCTGCTGAATGATGATATCGACACGATGTCCCTCGTCGGCAAGGGCGAGCTGCCCATAAGCGAAAAATACGACGCCTGCGTCGAGCCGAACCTCCTTCGCAAGGCGTTCGCCATTGACCGCCTCCGCACCGACGAACTTACTTTTCTTTGACCGTACTTTTCTTTGAAAAGAAAAGTAGGCAAAAGAAACTTCGGTTTTCGGGAAGTTTGTGCGGAGTTTTAATTATCTGCACGGACAGGGCTTGCAAAAAAGCAAAAGAAACTTTAATAATCGGGGACGATAAGCCCTCTCTTGTGAGAGAGGGGGGACCGCGATAGCGGTTGGAGGGATTTGCGAGTGTGCGAAGCACGCTTGCAGGCCTCGCCGAGAGGGGTTCGGAAACCGCGCAGCGGTTGGAGGGATTTGCAAGTGCACGCAGTGCTCTTGCAGGCCTCGCCGAGAGGAGGGCAGGTGGCAGCCGCAGGCTGACGGATGAGGTGTACTTTGCAAAAGATACTTCGGTTATCGGGGACGATATACAGATTTTTAAGTCTCCGCGCGCCGCCGGCACCTCCGGCCCCCGCGGCAATAAAAAAGGACGCCCGTCGGGCGTCCTTTTTCGGTTATGATGCCGGTTATGCTTTTTTCTTCTTGCGGACGAGGACTATAACAACAGCCGCGCCGCCTCCGAGAACGACAACCGCAACTATTGCCCAGACCCATGCAGCGCCCGACTTTTCGGGGGTTTCAGCATTTCCTTCCGTCGTCGTTACGGCGGGAGGAGTGGTCGTTGTCGTGCCGGTGGGCTCGATTGTAACTGCGCCTTTTTTGTAGCCGCAGACGGTGCATTCTTCATGCTTTGCGCCTGCTTCGCCGGCTGTCGGCTTCTTGTCGATTTTCCATTCAAACGTGTGAGCCGCTTTATCCTTTACGGTGCCGCAGAGAGAACATTCGTGCCAGTGGTTGTTTTCGTCGTTTGACCATTCCGTTTTGAACGTATGGTTGAGCTTTTCGCCGGATACAAAGGTTTCCGTTCCCTTTTCGCCGCAGGCGCAGGAGTAATAATATACCGCTCCCGAATTGCAGGTTGCCGCGGACTTGAGATATTTTGCGTCCGTATTCTTCTGATCGAATTTATGCGTATGACCGAGAGCCTCTTTCAGAACATATCCGCAGACGGGGCAGGTCTGAGGAGTGGTTTCCGTCGCGTCGGCGCCGGGTCTGTGGAACGCCGTATCGATTCTCTCGTTACATACGGTGCATTCCTGCCAGTGATAAAGCACGGTGGTGTGCCATTCGTGGCAGCGGACATGACCCTTCGAGAAGAGAACAATCTTGGAAAGATCCGTTATTTCTCTTGTCGCCGCCGAGTCATAATAGAGCTTGCCGCAATGACATTTGTAATATGCAATGTTGCCGTTTTCCGTGCAGGTCGGCTCGACTTTTTCCACGAGCTTCGGCTTGTGAGTATGACCGAGAGGCGCTTTCAGCACGTATCCGCACACGGTACATACCTGAGCGGTTTCCTCTGTCGCTTCCGGACCGGGAACGTGAGCCGCTTCGTCTTTTCTCGTGTGACATACGGTGCATTCGTGCCAGTGATTGTTTTCGTCGTTTGACCATACCTCTGCGTAGTTATGGGTGACTTCTCTCACCGCGCCGCAGACGTTGCAGGTCGTATCGCAGTCGTTGTCATAAACGTGAGGAGCTTCGTCCTTTATCGTGTGACATACCGTGCATTCGTGCCAGTGATTATTTTCGTCGTTTGACCATACCTCTGCGTAGTTGTGAGTTATTTCTCTCACCGCGCCGCAGACGTTGCAGGTCGTGTCGCAGTCGTTGTCATAAACGTGAGGCGCTTCGTCCTTCTTTGTGTGACATACAGCACATTCGTGCCAGTGCTTTTCGCTGTTTTTATACCATTCGGTGCCGTAATTGTGCGCCGCGGGGTCGTCTTCCCAGATAGCATAGAACGTTACGTTGCCCGTTACGTTGTAGGT
>JAHAZT010000005.1 GCA_018383975.1 Eubacteriales bacterium | reverse complement strand
TGCAAGCATGCTCCGCATACTTGCAAATCCCTCCAACCGCTGCGCGGTTTCCGAACCCGTCTCGGCGACGCCTGCAAGCGTGCTTCGCACACTCGCAAATCTCTTTACACAAGGGAGCCTTTTTTAATCAATCGCGGCTCTGCCGCACCGCTTCTCTTCGATTTTCTCTCTTATCTCTTCTCTCAAAAAACCCGCCTGACAGGCGGGTTTTTTGTTTCATTCTTCTTCAAGCGAGGTTTTGATTTTCTCAAGAAGCTCAAAAAGTGTTTTCTGCTCGTCCTCCGTCAGCACGGAGATGAGCTTTTCATCGAATTCGTCAAGCTCACGACATACGTCGCGCTGAATTTTCATTCCCTCTTCCGTCAGCACGAGTTTTTTCAGTCTTGCGTCGCAATCGACGCTTTCCCTGCGGACAAATCCTTTCTCCTCAAGCCTTGTTATAACCTTTGAGGATGTCGCGCGACGGATGGAAAACTCCTTTTCCACGTCACGCTGATAAATATCTCTGTCACGGTTTGCGTAAAGGTAGCCGAGGAGCCACCCTCCCGTTCCCGTTATTTTTTTTGATCTTGTCAACACGGCGGAGCTGTCAAGTCTGCGACGAATTAAATTTGAAATTATTCTTATCTCTCTGCCGAATCGGCATTCACGCGGTTCGCTCATTTCATCCCGCCTCACATAATCTTAAAGCCTATATCTATAAGTCCCAGCGCAAAACGGAACATATCAATATAAGAATTGAAAATTTTCTTTGTGTAATTCACAACGAAATGGAAAGACATAATTCTTTCCTCTGTCGAATACCATATGATTTTTTCATTTGCTATTGCAATGGCGTTTTCCATGGATATGCCCTCCTTTTGTTTGACGTTTAACATTATATACAAATATAACTGCTTTGTCAAGTGAAAAAATGCGATAAAAAGTAAACAAAGAGCAAACAAAAAAGCATCCGGTGAGAAAGATGCTTTGATTTGTATTCAGTTCATTGCGTTGAGCATACGGGTATATCTGCTCTTTTTTCTTGCCGCATTGTTCTTTGCAAGAATGCCGTGAGCAACTGCCTGGTCAACATTTTTGACTGCAACCTTATAAGCCTCGGCAGCGACTGCCTTGTCTCCGCTTTCAACAGCAGCAAAGAACTTCTTTATATTTGTCTTAAGAGCGGATTTATACATCTTGTTCTTAAGAGTTTTCTTTTCGATAACAAGAACGCGCTTCTTTGCCGATTTAATGTTTGCCATATGTCCACCTCCTTAAAATACTCGGATTTTTCGTCGGCTTCGGCATGAGAGGGTGCCTCCGCCGCACAAAAATCCATACTTACCGAATAATAATATCACCAATATTGCAAAATATCAAGAGTTTTTTGCAAAATAACCGCAATTATTTTGATTTTTCTTTCCGCAAAGGCAGTTTCGGCTCATCGCTGTTTATAATTCTGCCGATTGACGAGCCGTAAATCACAAAAATCACAAGCGTTATCACCATCGGCAAAAAGCTCTGGAATATTTTGTTTATAAGAAAAATCCTGCTCGCCTCCTCCGTGAAGTCCCAGAGGCGTGCCCTGCCGACGACAAGCGTGAACACCAGCGAAAACGATACCGAGCCGAGCGCAAGGTAGCCTGTCATATAATAAAACAGAAAACCGATGATAAATGCGGCAAGTGCCATCAGCGGATTCATGACGAGCGCCGCGCCGATATAGACCGCCGCTCCCGCTCCGCCCCTGAACTTAAACCAGATTGGGAAAGCGTGACCTATAAGGCAAACCAGTGCGCAAAGGCAGGCATATCCGTCGCCCGGCATAAGCAGAAGCCCGATGAGAGCGCAGAGAAAGCCTTTGAGTCCGTCAAGCGCGGCTGCGCCGAACGCAACCCTGCCTCCCGCCTTTTTGTAAAGTCCCATCGTATCGGGAAAGGCTTCATACCTGTCTGCAAAAATTCTCGTGAAATTCACGCTGCCGATAAGATACGAAACCAAAACGCAGACAATCGCGCCGATTACATATGCCGTGCCGCTGTTCATCATTCCGAAAAGTCCCGATGCTATCAGTTTTTCCATAATCAATCCTTATCCTCGTCCGAACGCTCTCGGATGACAAATCTTATGGGCGTACCCTCAAAGCCGAACACCTCGCGGAGCTTGTTTTCAATATATCTCTGATATGAGAAATGGAAGAGCTGCGCGTCGTTGCAGAAAATAACGAATGTCGGAGGCTTTGTCGATACCTGCGTCATATAATATATTTTCAGTCTCTTGCCCTTGTCTGTCGGCGGCTGAACGCGGGAAATTGCGTCGCTGAGCACGTCGTTGAGCATGCCCGTCGATATTCGCATTGCGTTCTTTTCCGCAACGAAATTTATCTTTTCAAAGAGCTTTTCCGTTCTCTGTCCCGTCTTGGCGGAGATGAACATAATCGGCGCATACGTCATGTATGAGAGCGCAAGATAAATATCGTCCGTGAATTTTTTCACGGTGCCGTTGTCCTTTTCTATCTTGTCCCATTTGTTTACGACTATAATCGACCCCTTGCCGCCCTCGTGCGCGAGTCCGGCAATCTTTTCGTCCTGCTCGGTTATTCCCTCTGCGGCGTCGATCATTATAAGGCAGACGTCCGCCCTTTCGACAGCCGAATGAGCGCGCAAAACGCTGAATTTTTCAATCTTGTCCGTCACTCTGCTCTGCCTTCTTATGCCCGCCGTATCAATAAACGTATACTTGCCGTATTCGTTTTCGACTCTTGAGTCGATGGCGTCACGCGTCGTGCCGGCAATATCGGAAACAATCATTCTGTCCTCGCCCAAAATTCTGTTTACAAGCGAGCTCTTGCCTGCGTTCGGCTTTCCGATAACCGCAACCTTGATTGTATCGTCATCCTCTTCCTCCGGCGCATCCGCGACGGGAGAAAGCTCTAAAATTCTGTCCAGCAGGTCGCCGGTACCGGTGCCGTGAAGCGAGGAAAGCGCAATGGGGTCGCCGTCAAAGCCGAGCTCATAAAATTCGTAATATTCCATGGGCAGCGCGCCGATTGAGTCCACCTTGTTTACGGCGACTATAACGGGCTTGCCGCTCTTCATAAGCATCGTGCCGATATCTCTGTCATCCGGCGTTACGCCTGCGCGCACGTCGCAGAGAAAAACTATAACGTCCGCCGTTTCGATTGCAATCTGCGCCTGCTCACGCATTTTTGATTTGATGGTATCCTCGGAGGTCGGCTCAAAACCGCCCGTATCTATCATCATAATGGGCTTGCCGTTCCATTCGGTGTCATAATATATTCTGTCACGCGTGACGCCGGGGACGTCCTCGACTATGGAGACTCTTTCCCCCGCTATTTTGTTGAAAAGCGTGCTCTTGCCGACGTTCGCCCTGCCCACTATCGCAACAACAGTCTTTGCCATATGTTCCTCCTTATTTTATATTTCCTATGACTCTTTCAAAAAATCCGTAGCCGTCGTCCGGACACGGCACAACAGGCACTCCGAGCTTTTCCGAAAGCTCGTCTATGCTCATTCCGCAGAGGAAAAGGTCTCCTCCGTGACGGAGCATATGCTCGGAAATGAGCAGCCTCTGCCCGATGGGCTTGCCGCTCATCTGCCCGGAAAGGTCTTTGCCCGTCACAAGGCCCGCAACGGTCACGCTCTCGCCGAAAAAGTGATTGATTATCTTATATACGTGAATTATTATCTGCGGAAACTTTTTCATCGTTTCATCCGCAAGATATTTTATCAGCCCGTATGCGGCGACGCCCGTCGCCATTGAGATTTCCTCCGGCTCCGGAGTTTCCTCGCAGAGGTCGAGCGCGTCAAGATACTCCTCTTTCGTCGACGTTATCATCCCGACGCCGTTTTCAATCTGCGTGTAGTCGCCGTAATACTCGCCATCCGGCAGTTCTCTTCCCGCGCGGATATAAAGCTCGTCGCCGCAATAGAAAATCTTTTCCCCGCGGTTCTTTTCACATTCGGCGGCAAAGCCCTCCACTTGGTCGATTATCCGTCCCGCTTCCTCCGCCGTGAATGCCGTCAAAGGATAAAGTCCGTCTCTGTGACACGTCAGTCCCGCAGGCACAATCGACGCACTGTGAATGTGCGGGTAGGCGGCGAGCTCGCGCATGCTTCTGTCAAGCTCGGCGCCGTCATTTATGCCGCGACAAAGCACAATCTGACAGTTCATATTTATCCCGCCGTCATCAAGCATTTTCAGGTACGCAAGCACCTTGCCCGCGTTTTTGTTGCGGAGCATTTCAATGCGCAGTTCGGGATTTGTCGTATGCACGGAGATATTCACAGGCGACATTTTCATATCTATTATACGACGTATGTCCCTCTCTCCGAGATTCGTAAGCGTGATATAGTTGCCCTGCAAAAATGAAAGGCGGGAGTCGTCGTCCTTGAAATATATGCTCTCTCTCATTCCGCAGGGGTTCTGGTCGATAAAGCAGAAGATGCAGTTGTTTGCGCACCTGCGCTTTTCGTCCATAAGATAAGTCGCAAAGTCCAGACCGATATCGTCATATTCGCCTTTTCTTATGCGGACGGAAAATTCCTCCCCGTCCCGCGCAAGACCGAGCGTCAGACTTTTTTCGCACATATAAAAGCGATAGTCCAGAACGTCCGCTATTTTCTTTCCGCCGACGCTGATGAGAAAGTCGCCCGCTTTTATACCTGCCTTTTCGGCAGGCGAGCCTTTTTCAACGCCCGTTATCTCAACCATAAAAACACCTCAATAAAACAATTTCGGCAGGTATGAAAGCCTCATACCTGCCCCGATTGCAATCAGTCGTCTGTTTTAATAACTTCCTTGCCGTTGTATGTTCCGCATGCCTTGCACACTCTGTGCGCAAGATTATATTCACCGCATTTGGGGCATTTTGTCATGCCGGGAAGATCAAGTTTCCAGACGCTGGAACGTCTTTTGTCTCTTCTTGCCTTAGAGACTTTTTTCTTCGGTACTGCCATGTCGATGACCTCCTATATTATTTTTCTGTGATATGTTGCCTTGCGTATCACTTATCGAGAAGTGTTTTGAGGATTGCAAGTCTCGGGTCTCCCTCCGACTTTCTGCAACCGCAATCTCCTTCGTTCAAGTTTTTTCCGCACCGCGGACAAAGCCCGCGGCAATCCTCTCGGCAGAGGATCTTCGGCGGCATTTCAAGGAGCATTTCCTCGAAAAGCGGCGCCGTTATATCGAGTTTCGAGTCCTGCGGAAAAATGTAATCGTCGTTGTCATCGGAGACGTCCCCCGTCGCAACGCATTTTTCAAAGGAGAGCGAAAGCTCGGAATTTGCCGTTTCTGCGCATCTGGCACACAATGCCGAGAACCTTATAAGGGCGTTTTCCCTGAGAACCATATAACCCGACATATTGCAGACCTCGCCGGAAATTTCGGCAAGCGAAATATCGGTTATATCGGGAAAGAGCTTCTTTATCTCGCCGACACTGTCAGCGTCAAGAGGAAGAGCGAAGGTTATTTTTCTTGTTTCGCCGCTCAAAACGGGCTTGAGATCCAAATACATTGCTCCACCGCCTAATTGTTGTACCATAATTCAGCACTTTATATTATATATCCGCAAAAAGAGTTTGTCAATAATATTTTTAACTTATTTTTCGGATATTTCGCTGTTTTGCACGAAAAAATCGTTTTGCCGCCTTATTTCACGACGATATTGAAGATTTTGTTCTTTACGTATATCTCTTTGACAATCTGCTTGCCGTCGATAGCCTTTGCAATCTTCTCGCTCGCCTTCGCCAGCGCTTCGACCGTCGCCTGATCGGAGTCCGCCGGAGCCTGAACGGTATCGCGGAGCTTACCGCAGATCTGAACGGCGATCGTAACCGTATCGTCCTTCGTCTTTGATTCGTCATAAACCGGCCACGGAGCGAGCGAACAAAGCCCCTTGCCGCCGAGTCTTTCCCAGAGCTCCTCACAGATATGCGGAGCAAACGGGCAGAGCAGGCGAACGAAAATGCCGAGCTCGTCCGTCGTCAGACTGCCGTTTTCATATATATCGTTCGTCAGCGACATCATTGCGGCGATTGCCGTATTGAATTTCATCTGTTCAATATCCGAGGAAACCTTTTTTACGGTCTTGTGGAAAGCCGATTCCAGCTTTTCCGTCGACCCTTTGCCCTTTGTCATAAAGAGCATTCCCCACACTCTTTCGATGAAACGCTTGCAGCCTCTCACGCTCGATTCAGACCACGGAGCTGCGCTTGTATAGTCGCCCATAAAAAGGACGTATGTGCGGAGGACGTCCGCGCCGTATTCGTCGACAACGTCGTTGGGGTCGACGACGTTCCCCTTGGATTTTGACATCTTTTCGCCGTCCGGTCCGAGGATAAGTCCCTGCGCCGTTCTCTTTGCGTAAGGCTCGTCGCACGGGACAACGCCTATGTCATAAAGGAATTTATGCCAGAAGCGCGAATAGATCATATGTCTTGTGACGTGTTCCATTCCGCCGTTGTACCAGTCAACGGGCATCCAGTATTTCAGCTTTTCGGGGTCTGCCAGCGCATTTTCGTTGTGCGGGTCGATATAGCGGAGGAAATACCACGAAGACCCCGCCCATTGAGGCATTGTGTCCGTTTCTCTTTTTGCGTCTCCGCCGCACTTCGGGCATTTGCAGTTTACAAAAGTCTCAACCTTTGCAAGCGGACTCTCGCCGTTCTGTCCCGGCTCGAAATTCTGCATATCGGGCAGACGGAGCGGAAGCTCGTCATACGGAACGGGTACCATCCCGCAATGCGGGCAATGAACAATCGGTATGGGCTCGCCCCAGTATCTCTGACGGTTGAACGCCCAGTCCTTCATTTTGTACTGAACGCCTGCCTCACCTATGCCCTTTTCTTCAAGATATTCAAGCATTTTCGCAATGGAGTCTTTTTTATTCGTCATACCGTTAAGGAAGCCGGAGTTGACCATCTCTCCGTCCTCTGTGTATGCTTCCTTCGTTATGTCGCCGCCCTTGATGACCTCGATTATATCAATTCCGAACGTCTTTGCAAAATCGTAGTCGCGCTGATCGTGCGCCGGAACAGCCATAATCGCGCCCGTGCCGTAGCCCATCATAACGTAATCCGCTATGTATATCGGAATTTCCTTGCCGTTTACGGGGTTTACGGCGCAAATGCCGTCAAGCCGGACACCCGTCTTATCCTTTACAAGCTGCGTGCGCTCGAATTCCGTCTTTTTCGCGCATTCGGCTTTGTATGCCTCAACGGCGTCGATGTTCTTTATTCTGTCCTTATATTTTTCGATAATCGGATGCTCCGGCGCCATAACCATGAACGTAACGCCGAAGAGCGTATCGGGACGGGTTGTATAAATGCGGAGCTTTTCGTCAATACCGGCGAGTGTGAAGTTCACAAACGCACCGGTAGACTTGCCTATCCAGTTTATCTGCTGCTGCTTGATGTTCGGCAGATAGTCGACCTCGTCAAGACCGGAGAGGAGCCTGTCCGCATATTTTGTTATGCGAAGATACCATACGTCCTTTGATTTCTGGATTATGTCGCTGTGGCATATATCGCACTTGCCGCCCTGCGAGTCCTCGTTTGAAAGGACGACCTTGCACGAGGGACAGTAGTTTACGAGCGCCGTATCTCTGAAAACAAGTCCGTTTTCAAACATTTTGAGGAAAATCCACTGCGTCCACTTATAGTAATCCTCGTCCGTCGTATCGACGACTCTGTCCCAATCGAAGGAGAAGCCGACGCGGCGGAGCTGCGAGGTGAACTTTGCGATATTCATATCCGTGACTTTTCTCGGGTGTATGCCCGTTTTGATTGCATAGTTCTCCGTCGGAAGTCCGAAGGCGTCAAAGCCTATCGGAAAGAGGACGTTATAGCCCTCCATTCTTCTCTTTCTCGAAATGACTTCAAGTCCGCTATATGCCTTGATATGACCGACGTGCATTCCCGCGCCCGAAGGATAGGGGAATTCAATCAGTCCGTAAAACTTTTTCTTTTCCGAGCCGTCGACTGCGGAAAAAGCCTTTTTTTCGTCCCAGATCTTTTGCCATTTAGGCTCGATCGATTTGAAATCGTATGTCATGTCAGTCCTCCTGCGCTTTGTTCTCTGTGTTCAGCGGGACTTCGCCTGCGTCGCCCCAGAGCTTTTCAAGCTTATAAAATTCTCTCTGGTCTTTGCTGAATATGTGCACTATGACATGTGCATAGTCAATTGCGATCCATGTACCCGTTTCATATCCTTCGATATGAAGCGGCGTGAGTCCTCTTTCGCCGAGCTTGTATTCAATCTCTCCCGAAATGGCTCTTATCTGTGTGTTCGACGTTCCCGAGCAGGTGACGAAATAGTCCGTCATTGCCGTCTTTTCCGAAACGCGCAGGATTTTTATGTCGTGCGCCTTCATATCGTCCATCACTTCAGCTATCGCGCGGGCAATCTCCTCCGAAGAAGCCCCGACGAGCGATGTCATTTTTTCGTTTCTGATTTCGTCCATTGTTTTCTCCTATGAAATATAATAATCGTTTATATATGCGTGGGACTCGTTTCCGGCATCGGTGAAAAATCCCTTTGCGTCAAACAGCTTTGCCGGAATGTCTCCCGAAAATACGTTGAGATATCTGTTTATATCGTCAAGAGCCTTGCTCTTGTTTATGACGTAATAACTCCATACGCCCGTGTCCGGATTCATAACGGGCGAGCCGGAAATCGTTCTGACCGTCAGCCCGTCGGAAGGAACCGAATAGAGCTGTCTTGCAAAATATACGGCATCCGTGAGCGGCACCGAGGTATCGACAGACGTCAGAATCTCGCCGACAATCGCCACAAGTGCGTCCGCCGTCATATTTTCCTTCACCTGCTTCACCATTGCGGTGAGAAAGTCCGCGCGGACGGACACTCTGCCGAGGTCCCCCTGCGCATACCCGCTCCGGAAGCGTATCAATCCCTCCGCCGCCTTGCCGTCAAGAAGCTGATAGCCTTTTTTCAGGTGTATGGAAAGGTCCTGCTCCGCGTCGTCGTAATCCATATCGTCCGGAACGTCAAACCATACCCCGCCGACAGCGTCCACTATTCTGCGGAACGAAGATGTGTTTACAAGTGCGTAATAGTCGATATTTATGCAAAGGCTTGTTTCAAGCCGTGACTTCAGATCCTTCATTGCGATGTGTCGCGCGCTCTCGGCTCTCGTTCCCGCGGAAACGCTCCTGTTGTATGCCGCGGCATAAACGGAGTTGACTCTTGTCACCGTCTGATAACCGCCGACCTCCTTGTTTACAAACGTATCGCGCGGTATCTGGACAATGTTTATCTCGTTCTTTTCCGTATCAAGAGATGCGACCATCAGCACGTCCGTGCTGTTTGACACCACATCCGTCCCCGCAATGAGGAAGGTGTAATATCCTTTTTTTCTTTTATAATTGTCGACAGAGGTCGGCTTGTCGCCTTCCGTCGTCGTGACGTCGGGCGGGAAATCCGTTTCCGTGTCCGTCGGAAAGCGCGGCTTTTCCTCCACCCCGGGTTTATATAGCGACATAAAAAGCGCCACTGCGAATATAAGCGCGGCAAGAACCGTGAGAGTTACTATCGTTACGAATTTGCCCGAAAGCTGTCTCTGTCCGCCGCCGGAATTTTTACCGTTCAATTTTTACCTGCCTTTGCGACTATATCAGGCTGTTCCATACTATTATCATTCTGTGGTCTATCATCCGTCTTTTGCTTATGAGGTATTCCACAGTCGACGCGATGACGTTTGTCACCGTTTTCGTCAGCAGTCTGAAAAGAGCCGCCTTATCGTTTTTGTTTATTTTTGCACATTCGGAATATAAATATTCCCTCGTTTCAATACAGGATTTATATTTTCTGCGCGGTTCGATATAATCGGCAAGGAAAAGCATTTTGTCGATATTGTTCATACCCTCTCTGCCCGTCGTGTGCGACGCTATGGCATAAAAGACGGTATCATCGACGATTTCCTCCCCGAATTTTTCCCTTGCAAAGAACGCCCCCGTGTCCTGATGGACGGTCGGCATGGGGTCTTTTTCGCTTTTCGGCGGTTCAATCCCGTATTTATTGCAAAGCTCAATCTGAGTTTTGCCGTCCATATCCTTTGTTATGTCGTGAAGCAATGCTGCGCAAAGGAGTTTTTCCCGCTCCTCTGCGGAAATCTGGAAAATATCGGCGAGCTTTTCACATTCGTCGTAAACGCTGAGTGTATGCAGGTATCTCTGCTCGCATTGATATTTTTTGACTTCGCTCTTCAGCATCTCCGTGATTTCGACGTTGTTTTTCATAAAATCATAAACCTTTTCAAAAAAGTCGCTTTACAGTGCCTTTATTTCAAGACTGATCTTCTTGTGTTTTCTCGACTCTCTGTAAAGTATTATTTTGCTGCCTATAACGCCCGCAACCTCCGCGCCGAGCGTTTCGGATATAATATCAGCCGCTTCTCTGGGGGAAAGGTCGCTGTTTTCAAGCGTTCTTATCTTTATAAGCTCTCTCGCTTCAAGCGCGTCATAAAGCTGCTTTATCATATTATCGTTTATTCCGCCCTTGCCTATCTGAAAAATCGTATCCATAACCGACGCTTTTCCGCGCAGGTATGCTCTCTGTTTACTTGTCAGCATTTCTTATCTCCGTTATTATTTGATTTCCGCAAGAAATTTATCCAAAAATCCTGCCATTGCCTTTGCCCTGTGACTTACGGAGTTTTTTTCGTCCTCCGTCATTTCGGCGTAGCTTTTGCCCTTTTCCGTGCAGTAGAACAGCGGGTCGTATCCGAAGCCGCCGTCCCCCGCATATGAGGAAAGTATTCTTCCGAAGCACTCTCCGCGCGAAACGATCTTCCTCCCGTCCGGAAATACGCCGCATATCACGCAGACGAATTTCGCCGTCCTCTTTTCCTCCGGCACGCCTGCAAGCTCGCAAAGCAATTTCTCGTTATTTTTTGTATCGTCGCAGTTTTCGCCCGCATATCTCGCAGAATATATCCCCGGCGCGCCGGAAAGAAAGTCGACGCAGAGTCCGGAGTCGTCGCCGACGCCTATATATCCCAGCTCCGCCGCCGCTCTCGCCTTTATCTCGGCGTTTTCTTCAAACGTTTTTCCGTCCTCGATGATTTCTCCCGTAAAGCCGACGTCGCGGAGCGTGAGGACTTCAATGTCGTGACCTTCAAAAAGGGCTGCAAGCTCCTTTGCCTTGTGAGCGTTTCCCGTTGCAAGAAGTATCTTCGTCATATCATTCACCGAACAGCGCGCGGACAAATTCCTGCGGCTCGAATTTCTGAAGGTCGTCAACCTTTTCCCCGACGCCTATGAATTTTACGGGAATTCCGAGCGTGCGGCGGATGGAAATGATGATACCGCCCTTTGCCGTGCCGTCCAGCTTTGTCAGCACTATCCCCGTCAGCGCGGCGGCATTGCCGAATTCCTGCGCCTGAATGACGGCGTTCTGACCCGTCGTCGAGTCGAGCACGAGGAGCGTTTCCCTTATGCAGTCGGGCAGCTCGCGGTCAATTATGCGATTGATTTTTTCAAGCTCCGCCATAAGGTTTTTCTTATTGTGAAGTCTGCCCGCCGTATCGATTATCAGCACGTCCGCCTTGCGTTTCTTCGCCGCCGCTATCGCGTCGAAAACGACAGCCGCGGGGTCCGAGCCCTCGCTCTGACGGATAACGTCTACCCCGACTCTCTCCGCCCAGACGGAAAGCTGATCGGCAGCAGCCGCGCGGAACGTGTCCGCCGCCGCAAGCACGACCTTTTTGCCGTCGTTTTTCAGCAGATTTGCAATCTTTGCAATCGACGTCGTCTTCCCGACGCCGTTTACTCCGATAACGAGGATGACGGTCATCTTCCCGTCCTCAAACGGAATATCGCCGCCCTCGCCCGTCATTTCGGCAAGAATCTCGATAAGCTCTTCCTTTGCCTGCGCCGGATCCGTTATTCTCTTTTCCTTGAGCCTGCCGCGGAGCGTGTCAAGCACGGTTTCCGTCGTTTCGACGCCGACGTCGGAACTTATAAGAAGCTCTTCAAGCTCATCGAAAAGATCCTCGTCTATTCTCACAAAGCTCTGAAATATTTTTTCAATCCCGTCCGAAAGGGCTTTTTTTGTCTTTGCGAGACCCTGTTTCAGTTTTTCAAAAAATCCCATAATTATTTCTCCCTGAACTCAAACGGGCTTTTCCCCCGTTTTCGCTTCGATTTCGGAAACGTCTATCGAAAGCACGTCCGATATTCCCTTTTCGTGCATTGTGACGCCGTATATTCTGTCCGCCGCCTCCATCGTGCCCCTGCGGTGCGTAATGACGACAAACTGCGTCCTCTCCGAATAGTTTTTCAGATAGTCCGCCAGCTTGTCCACGTTGACCTCGTCCAGCGCCGCCTCGATTTCGTCCAGTATGCAGAACGGTGACGGCGTTACTTTCAGTATCGCAAAATAGAGTGCAATCGCAACGAACGCCTGCTCGCCGCCCGAAAGCAGCGACATATTTTTTATGACCTTTCCGGGAGGCGCGACGTTTATATCTATGCCGGAATTGAGAACGTCTATCTTGTCCGTCAGTTTCAGCTCCGCCGTACCGCCGCCGAACAGCGTGCGGAACACCTGCCCGAAGTTTGTATTGATTTCCTCAAAGGTTGCCGAGAAGTCCTCTCTCATGCGCTCCTCAAGGGAAACGACGATCGTCATCAGCTCTTCTTTTGACTTGCGGAGATCCTTTGTCTGGGTCGAAAGCTCGTCATAGCGGGTTTTGACCTCTTTGTATTCCTCTATCGCGCCGACGTGAACATCGCCGAGGGCTTTTATCTCCGATTTCAGCTTGCCCTGCTTTGACGCCGCTTCCCTGCGCGTTTTTTCCGTTATGCGTTCGCCGCAGAGCTCGCAAGCCTGCGTATACGTCGTTTCATATTCCTCCCAGAGGAACGATATGAGCTTATCGCTCTTTTCAACCGCCCGTTTATACGCCGCCTCGGTGTTCGCAAATTCTCTGAAAAGAAGCTCTCTTGTGTGGGTCAGTTCCTTTTGCTTTGCGCGGACCTCCGTCAGTTTTCTTTCGGTTTCAAGCGTCCGCTTTGAAATATCCGCCTTTGCGGAATTTATCTCCCCGACCTGCTTTTTCAAAGCCTCGGTCTGAGCGGAAATCGCCTTTATTTTCTCCGTGTTTTCGGCGGTTTTTCTTTCGGCTTCCGCCGTCGATTGCGAAAGCTCGCAAAGCTCGCTTTCAAGGCTCTCGCATTTTTCATTCGCCAGCGCAAGCGCATTCCGTGCCATTTCCGACGTTTTTTCCTCGCGGGCGATGTCGATAAGGCAGTCCGAAAGCTCGGTTTTCTTTGCTTCCGCCGCCTTTTCCGCATCGGTTTTTTCGCGGTTTACGTCGCAGAGCCGCTTTTCAGCCGACGCTATCTCCTCGGACAGCCTCCTGCGCTTTTCGATATAGTCTCCGGCGTTCTTTTCCTCCTGCTTTGCAAGAGACATAAGCTCGGAACGCTCGTTTTTCAGCTGGTCTCCCGCTTCCGCCAGTACGTCGCGCTGTGATGAAAGCACCTGCATCTGCGTCGACTCTGCATCGCGCAGGGTCTTTATCATAGAACTCTCGCCGAGCGCCGCGCGTTCCTTTTCCGTAACCTCTTTTATCGCCTTTTCGTTTTCCGCAATCTGTGTTTCCGTCTCTGCGCTGTCCTTTTCAAGCGACTTTACCTCTGCGCCGAGCCGGTCTATCTGCGCACGGCGGGAAAGCATGCCGGAGTCCGTCGATACCGAGCCGCCCGTGTAGCTGCCGCCCGCGTTTATGACCTGCCCGTCAATGGTGACGGTCTTGTACTTAAAGCCCAGCTTTCTTGCGATGACGGACGCGCTGTCCATATCCTTTGCAACTATAATTCTGCCGGTCAGATAATCCGCTATGCCCCTGAACTTCTCCTCGCAGGAGACAAGCTCCGAAGCTATCGCTATGTAGCCCTCAATATTTTCAATTCCGAGCGTCTTTCCGGAAACCGGCGTGCCGCTCATCGTCGTTATCGGGTAAAAGGTCGCTCTGCCCGCATTTCTCTTTTTGAGAAACGCAATCGCCGCCTTTGCGCAGTCCTCATCCTCGACGATTATGTTTTGCAGGGACTGCCCGAACGCAACTTCAAGCGCCGCCGAATATTTTTCGTCAACGGAAACAAACTGCGAAACGGGACCGTATATCTTCGGGACGTCGCCGTTTTTATCGGTAACCGTGCCGTTGCGGTATTCCGTCATAAGAAAGCGCACGGCTCTCGAATAGCCTTCAAGCAGCTCCTCCATACGGAGAAGATTTGCAATTCTGTGTTTTCTCTGCGATATTTCAAGGAAAATATCGTTTTTCTGTCCCGCCAGCTTTCTGGAGAGGGCTATCAGTTCCTCTTTCTTATCAGATATTTCCTTTGCCGCCGACGCCGCGTCGCCGAGCTTTTTATCATAGCCCGAAATCTTTTCTTTTGCACGGTCAATGCGCTTTTCCAGCATTGATATGTCTTCGTCGTGCTTTGTTATTTCAACCGTCAACGCTTCGCATTTTTTGAGATTTGTCTCTCTTTGCGACTCCGCAACGCTCGCCGCAACCTTTGCCTCAACGTCATCTCTCTGCGCTCTCTCGCAGATATCCGTAAGCGACGCTATGCGACTCCGGCAATCGGATATTTTGTCCTCGTGCGCTTTCAGATCGCGCTCCGCCCTTGCGTGACGCTCCGAAAGCAGCTCCGCTCTCTTTGCGGACTCCTCCGCATCGGCTTCGCAACGGGCTTTTTCTTTTTCGGCGACCAAAAGAGCCGCTTCCTTTTCGGTTATCCTCAACCGTGCCGCGCCCGCCGTCTCCGCGAGGTGCGTATTATCGTTTTCCGCAAGCCGTATTTCGCTTTCGCCCGCAAATATTTTTTCCGTCAGGACGGAGATGTCCTCCCCTGCTCTTTCGCTTTCCGCTTTTTCGCTCTGAAGTGACGAGAAAAGCTCCTCGTCGCGCCTTTCAAGCTCCGCCAGCGCCTCATCTGAACGGTCAAGCGAATTTTTGGACGCCGCAAGGCTCTTTTCAAGCTCGCCGCTCTCCGCCTTCGCAGTATCTATGTCAAAGACGGAAAGCGCAAGGTCGAGCGCTTTCTTTTCGTCGCGGAGGGCAAGATATTTCTTTGCCTTCTCCGATTCCCTTTCAAGCGGACCGATACGGCTTTCAAGCTCGCTCTCTATGTCCTCAAGACGGACGAGATTGTCAAGCGTTGCATTGAGCTTTTTCTCCGCCTCCTGCTTCTGATAGCGGTATTTGGCAATGCCCGCCGCCTCCTCGAAAATAGTCCGTCTGTCCTCGCTTTTTGATGATATTATTTCCGAAATCTTGCCCTGACCGATTATCGAATAGCCGCCCTTGCCGAGGCCGGTATTCATAAACAGCTCGTGAATATCTTTAAGTCTGACCGGCTTGCGATTGATGAAATATTCGCTTTCGCCGACTCTGTAATAGCGTCTTGTGACGGTTATCTCGTCATAATCGCTCATAGAAGCGATTTTCCCGTCGTCATCGGTATTGTCAAAAGTGACGGAGACCTCCGCATATCCCATCGGGCTTCTCTTCTGCGAGCCCGCAAAGATAACGTCCTCCATTTTCGAGCCGCGGATGTTCTTTGACGATATCTCGCCCAGAACCCAGCGCATTGCGTCGGATATGTTCGATTTTCCCGATCCGTTCGGTCCGACGACGACGGTAATTCCGCGGTCGAAACTGATGACGGTTTTATCGGGGAAGGACTTAAAGCCCTGCATTTCAAGTGTTTTAAGACGCACCCTTTTTAGCTCCTTTGATTTGTATTTATCCTGATTTCAAATTCGGAAAGCCCGTCACAGGGGGATATCCTGATGCTCCGGAGCCCGAATTTTTCCTTTATTTTTTCTTTGTTTCCGCCCTTATAGCCGACAGCGCACGATACCCTTCTCGGATTGCAGTAAACAGTCACGTCACCGCCGGAAATATCTTTGCAAAGAGCTGATATTTTCTTTTCAAAATACCGGCTTATGCACATTTCGCCGATAGCCTCCGAATAGTCGCCGCAGGCAATTTCCTCGCCCGAAACGAGTGCCTCGCCGGACTGCAGACCTATTCTTATGACCTTTATTCCGCGTTCGGCAAAAACCTCAAACGCCGCCTCCGTTCTGTCGACGGCTTCCTCGCGGCTCATCGGGATATATTCTCCCTTTTCAGCCATTTCCGCAAGCCTTGTGCCTTTGAAAACGACCGTCGGATATATTCTTGCGGCAACGGCACCCATATCGGCGATAGCGATTGCCGTGCGGATTTCATCCTCCTTCGTCGACCCCGGCAGACCCGTCATCATCTGACCGACGAATTCCATTCCCGCTCCGGTTATAAGCTCCGCCGCTCTTTTGCAGCAGTCCGCCCCGTGTCCCCTGCCCGAAAGCAGAAGCACCTTTTCCGATATGCTCTGTATTCCCAGCTCAACCGTCTTTACTCCGTATGAGCGGAGAATCTCTATGATTTCTTCATCTATGCAGTCCGGACGGGTTGATATTCTTATCGACTCAACTCTGCCGTCGTCTGTAAATTTTTTCGCAACGGAGAGCAGATATATCATATCCTTTCTGTCGATTGCCGTAAAGCTGCCGCCGAAATACGCAATCTGAGCCGTTCTGCCGGCGTCAACCGTCGCAAGTGCGTTTTCGATTTCCGCCCGCACCTTTGTAAAATCCGGAACGTTATGTCCGGAGATTGTCCGCTGATTGCAGAAAACACATGCGTTCGGACAGCCCATATGCGGCACGAAAATCGGTATGTTGGCGTGTGTTTTCATTTCTTTTCGTCGTCGTAGCCGAAGAGACGGAGCGCCTCCCTCGCCGCGCTCTTTTCCGCCTCCTTCTTGCTCTTGCCGGAGCCTTTTCCGAGAAGGTTACTATTGACCTTTACCTCGCAGAAGAAGGTTTTATCGTGGTCGGGACCCGATTCGCCGGTTATCGTATATTCCAGCTTCTCGCCCGGCGATTCCTGAATTATCTCCTGCAAGAGAGATTTCGGGTCTGCCAGCGTTTTTGACGTTCTGAAACCGTCCGCCGCTTTTTTTACAAACGGCAGAATGAACTTTTCCGCGCATTTCCTGCCGCCGTCAAGATATACGGCAGCCGTCAATGCTTCAAATGCGTCCTCCAGATTTGATTCAAGCTCTCTTCCCCCGTTCTGACATTCGCCGTGACCGAGAAAAAGATAATCTCCGAGCGCAATCTCTCTGGAAAATTCCGCAAGCGACGCCCTTTCAACGATGTTCCGTCTCATTCCGGAAAGCTCGCCCTCGTCGCTGTCCGGAAATCTTTTGAAAAGATACTCGCTGACAATCGCCGAAAGCACCGCGTCGCCGAGAAATTCAAGCCGCTCGTTTGACCTTCCGCCCTCTTTCGATTCGTTTACAAACGACGTGTGCGAAAGTGCCTCCCTCAATATTTCCCTGTCCGCAAATGTATATCCTATTTTCTTTTCAAGACCGGACATTTCCTTTGTTTCAGCTTTCATTTTTTCCTCCGGAAGTTACAGGGCGGAAAAGCTCCGCTCTTCTTTCAAGCTCGCCGGTGACGTCCGCGCGGGCATAATTTACGGCGCGGATAATTGCATTTTTCACGGCGTTTGCCTCCGAATTTCCGTGCGCCTTGATGACGGGCTTCGCTATGCCGATAAACGGCGCACCGCCGTATTCCGTAACGTCAAAAAATCTGTCCTCGCGACGGAGCGCGGCGCGGACGTCCTCCGCCTTTCCTCCGTCCGAAGCCGTGACGTCGTCGATGACGTGCTTCATCACGAAGCGGCAAAGTCCCTCGCTCGCCTTGAGCAGAACGTTGCCCGTAAAGCCGTCGCATATTGCAACGTCGCATGCGTCAAACGGAAGCTCCTTACCTTCAACGTTTCCGATGAAATTGAGATTTTCGTCCGCTTCCATAAGCGCTTTGGCTTCAAGCACGAGCGGCGTCCCCTTGTGCCCCTCCGAGCCGTTATTGATTATTGCAACTCTCGGTCGCTCTATGCCGTAGAGCTTTCTCATATATATCGAACCCATATGCGCAAAATGCAGAAGATACTCTGCCGTGACGGTCACGTTTGCGCCGCAGTCCATAAGCATAACGTTGTTTGTATAGGGCAAAACCGTTCCGAGTGCCGCACGGCGAAGTCCGGGCACACGATGAACGATGAGCGTCGCGCCGGTAAACAGCGCGCCCGTATTGCCGCACGAAACAACGGCGTCTCCCTCTCCGTTGGCAAGCGCGCGGAGCGCCGCGCCCATAGAAGAGTTTTTCTTTTTCTGAACGATGCAAAGGGGGTTGTCCTCCATTTCGACAACGCAGTCGCTTGCGATGATTCCGTAATCGCCGATGCACTCACCCTCCGCCGAAAGCGTCGCGCTTATTATATTTTCGTCTCCGACAAGCGTTATGTCTATACCCAGTTCCTTTTTTGCAAGCACCGCGCCTTTTATTATTTCCGCAGGCGGATTGTCCCCACCCATAACATCAAGTATTATTTTCATCAAAACTCTCCGATTTTATAGTTTTACTCATGTATTATATAACAAAATAATCTGTATTGCAATAGATATTTATAATAAAACAGCGACGGTTTTCGACCGTCGCTGTTTTTTATTTTTGCTTTCCGTCGCCGTAGCCGGCATATCCGCAACTTTCGTCGGCGCAATAAAGCCCCTTGCCCTTCTTTTCAAAGAGCATTTTTCCGCATTTCGGACACTTTTCCGTCGTCGGCATATCCCAGCTTGAAAAATCACATTCGGGATAATTTTCGCAGCGGTAATAAAGATTTTTCTTCTTGCCGTAAGCCTTGACGATTTCCCCGCCGCACTTCGGGCATTTAACCCCGACAGGCTCAAGAATTGCCTTTGTGTATCTGCATTTCGGGAAGTTTGAGCAGGCATAGAACCTGCCGTACGCGCTGTGACGTATGACGAGGTCTCCGCCGCATTTTTCGCATTTGAGGTCGGTTTTTTCCGGCTCGTCTGTCTTTTTCTCAACGACGTTTCCCTTCTTGTCAAGGGTTTTCGTGTTTTTACATTCGGGATAACCGGGGCAGGCGGCAAAAGTGCCGAATCTGCCGTGCTTTATGACCATTTTTCTGCCGCATTTTTCGCATATTATGTCCGATTCCTCGTCCGGCACCTTGACCTTGTTGTCCTTTATGGACTCCTGCGCTTTTTCAAGTGTCTTTGAAAAGTCATCGTAAAAATCGGAGAGGACCTCAGTCATGGTTTCTTCTCCGCGCGCGATTTTATCAAGGTCGGTTTCAACGTTTGCCGTGAATTTATAATCGACGATTTCCGGAAAATTCTTCTTCATAAGCGCAACCGTCGCCTCGCCGAGAGGAGTTGACACAAGCGCCTTTTTGTCACGCTTGACATAGCCCCTTGAAACGATTGTCGTGATTGTCTGCGCATACGTGCTCGGTCTGCCGATGCCCTTTTCTTCAAGGAATTTGATGAGCGAGCCTTCCGTATAATGCGCGGGGGGATCTGTGAAATTCTGCTTTGATTCAAGCGATTCCTTTGTGAGCTTATCGCCCTCCGAAAGCTCCGGGAGCTTGTTTTTGGGCTGTGTTTCATCGTCGCTGTCGTCATAGGCGAGCATATAGCCCTTGAAGGAAACAACGTATTCGCTTGACTTGAAAATATAATCGCCGCATGCGATATCCGCTGAAAGCACGTCAAGCTCAGCATTTTTCATCTGACTTGCGATAAATCTGTCCCATATCAGCTTATACAGCTTATACTGGTCGGACGAAAGCGCCGCCTTCACCCTTTCCGGCGGGAGCGACAAATCCGCAGGGCGGATTGCCTCGTGTGCGTCCTGCGCGGACGAATTAGATTTGAAAATTCTGCGCTTTGCGGGATAATATTCGCTGCCGTATCTTTCGGTGATAAAGTTTTTTGCCGCCTCCGCCGCTTCGTCGGAAACGCGGAGAGAGTCAGTTCTCATATATGTGATAAGACCGTGCGTTCCGCCGTTCTCCGCACCGAGGTTTATACCCTCGTAAAGCTCCTGCGCGACGAGCATCGTGCGTCTGGACTGAAATCCGAGCCTCTTTGCCGCCTCCTGCTGCAGGGTCGACGTGATGAAGGGGGGATTCGGCGAACGGTGCTTTCTCTGAACGTCGCTCCTGACGGCGACGAACTCTCCGTTTTCGCAGGCGTCAAGCACCTTCTGCGCATCTTCTCCGGATGTAAGCTCAACTTTACCGTTTTTGTCCCCGAAGAACTTTGCGGCGAGCTTTATGCGCTTCGGAGTTTTCAGAATTGCTTCAATCGTCCAGTATTCCTTCGGTACGAAAGCGGCGATTTCCGCCTCTCTTTCAACGATTATTCTCGTTGCCACAGACTGAACTCTCCCTGCGGAAAGTCCGCTGCGGACGGTCTTCCAGAGGTACGGACTTATCTTGTATCCGACGATTCTGTCCAGAATTCTTCTCGCCTGCTGGGAGTTGACAAGGTTCATATCAATCGCGCGGGGGTGCTGCATTCCTTCGAGAACGGTTTTCTTCGTTATATCGTTGAAGGTGACCCTGTTCGCCTCCTCCGGCTTTATGCCGAGAACCGTCGCGAGATGCCATGAAATAGCCTCTCCCTCGCGGTCGGGGTCGGTTGCGAAAAATACCTTGTCGGCATTTTTAACTTCCTTTTTGAGCTGATTTATGATATCCGATTTGCCCTGTATCGTGATATATTTAACGGCGAAGCCGTTCTCGGTGTCAACGCCGAGCGTGCTTTTCGGCAGGTCTCTGACGTGTCCGACGGACGCAACCACCTTATACTCCTTGCCGAGATAAGAATTTATTGCGGGCGCCTTGTACGGCGACTCTATTATTACGAGATAATGCTGCATATTTGCACTATCGCTTGAAAAAGCGAAACTCCTTATCCTGAATCTGTTTTATTTTTTGGTGACGTTTGCCATTATACACAACCTTTTGTCCCGTGTCAAGTCAAAAATTTTTAACTCTTTTATAACTTCCGCCCGGAACGGCTTCGATAAGCCCGTAAACTTCAAGCGTCGTAAGAAGTCCCAAAAGCGCTCCCGTCTCCTTTTCAATGCCGACGCTCTTTGCCTCGCGATGAATTTCGTCCGTTGTCATTTTGTCCTTTATTACGGATAAAACCGCCCGCTCATCCTCTGTCAGAAACGAAAGATCCGGTTCCTTTTCGCGCGGTTGCTTTGGCTTCTTCGGCTCGTCGTCGAAAAGGCGCACCTTCGTATATTTCGGCGGCGGGTCAAGCCTTGCCGTCGACGAAGGAGACGCAACCTTCAGCTTCTGCGACGTCGCATACATTCTGTCGTCAATATTTTCAATGAATATTCTGTGCGGGTAGATAAGCTCGTATTCGCTCAGTATGTCCTTTGCGGAAAGTGCGACCCTTGCTCCCTCGCGGATAAGCTCGTTTGTGCCCTCGCTTTCCCTGTCGCCGATCTTTCCGGGGACGGCGAAAACGTCCCTGCCCTGAGATATCGCTCTGCCGGCAGTTATCAGCGCGCCGCTGCTTTTATCGGCTTCAACGACGAGCGTCGCCTGACAAAGTCCCGAAATTATCCTGTTGCGAACCGGGAAATTCCAGCCCGCCGGCTCCGTTCCCGGCGCATATTCCGTCATAACGGTGCCGTTCAGTATTATCTGCTCCATAAGCTCTCTGTTCTGCGGAGGGTATGCCGTTTCTATTCCGCAGCCGAGCACGGCTATCGTATGACCGCCGACCGAAAGCGCACCTCTTGCCGCCATTGCGTCAATGCCGCGCGCCATTCCGGAAACGACAATCGCTCCGCCCATCGCAAGCTCCGCTCCGAACTTATACGCAACCTTTTCGCCGTATTCCGTGCACGACCTTGTGCCGACGACGGCGCAGAGAACGTTATCGTCAATCTTCGGCACCTTGCCCTTATAATAGAGCAGAAGCGGCTTTGCGTGAATATCCTTCAGCCTTTGCGGATAAATATCGCTGTCGACCGTCATAATCGAAACGTTTGTCCTGTCACAGAATTCAAGTATTTTCTTGCAGATATCGGTATTTTTGTCGAGCAGGGCTTTTTTCAGGTCGGGCGACAGCCCCTTCACCTCGTCAAGCTGTTTTTCGTCGGATGCAAATATTTCCTCGGGCGAGCCGATTTTTGACATAAGATACGTCCCGTTCTCGCTTCCCGCGCCACAGCGCAGCGAAAGCCAGATATAATAAAGCAGTTGTCTGTCCATTTCTTCCTCCGTCAAATTCTTTTATGTTCCCACATTATAACCGACGCCGCAACGGCGGCGTTGAGTGACTCCGCTCCGTCGTCGCGCATCGGTATGATCACGCTGCCGTCACATGCCCCTCGGACCTCGTCCGATATGCCGTGACCCTCATTTCCGATTACAAAGGCGAGCCTTCCGCCCTTTTCCACCGCGTCAACACGCACCGAGTCCCTGTCGAGCATAGCGGCGTAAACCGTATAGCCGTCGTTTTTCAGTTTTTCGATTGTTTCCGCAAGCGACGCTCTTTCCGTCGGCACTCTGAAAAGCGACCCCATCGCCGCGCGCACGGTTTTCTGCCCGAACGCGTCAGCCGAGCCGTCGCCCAGAATGACCCTTTCCGCGCCGAATGCGTCGGCACAGCGTATGACCGTTCCGACGTTTCCGGGGTCGGCAACACCGTCAAGAATAATTGTCAGTCCCGTATGTTTCGGCTCCGGAGACGGTGCCTTTGCAACGGTCAATACGCCCTGAGGAGCGTTTTCGTCCGTCAGTTTTTCATAAACGGAATCCGAAACCTCGTACAAATCGCCTCCGTATGACGCAAAAACGTCGTCATAAAGCGCAAGCGCTTTTTCCGTTGCAAAAACGCAGACGATATCGAGCTTTTCGCGCAACGCCTCCGAAAACAGCTTTATCCCCTCAAAACGGAAAAGCCCTTCTCTCTGCCTGTTTTTTCGTTCGGAAAGCCCCCGCGCCCATATCACCTTCGGGTTGCTTCTGCTTTCAATGCGGGATTTTATCTGCATAATGTTTTCTCCCCATATACGCACAAAACCAAAGCGTATTTCAGCTTTGGTTCCGGAAATTTTATAAAATCAGAGCGCTTTTTTTGCTGTTTCAACGAGAGATGCAAACGCATCCTTATCGGAAACTGCAAGCTCTGCAAGCATCTTGCGGTTGATATCAACGCCCGCAAGTTTAAGACCGTGCATAAGCTTGGAATAGTTGATTCCGTTGACTTTAGCCTGCGCGGAAATTCTTGTTATCCAGAGAGAACGGAAGTCTCTCTTTTTGAGCTTACGACCCGTGAAGGCGTAGTTGCCGCTCTTCATCACCTGCTCTTTTGCCATCTTGAAGTGCTTGCTCTTTGCACCCCAGTAGCCCTTTGCGAGCCTGAGCATTTTATTTCTTCTCTTGCGAGTCATCATCGCACCTTTAACTCTTGCCATCTTTGCTTCCTCCTGTTTCGATTCTGATTATTTCTGGATGAGTGTCTTTACCGTTGCCTCGAAAGAGGGGCTGAGGTAAGTGTTGCGTCTGAGCTGTCTCTTACGCTTGGGTGTTTTGAGTCCGAGCTTGTGACGGCGGTTTGAGCTGTTCATTTTAACTCTTCCGCTCTTTGTAACGGAAAATCTTTTCGCTGTCGCGCTGTGTGTTTTGATTTTAGGCATAATGATTTTTTTCCTTTCGATATGACTTTTGCGGCAGAGCCGCTTTTTGATTACTTCTTTATCGGCGATATTATCAGAGAGAGCTTGCGTCCCTCAAGAACGGCTTTCTTTTCCGTTGTGCCGTACTCGGAGCATGCCGCAACGAATCTGTCCATCATTGCGGTTCCCAGCTCGGGATGCAGCAGCTCGCGTCTGCCGTTGAACTTGACCACGGCACGGACTTTGTTTCCCTCTTTGAGAAAACGGAGCGCGTGTCCGAGCTTTGTTTCAAAGTCGTGGTCGCCTATATTGCAGGAAAGCTGAATTTCCTTTACTTCAACAACCTGCTGTCTCTTTTTTGCTTCTTTTTCGCGTTTTTCACGCTCAAAACGGAATTTTCCGTAGTCCATGATGCGGCATACGGGCGGGTCGGCCTTATCCGCTATCATAACAAGGTCACTGCCGCTGTCATATGCGGCTTTGAGAGCCTTTGCCGTATCAACGATGCCGAGCTGCTCGCCGTCCTCGCCGATAAGGCGCACCTGAGGAACCCTTATATCCTCATTGTAAAGATAATCTTTAGTGCCGATAGTAGCACACCTCCAAAAATAAAAATTGCGGAAAGCCAAAGAGCTTCTCCGCACCGAAAATTCCCCCGCAACGCAGGGAAAACCGAATGTTATTTACCAAACTCGCCGTGCGGCTTGGTGAAAGCGGAGAACGCTTTTCTTCCTTTTGCCAAAGCAGTATATCATACTTTCCCGCCTTTGTCAAGCGTCTTTTGCAATTTTTATCCGATTTTTTTGCACGCCCCCATACTTTTCTTTGAAAAGAAAAGTAGGCAAAAGAAACTTCAGTTATCGGGGACGATACACAGATTTTTCAGGCTCCCTTGTGTAAAGGGAGCTCCGCCGCAGGCGGTGAGGGATTGTTTTTTTACA
>JAHAZT010000086.1 GCA_018383975.1 Eubacteriales bacterium | reverse complement strand
GGCAAGGGGGGGATTCGAACGGGCTCGGTAGTGAATGACGTGCCCTTTGGCACGTCAGAGCCGAGCCTGACCGAGCGTCGTCGAGACGCGAGAATTCGAATCCCCATAAAGTCTTCGCCCAAACACCATCGGTGTCCTTTTTGCTTTGGCAAGGGGGATTCGAACGGGCTCGGTAGTGAATGACGTGCCCTTTGGCACGTCAGAGCCGAGCCTGACCGAGCGGCGTCGAGACGCGAGAATTCGAATCCCCCTCTTTTGTTTTGCAATAGGGATTGGGTCTGCACGGCAAGCAGGTCTTGCGTTTTCACGGCTTTTCTGTTATAATTGAAATACAAAGAAAATAGAGAAAGGTCATTATGTTATGGAAAATAAAAGAAACGCAGCGGGAACTATTGCAATAGCATTGAGTTCTCTGAGCTTTATTGCCAACTTTTTGGTTTTCCTCCCCCTTCTTTGCGAGAAGATACGGGTCGGCTTCGGGTTCGGCACCCGCATTGAAATGTTCGGACTCATCGTATGGTCTGTAAATATTCTTACCGCTCCTTTTATTCTTGCAGGCATAATTCTTTCAATTATTTCAGTCGTAGAAAGAGACGCAAAATGGAAAACGGCATTGAGCTTCACGATCATTGCGTTCACGCTTATTGAGATTTTTCTTTCCACCTTATTTATGTTCGTATAGACAAAAACTCCGGCGCCGCGACGCTCCGGAGTTTTTTATTTGAGAAAAACTATTTCTTTACAAATTTCACCTTTCCGCCCTCCGTCTGCGCACAGACCGCTGCGGGGGACGTTATCTTCCCCTCGACAATCTCTTCCGAAAGAGCGTCCTCAACGAGTTTTGTAACGGCACGACGGAGCGGGCGCGCGCCGTAAATATCGCTCATTCCCTCCCCCGCTATCAGCTTTATAACGTCATCCCCGAACGACAGCTTTATTCCGATTTCTGCGGCTCTTTTCGCCGCGTCCGACAGCATTTTTCGTGCGATCAGTTCGGTATCTCGTCCGGTGAGACGAGAAAAAACGATAATTTCGTCCACGCGGTTGAGAAATTCCGCTCTGAACACGGCGCGAAGGGCGTCTGTCACGGCTCCGTTCCGACGTTTTTCGTCAACCTCTTCCGACCCAAATCCCGCCGCCTTTTTTGTCACGCCCGAGCCGAGATTGGACGTCATTATTATAACCGTATTGCGAAAATCGGACTGCCTGCCGTGAGAGTCGGTAAGCCTGCCGTCCTCAAGTATCTGCAGGAGCAGATCGAAAACGTCCGGGTGGGCTTTTTCTATTTCATCGAAAAGAACGATGCTGTACGGTCTTTTGCGAACGCTTTCCGTAAGCGTTCCGCCGTCGTCATAGCCGACGTATCCCGGCGGCGATCCGACCAGCTTTGCGACGCTGTGCTTTTCCATATATTCCGACATATCAAAGCGCAAAAGCGCCTTTTCCGACCCGAAAAGCGATTGCGCAAGTGCCTTTGCAAGCTCCGTTTTGCCGACGCCAGTCGGTCCTGCGAATATAAGCGAGCAAATCGGTCTGTCCGGATTTGAAAGCCCCGTTCTTCCGCGACGCACCGCACGGCAGAGCGTTCTTATCGCCTCCTCCTGTCCTATCACCCGCTCCGAAAGCTCCGCATCAAGGCGGGAAAGCCGTTTGCTTTCGTCCTCCGCAATACGCGTTGCAGGAATATTTGTCCAAGCCGTCAGCACCTCCGCAATATCGTCCTCCGTAACTACGGCGGGCGATGTCAGCCGTCGCGCTTCGGTTTCTCTTCTCAGCAGCGAAAGCTCCTCCCTTTTTGCAACTATCTCCGCACGCAGCTCCGCCGCATACTGAAAATTCCTCTCGGTAACGGCACATTCGCGTCGCATACAAAGTCCGCGAAGTTCGTTTTCAAGTTCTCTCTGCCTCTGCGGCGGTTCAGATGACGCTATGCTTTTTTTCGATGACGCCTCGTCAATAAGGTCAATCGCCTTGTCCGGCAAAAATCTGTCCGGCAGATATCTTTTCGATAATTTTACAGCCGCCTTTATCGCTCCGTCCGTTATTGTCACACGGTGGTGCGACTGGTACTGAGGTCGGAGCGAGCGCAATATTTCCTCTGTTTTTTCCTCGCTCGGCTCGTCGACCGTCACCGGCTGAAAACGTCTTTCAAGTGCCGGATCTTTTTCAATATGTCGCCTGTATTCGCGCAGCGTCGTTGCGCCTATAACCCGAAGCTCGCCTCTTGCGAGAAGCGGCTTCAATATATTCGCCGCGTCGACTGCGCCCTCCGCCGCCCCCGCCCCGACTATCGTATGAAGCTCGTCGACGAAAAGAATCGTGTTGTGGTTTCTGATGACCTCGTCCGTGAGTTTTTTCAGTCTTTCCTCAAACTCTCCCCTGTATTTTGCGCCCGCTATCATTGCGCCGATGTCAACGGAAACAACGGTTTTCCCGATCAGACTTTCGGGAACGTTTCCCGAAACTATTCTCTCGCAAAGTCCCTCAACGACAGCCGTTTTCCCCACGCCCGGCTCACCGATAAGGCAGGGATTGTTTTTCGTTTTTCTGCCGAGTATTCTTATCACGCGCT
The DNA here is from genome assembly GCA_018383975.1 of Eubacteriales bacterium. Lineage (GTDB taxonomy): Bacteria > Bacillota > Clostridia > Oscillospirales > CAG-272 > CAG-841. The sequence goes on along the minus strand of JAHAZT010000086.1, from coordinate 8,965 downwards.
CCGTTTCGGCGTCCCTCCCGACAACGGCAGGCAGCTTCCCTTTTCGTGCCGCGTCCGTAAGGTCACAGCCGAAAACAAGCGACACGCTCTCCGGCTCCTGTCCGTATTTTCCCTTGGTCGCACGCGGTTTTGCGTCACCGCCGGTTTCCGAAAGGAATGTGGTTATATCGTTTTTTATTTCGCCGACTCCCGCGCTCTGCGCGATTATCAGCCGTGCCGCCGCCGATTCCCTTTCTCCGAGAAGTGCCGAAAGCAGTTGCTCCGTACCGACTCTGCCGTCGCCCGTTTTCGCCGCGTCCTCCGCCGCCTTTTCTATGACGGCACGCAATCCCGGCGTCATTTCCCTTTCCGCCGGTGAAATATCCCTCGTGCCGCCCTCGCCGGCAAGTGCTTTTGTCTGCGCGTAGGTTATATCGTGGACACGGAGAATATTTGCCGCAACACAGCTCTCGTCATAAAGAAGTCCGAGCAGCAGATGCTCCGTCCCGATATACGCCCTGCAAAGCTCCGCCGCTTCCTCCTCGGCTCTCGCAAGCGCGGCTTCCGCCGCGTCCGTAAGTCCTCTCTGCATAAAAGTCACCCCGTTTTTTTGTTTTCTTAAAGATTATATTCCCAACGGCGCACTTTTACCCGAAAATATATAAAATCCTTATGTCGACTGCTTGTTTTTATTATTTATACTTATGTATAACAAAATCTTTTTCCGCTTTTTTCCGCAAACGTCTTGTCACGAAATGTTTTTTGATGTAGAATACTGTAAGAATATGTAAAGGAGTCTTTTCAATGCTTTCAAAAGTTTTCAGCGCGGGACTTACGGGTATCGACGGTTACATTGTCACAGTTGAATGTGACGCGCAGAACCGCCTGCCCGATTTTCAGATAGTCGGTCTGCCGGACGCGGCGATAAAAGAAGCAAAGCAACGCATCCGCGCTGCGTTTATCAACAGCGGATTTTTCTTTCCCGATGCGGAAATAACTCTCAACCTCGCCCCTGCGGACAAAAAGAAGGAAGGCTCCGGCTATGACCTTGCCATGCTCATTTCCATAATGATGTGCTCCGGCGAGCTTTCCGGCGCGGACTTTTCGGACGCCTGCTTTGCGGGAGAGCTTTCCCTTTCCGGCGAGGTGCGCTCCGTCTGCGGTGCGCTTTCAATGTGTATCGCCGCAAGGGACGCAAATATGAAACGCTTTTTTGTTGCGGCGGAAAACGCCGGCGAGGCAGCCGTTGTCGACGGAATAGAGGTCTATCCCGTCCGTGACGTCCGCTCCCTCGTCTCTCATCTGACGGGCAAAAGCATTATAGAGCCGATTCGCTATGACGGCAGAACACTTCATTCGTCTGTCGCCTATGCGGGACTTGACTTTGCGGACGTAAAGGGTCAGGAGCAGGCAAAACGCGCGCTTGAAATCGCGTGCGCCGGCGGTCATAACGTCCTGCTGATAGGTCCTCCCGGAACAGGAAAAAGCATGCTGGCAAAAAGAATACCAACCATTCTTCCGGAAATGACGTTTGAAGAGTCGATTGAAACGACAAAAATACATTCCGCCGCGGGAACTCTGCCTGCCGGCGTCTCTCTCATGACGGAACGCCCCTTCCGTTCGCCGCACCACACAATGTCAAGCGCGGGACTCGCAGGCGGCGGCAGAATACCTATGCCCGGCGAAATTTCCCTTGCGCACAACGGCGTTCTGTTCCTCGACGAGCTTCCCGAATTCTCCCGCGACTCAATGGAGGTGCTCCGTCAGCCGCTCGAAGACAGAAAGGTGACTATTACACGAGTCAGCGGCAAGCTGACGTTCCCTTCCGATTTTATGCTCGTCTGCGCTATGAACCCCTGCAAATGCGGCTATTACGGTCACCCGACCAAGCCCTGCACATGCTCTCAGTCGGATATAAAAAAGTATGTTTCAAAGATAAGCGGTCCCCTGCTTGACAGAATTGATATTCAGGTGGAAATGCCGTCGCTTTCTTATGACGAGGTATCGCAGACAGCCTCCCCCGCCGAAACCTCCGCCGTCATTGCGGAAAGAGTCAACCGCGCACGCGCGTTTGCGGCGAAGCGCACCGATGGCGAAAAGAACCTTTTCTGCAACGCTCAGCTCACCCCCGCACAGATAAGAAAATTCTGCGTGATGGACGCGCCCGCAAAGGACCTTCTCAAAAAAGCCTTTGACCGTCTCGGTCTTTCGGCAAGAGGCTATGACCGTATTCTCCGCGTCGCCCGAACAATCGCCGACCTCGCGGAAAGCGATATCATCCGCGCGCCGCACATTGCCGAAGCAATCCAGTTCCGCAGTCTCGACCGAAAATATTTTAACTGACCATACTTTTCTTTGAAAAGAAAAGTAGGCAAAAGAAACTTTGGTTATCGGGGATAATAAGCCCTCTCTTGTGAGAGAGGGGGGACCGCGATAGCGGTGGGTGAGTAGTCAAGTTGGCGTTTTGGCGAAATATTCCGGCAAACGGCTTGTAAACACCTCATCCGTCAGCCTGCGGCTACCACCTTCTCCCACTGGAGAAGGCTGAATGAGCGCCTCCCCTGTGTAAGGGGAGGGGGACCACAAAGTGGTGGAAGGGTTGTAAAAAAACAATCCCTCACCGCCTGCGGCGGAGCCCAACCCCTCTCGGCGAGGCCTGTAAGTGTGCTTCGTACACTCGCAAATCCCTTTACACAAGGGAGCCGAAAGCACGACGCCTTTATAATCAATCGCGCCGCAGGTGCACCTTTTCGCTTCGATTTTCTCTCTTTTCTCTTATCTCAAAAACCCGCCTGACAGGCGGGTTTTTAGTTTTATACTTTTGTATTATTCAACGTCTCAGTTTCTGACTTCTGACGTCGCTGCCCTCAAAAACGCATATGCCGAACTCGCCGAGCAGGCGCGAGGTTATGCGCTCGGAGTATCTTTCAAGCAACTCGTTTTTGCCGACGTTTGTGCTGATTATCATACTCTTCTCATTTACAAGTCTTGCATTGAGAAGGTTATAAAGGCAGGCGACTGTCAGTTGGCTCGGCATTTCCGTTCCGAGGTCATCTATTATGAGCAGGTCGCAATTATAGTATCTTGAAGTATCCGGAGGAGTGACGTCAAAGCGGGAAAATTTCTCCTTTTCAAAATCGGAAAATATATTCTGCGCGCTTTCGTAAACGACCTCATACCCTTTTTCTATAACTTCCTTTGCGATTGCCGACGAAAGATGAGTTTTACCGAGTCCCGTCTTGCCGATGAAAAGCAGATTATGCATTCTCCCGTCAAAGCCGTCGGCATAGGCGCGACAAATGCGCAGCACGCCCTCCATCGACTCGTGTGCAGAGCCTGTATAATATCGCAAATCAAACGTGCCGAAATTCTGCTTTTCGACGAGCTTCTTCACGCCGGAGCATTCAAGTCCCGCCTCGGCGAGGGCTTTTTTCATACAGCGGCACATTTTTCCGTCTTTCGTATAGCCCGTATCCGAGCAGACGGGGCAATCGTAATGCACGTCGTCATAGTCCGACGGATATCCTTTTGATGCGAGAAGTCTTGCGCGGTCAAAAAGCAACCGTTCGTTATCACTTTGAAGCTTTTTTATCCGCTCGTCAAGTCCATCCGGACCTTCAAGTGCGGCGCGCAGAATTTTCAGCCCCGTATCAAGAAGCGCTTCGTCAATTTTTGCAATATCCGGATATTTTTCGTCCAGTTCTCTGCGCCGCTCCTCGGCGCGCTGCTTTGCGGCGAGGTTTTTCGTCCGGTATTCGCGTATTATGTTCCGACATGTTTCTTCGTAAGTCATAATGCCCTTCCCATTCATTTATTTTCGCTTTCGGCTTTGCCCCTTTGCACGGCAAGCTCGAAAAATTCTCCGAGGTCGAAGCTCGGCTCCGCAGTCTTCTTGCCCTGCTTTGCGGCTCCGATAAGTCCCTTTCCTTTCGCGTCCGCAACTGTTTTTACGCCGGCGTCGTGCCAGTTTTTCAGTATCTTGTTTTCATATGACATTTTCGGCGACGGAAGATTTTTCATCATTTCCTCGTATGCCGCCTCAACAAGTTCGTAGCTTATATCCCATTCCGAACTCCAGAGCCGCAGATATTCCTTTTCCGTCGACGTAAGGGCGCGTTCGCCCATTCCGTACAGTCTGCGAACCCTTCTTTCAAGCTCGTCCCTGCGATTTTCGTCCATAAAATATTTTTCCAGTTTGCCGACGGTGTCCACTCCGCTGTCAAAAAGTCCGAGCGCGGTTTTTTCAAAATAGCGGACGGAGTCGTGCCCCGTGCGCTTGCAATATGAAGAAAGGAGCAATATGTATTCGCAATCGAGGCGGAGATGGTCATAAAGATAAATGAAGACGCCGTTTTCCGACGTGCTGAAAATCTTTCCGAAAATGTTCTGACATTTTTCGATTGTCGTTTTGATCGTCGGGTTTTCCGTGCATACCCTTTCAATCTCCTCGCCGGTCATCGCATATGACTTCGGAGTCGGTGCTTTGGGAGCGACGCTCTCCTTTTTTCCGGCTGCGGAGAAGTCGATTTCAATAATGCCCGCACCGCGCCAGAACGCAAGTGAGGTCATCACCTCCGCTTCCGTCAGTCTGCAAAGCGATGCAACCTCGGAGACGTCCTTTTCGCCGCCTCCCGCGACAGCCACAAGCACCGCAAGCTCATTTTTTCCCGCGCCGCTTATATATTTTTTTACGTCCGCAGGCAACGTCAGAACCGACGTGCCGAAATTGAATTCTATCCTCATGTTTGCATTTGTGCCTTTCACAAAGTTTTGTAAACCGTATTTACCTTTCCGAAAAAGAACATATCGCCTTTTCGGGTTTTCAACACGAATTCTTTCATTTTATACAAATGTTTTTCCACATTATCCACACGATTTTCCACAGGCGTTTACTGAATTTTCCTGCTTATTCGGTTTATTTTGAGTTTGGCAAGAATTTTTTCCCGATTTTTATCAACAGTCTGTGGAAAACCGAAGAAGCCGCAAAAAAGGTAAATATACCTGTCACACGTCCTCAAATCGTGCCGCTTCGGCGTTTAACGAGAGCGACGCGATGTCACCTTTGATATACTCGAAGTAGCCGGCGGCTGCAATCATCACGGCGTTGTCGCCGCAATATTTTTTGTCCGGACAGAAAAATTCAAGTCCCCTTGATTTGCAGAGCTTTTCAATTTCATCCCTCAGGTGAGAATTCGCCGCAACGCCGCCCGCAAGCGCAACCGCTTTTATATCGGGATTGCGGTCGATCGCAAGCGAGAGCTTCGTCGATACCGAAGAAACCGCCGCGCGGCAGAAGCTCGCCGCAACGTCTGCGCAGTTGAGCGCTTCGCCCTTCTGCGACGTCGAATTTATGTAATTCAGCACAGCCGTTTTAATGCCCGAAAACGAGAAGTCGAGCGAATCGTCGCGTATCGCCGCAGACGGAAACGGCAGAATTGCCTTTCCCTCATAGGCGAGCCTGTCCATCGCCGCGCCGCCCGGATACGGCATTCCCATAACCCTTGCAACCTTGTCAAACGCCTCGCCCATAGCGTCATCTCTCGTCCCGCCGATAACGGTGTGACTGTCATACCCGTCGACCCTTACAATCGACGTATGTCCGCCGGACGCAACAAATGCGATATACGGCGGCTCCGGACGGTTTTTTGAAATATAATTCGCCGCGATATGCCCTTTTATATGGTCGACCGCGACAAGCGGCTTTCCGTTTGCATATGCAAGTCCCTTTGCAAAATTCACGCCGACGAGGAGCGCCCCGATAAGACCGGGATAAGCCGTGACGGCGACCGCGTCTATGTCGCCAAGCGTTACGCCGGCGTCGCTGAGCGCGTCATATGTTATTTTCGATATTATTTCGCAATGCGCCCTGCTTGCGATTTCGGGCACGACTCCGCCGTAGCGCGCATGCATTTCAATCTGTGATGCGACTTTATCCGAAAGGACGGTGAATTTCCCGTCCTCACATTCAAGCACGGCGGCGGCGGTCTCGTCGCACGAGCTTTCAATTCCGAGTATTTTCAATGCTTCTCCTCTCCGAGCGTGAGCGTATAAAGAACGGCATCATCGGTCGGATATTTGTAATAATCTTTTCTCTTGCCGACGGGGACAAAGCCCGTTTTTTCATAAAGTCCCCTTGCGGCTTGATTTTTTTCTCTCACCTCAAGATAAATAAGCGCGCCTTCTCGTTTCTTCGTCCTTTCGATAAGCTCCGAAATCAGAGCTTCACCGACGCCGCGCCTGCGGAATTTTTCCTCCGTTGCAATGTCAAGGAGGTGACACTCGTCAAGGACGTGAAACGCCATTAGAAAGCCGGAAAACTCACCGTCCGTATAGGCGCAGAGGCAGGAAAAATCCTCTCGCTGTCTCGATTTTTCGTATTCTTCAAATTCCCATGGGCTTGAAAAGCAGCGTTTTTCAAGCTCCGCCGCTTTTCTCGCGCCCATCGCGTCCATATCGGTTATGACGGTGTTTATGGTCATCTTTCTCTTGTAGGCTGTGCTTCGACGGCGTCTGCAACGGCGCCCATCCAGTCACCCTCGAAAAGCTCGATGACGCCCTTGTCGCACTGCGACGCAAGCTCGGGATTTACGGGTATTCTCGCAAGAACGGGTATTCCGAACTGCTTTGCGGTTTCTTCCGTGTGGCTCTTGCCGAATATTTCAATCTTCTTTCCGCAATCGGGACATTCGACATAGCTCATATTTTCAACGATACCGATTATCGGAATGTTCATCAGCCTTGCCATATTGACAGCCTTTGAAACGATCAGCGAAACGAGATCCTGCGGACTTGTGACGATTATAATCCCGTCGACGGGGATCGACTGGAACACCGTCAGCGGAACGTCTCCCGTGCCGGGCGGGCAGTCGATGACCATAACGTCAACGTCTCCCCAGATGACGTCCGTCCAGAACTGCTTGACCATTCCGGCAATGACGGGACCTCTCCAGAGAACGGGCGAGGATGTATCTTCAAGGAGAAGATTTACGCTGACCGTCTCGATTCCCGTCGTCGTCTTCACGGGCATGATTCCGCCGAGCGGAGCCGCCTCGCAAAGCCCTTTCAGTCCGAATGCCTTCGGTATCGAAGGACCTGTTACGTCGGCGTCGATGATTGCGGTTTTCAACTCTCTTCTGTGAAGCTCGACCGCGAGCATTGAGGAAACGAGCGTCTTGCCGACGCCGCCCTTGCCGCTGACAACGGCAATCGTTTTCTTTATTCTTGAGAGATCGTTTGTTTTTTCAAATGTGGGTGCCCCGCCCTGCTTTGACGAACAGTTTTCGGAGCAGGTGGAGCAATCGTGTGTGCAGCCTTCTGACATTTCAATTTACCTTCTTTTTTGATTTTTATTGACAACGCCTCGGTTTTTGGTTTTATACTTTCGTATAAAGTCGGGCGTTTGTGACTTTTTTCACAGGACTCTGAATTCAAAGAAATCCTTTGTGTTGTTATAGCAGATATCGCAGACCATCTGCGCGAGCGCGTCGATGTCAAGCGGATATTCGCCTCTTTCGACATAGCCTCCCAGCACGGAGCAAAGCACGCGACGGAAATATTCGTGGCGTGTGTACGAAAGAAAACTGCGGGAGTCCGTCGTCATACCGACAAACTTTCCGAGAGCGGACTGCGCCGCAAGCGTTGTGAGTTGAGACTTCATTCCGTCGATGTGGTCGTTGAACCACCACGCGCTGCCCTGTTGCATTTTGGGCATACACTGAAGTCCCTCCATCTCGTCGCCCGTGCGCTGGAAGCAGCCGATGAGTGCCGCCACCGCGGTATTTTCCGCCGGATTGAGCGAATAGACTATCGTTTTCGGCAGGATCGCCTCGTTTTCAAGCGCGCCGAGCATTGCCGCAAGCGAAGCTATTCTGCCGCTGCCGCCGTGGATTGTGTCGTAGCCGGCGTCGGCGCCAAGTTTTCCGAACATTGCGGGGCTGACATTTCTCATTGCGCCGAAGTGAACCTGCATAACCCATCCGCGCTTTGCATACTGCTTTGCAAGCCTGCGGATAAGTGCGCTCCTGTATATTCTTGCCGTTTCCGCGTCAATTCTTTCGCCTGCGACAGCCCTGCGGAAGATGACCTCCGACGCTGCCTCCGCCTGCGATGCCGTGACGGAACCGTCAAATAGGACGGTATCGTCCATGCCGTGATCCGCCGTGCGACAGCCCAGAATATCAAAATATTCGATTCTCTTTTCGAGAACGTCACAAAGGGTTGCAAAATCCTTTATCTCAACGCCGGCACATTCGGAAAGCTTCTTTATATAAGGAGCGAACTCCGCCCTTTCGATATACATTGCCTTATCGGGACGGAATGCGGGAAGCACGGGTATATCAAAATCTCTGTCCTCCCTCAAAGCGATATGGTGCGCAAGATTTTCCGTCGGGTCGTTCGTCGTGCATATCAGCTTGACGTTTGACTGCATCATTATTCCTCTCGCGCTCATTTCCGGCTCTGCGAGTTTTTCCTTCGTAAGTTCCCATACGTACCGACACGTATCCGGACAGAGGATTCCGTCAAAACCGAAATAGCGGCGAAGCTCAAGATGCGACCAGTGATAAAGCGGATTGCCGATGAGTGACGGCATTGCCGAGCAGTACGCTTCAAATTTATCATAGTCCGATGCGTCTCCCGTGATGAGACGTTCGCTTATCCCGCACGAACGCATCGCCCTCCATTTGTAATGGTCGGCACCGAGCCACAGCTCCGTTATGTTTTCGTAACGCTTGTTATTCGCTATGTCCGCCGCGTCGATATGGCAGTGATAGTCGATTATCGGCAGGTTTGCCGCATACGTATGATAGAGCATCTGCGCGACTTCGGAGTCAAGCAAAAAATCGTCGTCCATAAATTTATTCATAGCCGCCTCCTCGAAAATTATACTTTTTACGGCGAAAAACGCCTTACTGTCGACCGCCGGAGCGGTTCCCGAATAAATTATACAATAAAATCTTTACAAATGCAATAAAATATTATATAATTT
>JAHAZT010000062.1 GCA_018383975.1 Eubacteriales bacterium | reverse complement strand
CGGTGAGGGATTGTTCTTTTACAACCCTCCAACCGCTGCGCGGTTTCCGAACCCGTCTCGGCGACGCCTGCAAGCGTGCTTCGCACACTCGCAAATCCCTTTACACAAAGGAGCCAAAAACACGCCTTTTCAATCAACACGCGCTGCAGGCGCACCTTTTCTCTTCGATTTTCTCTCTTCGTTCTTCTCTCCGCTCAGCGGCCTGTCCTTTTTGAAAAATGCTGAAATTTTCATAATTTTTTTCGTCGGCGCACGACTGTCATTGACAACGCCGCGTTTCGGAGCTATAATATAAAGGTAATAAAATGCGAAAAAAGTCGACCGCGCAGCGGCAGGACGAAAGGAAAAAGAAATGGAAAGAACGAGCAAGGAAAATTATTATCTTGACATAGCGCAGACGGTTTCCGAGCGAAGCACGTGCCTGCGCAAGCATTTCGGCGCAATTATCGTCAAAAACGATATAATAATATCAACAGGCTATAACGGCACGCCGAGGGGCAGAAAAAACTGCTCGGACATAAATTATTGCATGCGTGACGAGCTGAACATTCCGCGCGGCGAAAGATATGAGCTTTGCCGTTCCGTTCATGCGGAGGCAAACGCCATAATTGCCGCTTCCCGCGAGCAAATGCTCGGCGCGACGCTCTATATGAGCTGTATCGACGCCAAAACCGGCGAGCTTGTTCCGAACACATGCTCCTGCATGATGTGCAAGCGACAGGTTATAAACGCGGGGATTGAAAAGGTTGTCGTGCGCGAAACGGCGGAAACATACACCGTTTACAACGTCAGCGACTGGATTGAAAACGACGACAGTCTTTCCGGAAAGTTCGGCTACTGAACAAAAAAATACCCTGCCTTCCGGCAGGGTGATTTCTGATTATTCCGAAACGGCAGCGTCTTCGCTTCCTGTGTTTTCAAGCTCCTTGAGGTAATTGAAGTAAGCGTCGATAACGGCTTTTTCAAGTCTCTCGCGGGCCTCGGAATTGATGGGATGTACGATATCTCTGTATGTTCCGTCGGGATTTTTTCTGGACGGCATAACGACGAAATACTTATCCCGTGCGTATATGACTTTTACGTCATGAAGAGCAAGTTCATTATCAAAGGTAACGGAAGCAACAGCCTTCATAGGACCTTCGTCGAACGTTTTTCTGATTTTTACATCTGTGATGATCATTATATAACACCCCGTTTATTCTTAAGATTTTTCATCTTGTGGTTTTATTATAAAACTCAATTGTGAATATTATTCAAATAAATAGTAATAAAATTTTTAATATTGCGAAATGAAAGGCGAGATATGTCAAGCGAAATTTCCAAAACAATGCAAAGCGTAAAAAGACTGTTTTTTATAGGTATCGGCGGGATAAATATGTCCGCTCTGGCTATGGCGTGCAAAAACAAAGGGCTGACGGTTGCCGGCTCCGACCGCGCTCCTTCGGAAGTGACGGAAAGGCTGAAAGCCGGAGGAATACCCGTTTTTTCCGAGCATAAAGCGGAAAACGTTTCCGGCTTTGACGCAGTCGTCTATAACGGAGCGATAGGCGACGACAACCCGGAACTTTGCGAGGCAAAGGCAAAGGGACTTCCCGTTATATATCGCGCCGACCTTCTCGGCTGGATAATGCGCGACTATGAGCGCCGCATAGGCATTGCGGGCATGCACGGCAAATCGACCGTTACTTCAATGGTATCGCACGTGTTTATCTCGCAGGGGCTTGACCCGACGGTTATGAGCGGGGCGGAAACGAAGGAAATGGGCGGCGCGTACCGCTTCGGCGGCGGTCGCGACTTCATTTTCGAGGCGTGCGAATATAAGGATTCTTTTCTTTCAATGCTTCCGACGATTGCCGTCATACTTAATATAGATATCGACCACACGGACTATTTTTCCGGTATCGACAGTATACGGGCGTCGTTTGACAAATTCGCTCACCTGCCGTTTTCCTCCGACGCAAAAATGCCTGCGGCTGTCGTCTGCGGGGACGACCCGATTGCGGAAAAAATCGCGTCCGACCTGCCCTATGCGGTCACGTTCGGCATAAACAACGCAAAATGCGATTATACGGCAAAGAAAATAACAGATGAAAAAGGGTTTTATTCCTTTGATATATATACCGGCTCCGGCTCGTGCGGCAAGGTACGCCTGCGCGTCCCCGGCTACCATAATATATATAATGCGCTTGCGACGTTTGCCGTGTGCGACCTTTGCGATATTCCGCACGAAAAAATCTGCGCATGTATATCGGATTTTGTCGGTGCGCTGCGCCGGTTTGAATACAAGGGCAGAGCGGGCGGAGCCTTTGTCTATACGGATTACGCCCACCACCCGACAGAGCTTGCCGCGACGATATCGACGGCAAAGGATATGGCAAAGGGAAAGAGAGTCGTTGCGATATTCGAGCCGCACACCTATTCCCGCACCAAAGCCCACTTTGACGAGTTCGTCGACGTCCTTTCAAAGGCGGACACGGCAATCCTTGTGGATATTTATGCAGCGAGAGAAAAAAACGACGGCACCGTATCTTCCGAAATGCTTGCGGACAGGATTTCCGGCGCGTGGTACGCCCCTTCGTACGAAAGCGCGGCGGCGATGGCGCGCGGAATGGCGGAGGACGGCGGAATTATTCTTGTTCTCGGCGCGGGAAGTGTGTATAAAATAGGCGATATTCTTGCATAAAGTCGCGAAAAATGAATATTCGGGCTTAAAAATCAAAAAATATTCAAAAAATACGAATATTTTTTCAAAAACCCCTTGACAAATGAATAAAAACGGTATATTATGTGTGCATACAAAAAAACACGGCGCACCGCCGGACAAAAAAACATTTATCAAGGAGAAAATTAAAATGAAAAAAGTTCTTTCAATCATCGTTTCGATTGCAATGCTGATATGCGCGCTCGCACTCGTTTCCTGCGGAGAAAAGCAGGACGAGCTCATCGTTTACACGGAGGCGGGCTTTGCTCCGTGGGAGTTCACGGCAAAGGGCAAGACCGACGTCATCGGCGTCGATATGGAAATCGCGAAATACATTGCAGACAAATACGGCTACAAGCTCAAGGTTATAAACGGCACCTTTGACGCAATCGTCGCAGGCATAAGCGAAGATAACGCTCTCGGCATTGCCGGCATCTCGTGGAATGCGGACAGGGCAAACGCAGTTGAGTTTTCCAAGTTCTATTGGGGCGACGCCTTCCAGGCGGTTGTTTACCTCAAAGCTTCAAATCCGACGCTTGTCGACGGCGCATTTGCCGTTTCCAACTTTGAAGGCAAGAGCGTGACCTATCAGACAGGCACGACAAGCCAGCTGACGATAAGCGAAAACAAGGCGACATGGAAGATTTCAGACGCGAAGGACTTCACAGAGGTTCTTTCCGCGCTGGAAGCCGTCAAGGGTCACAACGACAAATATCTCATAGTCGACTCTCAGGTTGCCGCTCAGCTCGTTGCAGCCAACCCCGATTTCGCATACGCTCAGATTGAAGGTCTTGAAGCGGAGCAGTACGGTGTTGTTGCAAAGAAGGGCAACACGGCGCTCATCGAAAAGGTCAATGCCGCGCTTGACGAGCTTCTTGTAAAGGACAGCTCCGGCAAGAATCAGATTGACAAATGGTTTGAAAAATACTCCGCAATCGAGCCGGCGGAATAAAGCATACCGAAAACCGGATCCGGAAGGCGCCTTTCGCGCCCTCCGGTTTTCCCGTATATAAATAAGTTAAAAAGAAAGGCAAACTTTTTCGTGGAAGCTGTTTTCAATTTTTTCAGGAAGCTTTGGAGCGATTTTTATGACTGCTTCATAGCGCACGATTTTTATTCACTCTATCTGAGAGGACTCAGAAACACCGTCATCATAGCGTTTGGCGCGTGCCTTCTCGGACTTATAATAGGTATAATCGTAACTTGCGTTCGTATTGCGCCGAAAAAACTCTTTATAATGCGCCTTCTTGACAAGATAGCCAAGATATATGTAACGGTTATCAGGGGAACGCCTGTTGTTCTTCAGCTTTTCATATGCTATTTTGTGCTTTTGAAAAGCATAAACAGCGCAAGCCTTTTCGGCATAAAGGATACGGACGGCATCTTTGTTGCAATTCTTACGTTCGGTATCAACAGCGGCGCATATATGGCTGAAATTCTCCGCGGCGGCATAAACTCCGTTGACTACGGTCAGACGGAGGCAGGGCGCAGTCTCGGACTTTCATGGACGAAAACCTTTATAAAAATAGTCCTGCCGCAGGCGATGAAAAGCGCAATACCGACGGTTTTCAACGAATTCATTACGCTCATAAAGGAAACCTCCGTTGCGGGCTATGTCGGCATAATCGACCTTACGAAAATACAGAAATACGTCACAACGCAGAGCATGAAGATGTATATGCCGCTTTTCATAATCGCGGCGATATATCTTATAATCGTTCTGGGACTCGGTCAGGTTCAGAAGGCGATAGAAAATAATTTGAGTCGCGGGGAGAGAAATCATGCAAAATGAAGTTATCGTAAACGTAAACAATATATACAAATACTTCGATGACCTGAAGGTTTTGCAGGGCGTATCGTGCGATATCAAAAAGGGTGAACGCGTTGCGATAATCGGTCCTTCGGGAAGCGGAAAAAGCACGCTCCTCCGCTGTATGAATCTCCTCGAAGAGCCGACCTACGGCGAAGTATGGCTGGAGGGCAAACTGCTCACCGCCCCCGATCCATACCTGCATTTTGACGTCATCAGGGCGTCGGAAACGTATGGCAGACTGATGGCGGCAAGAAAATCGGAGCATCCCGATGAGTCGGCGGAAGAGGCGGATATCGCTGTCATTGCCGATATAAAAAAGAACGACCTTCTCAAAAAGCACGAGGGCAAGGCGTATCGCTCGCTCCTCAGAAGTACGGAAAAAAATAATCGGACGGGAATCAATCTTGCAAGGCGTGACATGGGTATGGTCTTTCAGCATTTCAACCTGTTCAATAATCTGACGGTCATGAAAAATATCACCCTCGCGCCGACGGAACTCGGTATTATGTCAAAGTCGGAGGCGGAGGAAAAGGCTATGGAACTGCTTGAAAAGATAGGTCTTGCCGACAAGGCTGACGCGTATCCGTCGACCCTCTCCGGCGGTCAGAAACAAAGAATTGCCATAGTCCGCGCGCTTGCAATGAATCCGAAGGTAATGCTTTTCGACGAGCCGACCTCCGCCCTCGACCCCGAAATGGTCGGCGAGGTTCTGGATCTTATAAAGCAAGTCGCCGATACCGGAATGACAATGGTTATCGTCACGCATGAGATGGGCTTTGCACGCGAGGTCGCAACGAGAGTCCTCTTTATGGACAAGGGAAATATCCTTGAAGAAGGTTCGCCGGAGGAGCTCTTCTCTGCCCCAAAACAGGAAAGAACAAAGGAATTCCTCTCCAAAGTCCTATAACCTTCTTTTCTTTGGAAAAGAAAAGAAGGCAAAAGAAACTTCGGTTATCGGGGACGATATACAGACTTTTAAGTCCCTGCACAGACGGGGCTTGCACAAAAGGCAAAAGAAACTTCAGTTATCGGGGAGTTTTTAGGCTCCCTTGTGTAAAGGAAGCTGTCGGCGCAAGCCGACTGAGGGATTGTTTTTTTGCAACCCCTCTCGGCGAGGCTTGCAAGTGTGCTTCGCACACTCGCAAATCCCTCCAACCGCTGCGCGGTTTCCGAACCCGTCTCGGCGACGCCTGCAAGCGTGCTTCGCACACTTGCAAATCCCTTGTGTAAAGGGAGCTCCGCCGCAGGCGGTGAGGGATTGTTTTTTTACAACTCTCCAACCGCTGCGCGGTTTCCGAACCCGTCTCGGCGACGCCTGCAAGCGTGCTTCGCACACTTGCAAATCCCTTTACACAAGGGAGCCTTTTTTGAATTAAATCGCGCCGCAGGCGTACCTCTTCTCTCTTATCTTCTCTTATCTCTTATCTCCGCGAAGCGGCTCTTTTGATTTCCTCCGCATTTTCACAGCACACAAGAAAGACATACCGTCCTTTTGAAAAAACAACGGCTCCGGACTTCTTCTTTGCCCGTCTTTGCATAACAGAAAGCATTTCGGGTTTATGGGAGACGTCGCAAAGCTCGATTATATCAATCTCGCCGCCGTAAAAATCGCGGAAAAGGAACACGGCGCAGGTTTTTGCGTTTTCAAAAGCCGTGATATTTCCTCCGTCCGCAAAAAGTCGTGACAAAAGCTCGTCTGTAAGTTCTCTTTCGCCCTCCTCTCCGCGCAGATACAGCGTCCCTCTCTCCGAAAGAGAAAATCCGTCCGTTATTTTTCTCATTTTTTCTCCGGCACTTTCCCCGTCGACAACGCCGCAGGCGGAAAGCGTCAACACGGAAAAAATCAACGCAAGGCAAATAATCTTTTTCATAAATATCCCTCCGGAATAAAGATATTTGCCGATTTATAAAAAAATTCCCGCAACACATAAAACCGCACACAAAATGAAAAACTAAAACAAAAAAATCGGAGAATTTTTATGGAGAAAAGAAGGACAGACCTTGCCGCCGAGCTGTATGGCGAGGCTGAAAAGGCATTTGCGAAAGAAAATCGCGGCAAGCCGGACGGTATCATTGAAGCCGAAAGGGACGCCGGCGACGGAATAACCGTTTCCGAAATCGAAATTGAAAACGACATCGGTGCCGCGCTCATCGGAAAGCCTGTCGGCAAATATGTGACGGTTTCCTTTCCGACGGCAAGAGATATGGATTTTTATTCGCTCGAAAAGACGGCAAACGTCATCGCGGACGAAATAAACAGGCTCGTAAACGCGCTTTCGGTAAAGCCGGAAAGTCTGCTTTTCTGCGGACTGGGAAACAGGCTTCTCTCGGCGGACGCCGTAGGTCCGCTCGCATTCGACCGCGTAATTGCCACGCGGCACATAAAAGCATCAAATCCCGCTGTTTTTGAGGGCGCTTCGCTTTTTGACGTCTGCTCCGTTTCTCCCGGAGTCACCGCACAGACGGGCATTGAAGCCTGCGACATAATTAAAGCGGTTGCCGCCACGGAAAAGCCGGACATGATAATCGTTGCGGACGCACTCGCCGCAAAGAGCAGAGAACGTCTCGCCAGAACAGTTCAAATAAGCACGTCCGGTATTTCTCCCGGCAGCGGTATCGGCGGGACGCATAAGGAAATCAGCCTTTCGACAGTCGGCGCTCCCGTGTTTTCCATCGGCACGCCGACTGTCATCGCAACCTCCGTCCTTGCAGACGGAAAGGGCGAAAAGGGCGACGTTTTCTTCGTTTCGCCGAAAGAAATCGACGTCATTTCAAAAAACCTCGGAACGCTCATCGGCTGCGCCGTCAATCGCGCTTTTCACGGAAATCTGTCATACGAAGAAATGCTGATGATGTAATAAATCGCGCGACTGCGCCGTATATATGGTATGAAAACATATAAAGCGAGGTTTTGAAAAATGAACGGAAATCCCACCCCCGAAAGCGAAAAACTCATACCCTATATAAAAGAACGCAAAAAAACCGGCGCACAGAAAATAATTTTTCTGATTGCCGTTATCGGTATTGTCGCGGCGATATGTATCACGCTCACAAAGTCCGCGGGCGGATTTTTCGGCGGTTTTTTCGGCAGGCGCACTGAATCGACAACCTCCTCTCCCGAAACGACGACTTCTCCGTCACACGAAGAAAATATTTATGATTATGACCTTTCCTCCGTTCCGGAGGGCAAAAAGGGTGTCATTCCGGCAGACCTTTCCGCCGGAAAGCAAGGGAAACGGTTTTCATCGGAAAGCGACATAAGCCCTGCTTCCTCCCCTCTGAAAAAAGTGACGGAAAACAAAATTTCCGTGCTTATTGTCTGCGCGCATCCCTACGAAAGCTATGCCGAAAGCAATCTGCTTTTCTATGACGACGGCTTTTATCCGGTCGGCAATGAAAACAATGTCGACTCGCTCGCAAGAGAGCTGACGGCTTCCCTCCTCTCTCTCGGCATCGGCGCGGAATATCTTGATACGGGCATAACGTCGGCAAAAGGCTCCTATGCGGCGGCGCAGACAAAAATCGGGGATTACCTCAAAACCCATCCCGATATTGTTTACATCATCGACCTGCATCGCGCCGTCGTTTCCGACAGCAACGGAAACCTTCTTTCGCCCGTCACTCAAAAGGACGGAAAAATCTATGCGCAGCTCGGCTTTGTCGTCGGTACAACAGACGGCAAGCCCTCAAAATCCCTCCCGACGGTAAACGCCCTTTTCGATATCTTCTCTGAACGCTTTCCTTCGCTTTCAATGCCGATAGAAACGGACGCTTCACCCCTCTGCCAACAGCTCGCTCCAACCGTCATTACCCTTGAAATCGGCTCCTGCACAAGCACTTTCTCCTCCGCGGAAAATACCGCAAAATATTTTGCCCTCGTCTTTTCCGAAACCGTCTCCCCCTGACCTACTTTTCTTTGACCGTACTTTTCTTTGAAAAGAAAAGTAGGCAAAAGAAACTTTGGTAATTGTATTGTACAAATTTTATAATTAAAAAACAGAGGTGATTTCTCATCTCTGTTTTTTGCTTTGATGACAAGGCAAAAGAAACTTTGGTTATCGGGGACGATTACGGCTCCCTTGTGTAAAGGGAGCTGTCGGCGCAAGCCGACTGAGGGATTGTTTTTTTACAACCCTCCAACCGCTTCGCGGTTTCCGAACCCCTCTCGGCGAC
>JAHAZT010000022.1 GCA_018383975.1 Eubacteriales bacterium | reverse complement strand
GTGATATATTATAGTCGTAATGCTTTTGCGGAGGTGATTATGTGAAGGCAAAAATCAGGCTGAGGCTGTTTTCGGCTGTCGCGGCGGTGATTATGATGACGGTGATTTTCTGTATGTCCGCGCAGAGCGGAGAGGAGTCGTCATCACTCAGCGGCAGCATAACGGAAACGGTCATTGACAAAACAAATCCCGACTTTTCCGGACTTGATGACGGTGAAAAAGCCGAAAAAATAGAGCATATGAGCATATTTGTCCGCAAGGCGGCGCATTTTGCGGAATATTTTGTGCTTTGCGGAGTGTTTACGGTGTTTGCCTTGACGTTTGACATAAACCGTATTCTTGCGTGCGGACTTGCCTTTTGTGCGGGGACGGTTTATGCGGCGAGCGATGAAATTCATCAGCTTTTCGTGCCGGGCAGGAGCGGACTTTTCACAGACGTTTTAATCGACTCCGCAGGTGCCCTTGTCGGGGCGATATTTGTGCTTGTCATCTGTAAAGCTTTTGAAAAATCGAGGAAAAAGAAATGTGGTACGGAATGAAAAAAGCCGTGACGTTCAGTTATGACGACGGCGTAACGCAGGACAGGCGGCTTATAAAAATATTCGATAAATACGGTCTTAAAGCAACGTTCAACCTCAATTCCGGTTTTCTCGGAACTGCAAATTCCCTTGTCCGCGAAGGCGTGACGGTTTCCCATTGCAAGCCGCGCGCCTGCGAGGTGAGGAATATATATAAAAATCACGAAATTGCCGCGCACACGCTCACTCATCCGTCGCTTCCTTCGCTTCCGGACGACGAAATCGTGCGTCAGACGGAGGAGGACAGGCTCGCACTTTCCGAAATCGCGGGCTATGAAGTGGTCGGCATGGCGTATCCGGGCGGCGGCAAGAATTGCGATGAGAGAACGGCGAAAATAATCCGGAATCGGACGGGAATAAAATATGCGAGGACGGTATATTCAAGCCACGGCTTCGGTATCCCCGAAAATCCGTATATGCTTTCACCGACGGTTCACCATCACGGAGAATGGGAGAAAATGATATCTTTGGGCGAGGAATTTCTCCGTCTTGAAACAAACGAGCCGAGGCTTTTTTATATCTGGGGTCATTCGTATGAATTCGATATAAACGACAGCTGGGACGCCTTTGAAGAATTCTGCCGGAGAATATCGGGCAGAGACGATATTTTTTACTGCACAAACAGGGAAGCGCTGTTATAAAAAAATGTGCATATCGGACAAAACCCGATATGCACATTTTTATGCCTGAATATCCCTGAAAAGCTCGTCAATGCTTTTTGAGAAAAGTGAGGCGAGCAGTGGCAGGAGGGAAATGTCCGGACAGCAAAGTCCTCTTTCCCACTTTGAGATTGCCTGCGGTGAAACACAAAGCGCCTCCGCCAGTTGAGACTGCGAAAGTGAAACCGCGCTCCGGTATTTTCGGATGTTTTCTCCGATGATAAAAGCCAAATTCAAAATAAGTTTTCCTCCGATAAATGTCATCAGGACGTCACGACAAAAGCCGTGACGTCCTTTTTTTACCGGAAAAAGTCCGCCCGTTTACCGAGTGAAAACACGGCGGAAAAATATCCGGCAATTCTGAAAACCAAACATCAAACCGCCTCCTTTTATAGTTTATTTCACGGCGTCCCGTGATGGATTTATGATATCATATGACTGACGATTTGTCAATAAACCTGTGGTTTACAGCTGCTTGCGGAGCTTTTCAAATATCTTCTTTTCCTCGCGTGACACCTTGACCTGCGTAAGTCCGAGGATTTTTGCCGTCTGTTGCTGGGAAAGCTCGCGGAAAAAGCGCAGGCGGATTATGCTTTTGCTCATATCGTCCAAGCCTTCAACGGCTCCCATAAGGGCAAGGCGGTCGGTTGCTTTTTCTATTTCATCGCTGTCGGATGAGATAAAGCTTTCAAGAGTTGCGCCGTCATCATCGCCTCCGCCGAGCGTTTCGTTTATGGAATATACGGGGCAGACCGCGTCAAGCGCGTATACGATTTCTTCCGGACTTGACCCTGTAATTTCGCAAAGCTCGGATATTTTCGGCTCTCTGCCGTGTTCCGCGGCAAACGCTTCCTTTTCGCGCATTATTTCCGTGCCGCGCCTGCGGATATCACGGCTGACCTTTATCATTCCGTCGTCGCGCAAAAAACGTCGGATTTCGCCTATAATCAGCGGTACGGCGTACGTTGAAAATACCGTGCCGTAGCTGCGGTCAAAGCTCTTTGCTGCCTTTATCATTCCGATGGAGCCTATCTGGACCAGATCCTCATATTCCGTGCCTCTGCCGACGAAACGCCGCGCGATGTTTTTCACAAGTCCCATATTCTGCGTTATCAGCTGTTCGAGCGCGTCCCTGTCTCCCGATTGGGCAAGAGATATCAGGTCAAGATTTCCGTCCTGCGCGGTCGTATCAAAATCGGTCATATACATACCCCCTTATTCTGAGGCGGAGCCCCGCCTTTTATGTAGTGGGGGAGGACAGCTTTCTCGTCATCGTGACCTTTGTTCCTTTTCCTGTGCGGGAGGTCACCGTCAGCCTGTCCGAAAAGCTCTCCATAATAGAAAATCCCATTCCGCAACGGTCTTCGTCCGGCAAGGTTGTATAAAGCGGCTGACGGGCTTTTGCAACGTCATCAATGCCGCAGCCTTTGTCGGCTACGGATATTTTAACCGTTCTGTCGCTGTATGCTCTTGCCGATAGGGTAATCGTCCCGACCGTGCCCGCGTATGCGTGGACGATGCAGTTTGTAACCGCCTCCGAAACCGCACAACGCAAGTCGGCAAGCTCCTCAATATCAGGGTCGAGCGGAAGAAGAAATGAAGAAATTATGCCTCTTGCGAGCGACTCATTCTGCGAAAGCGAAAGAAAACTGCATTTTATCTCGTTTGTAAGCGTTTTTTTCACGGTTTATGCCTCCTTTTTTTTTATTTTTATCATTTTGTCGATGCCGGTCATCACGATGAGCCGCTCCGTTCTCGGCGAAGGATTTGAAAGCATAACCTCGATTCCGAGGTCGCTTGCCTTCTGATATCTGCCGAGTATAAGTCCTAGTCCGGAACTGTCCATAAATTCAACTCCGGAAAGCTCAATGCAGAGGATTTTCGGCATAAGGCGAAACATTGCGTCGTCTATCTGCGTCCTGACACCGGCAACGCCGTGATGATCCATATCTCCCATCAGAACGGCGGTAAGCGTGTCGCCGGAAAAATCAAGTATAAGATTTTCCATTAAAAGCTCCTTTCGGTCAAAGCCTGTCTTTTTGATAATGATAGCATTTCGGGCGCGCGGATTTTGTCAAAGCAAGGTGTCGAAAAAAATAAATATTATTTTCGGAAAATAAAAAAATGACCCGCTTGTGCGAGTCATTTTTCTGGTTTATTTCTGTTCCGTGTCATCGGTTTTGGCGGAGCGTTTTTTCTTTTGTCCGTGTTTAACGGCGAGAACTGTGATAATCGCGACGGCTCCCGACGAGAGCGCGAAGGGAAGAATCCATACAGCTATTATCAGAATTTCTCCGAGCACCGTACCGAACACAACAAATGTGTTTTTCAGGGCATTGCCGAGACGGGAAACGAAAGTGTTTTCGGGCTCCTCCGTATATTCAATGACCTCACGGAGGTTCACCGTGACATACGAATAGTTGACCGATTTATCATAATATTTCAGCCGATAATTGAGCTCGTTTATTTCCGAGCGTATCTGTGACAGTTTGTCTTCCAGTTTTATCAGATAATCGAGGGAATCCGCTTTTTCCATCATATCGAGGATTCTCTGTTCCTGAAGCGCAAGCGCGTCAAGGCGGGACTGATATGAATAATAAGATTCCGTCACATCGTCTGTTGTGAGATTGGAGGAGACAACATTGCCTTTTTCGCCGAGCTCGGAAATGAACTTATCGAGCTTTTCGGCGGGAATGCGGATTGTGAACTCTCCGTAGCGTGAAGAACGCCCTTTTTTATAAGTGCGTCCGCTGTTTTCGCTTGAAGAGGAGAAATATCCGCCGTAAGCTTCAACAAGAGCCGATATTTCGGATCTTGTCTTGTCATATTCGGTCGATTCGAGGGTTATGCGATATTTTTTGATGAGCTTCTGTTCCGGAGACGAAGGATCTTTTGCCCCGTCCTGCTTCGGAGGGTCGGAGCCGATTTCATCATAATGTCCTCCGGAGCCGCTGCTGTCCGTCACACCGTCCGATTTGGGTCCGCTCGAGCACGAGCAGATCAATGCTGCAATAAGGCAGAATGCAATAAGGAGTGCAGAAAGTTTTTTCATTTGTATAACCGCCCTTCAAAAGTATTTTTAAGCATGTTTCCGTAAATTTGTCGGATATATAAAGATTATTTCTCACTTAATTCTTATATTTTTCAATTGAAGCCCTGACAGAAGCCAGCTTTTCTTCATAGCTTCTGCGTTTTGCGCGCTCCGCATCGACAACAGCCGCAGGTGCTTTTGCAACAAACCCTTCGTTTGAGAGTTTTGCGTCTATGCGGGCAATTTCGCTTTCAAACTTCTTTTCCTCTGCGGAAAGACGTGCGATTTCCGCTTCTATATCAACCATTTCCGCAAGAGGAATGAAGATTTTCGCCTTTTCGGAGACTATCGCAATCGCCGTATCGTCGTGGAAGTCGTCCGCGTATTCTACGCCGGACGCCTGCGCGAGCTTTTCAAAAAAGGCGGAAGCGGAGGAGTTGAAAACGCTTTTTTCGTCCGATACGATTATCATTTTTGCTTTTCTGGCGGGCGGAACGTTCATTTCCGCGCGGCGTGCTCTGACAGCCTTAACGGCGGAGATAATCAGCTCCATGCTTTCGGCGTCGGAAGCGAAGGTGGGGATGTTTTCCGCCTTCGGATAGCTTGTTATCACAATGCTTTCGCCTTCGTGCGGGAGCTGCTGCCAGATGGTTTCCGTTATGAACGGCATAAACGGATGGAGAAGCTC
>JAHAZT010000050.1 GCA_018383975.1 Eubacteriales bacterium | reverse complement strand
TTTGAATTCAGAAGCGCCGCAAGACGGACGCCGATTTCGTAAACGAGGTCCTGCTCGCGATAGCCGTTGCCCTCCGCGCCCGCATTCGGATTTTCGGGGTTATGTCCCTGATCTATGAATATTTTTATCGCCATTTTGTCCTCCTTTGCGATATTTTCATTTTTATGATATTCACCTGCCTTTGCGTCTGTTACGTAAAAAACATAAAAAACTGCAAATAACTATTGACAAAACACCGCTTTTGCGTGTATAATGAGGTTTGTAATTGTGGCAATATGCCTATGCAGGAAGATTGCCGCTATAATTTCCGCAGAGGAGGTGCAATATAATGCTCAGAACTTATCAGCCCAAGAAAATACAGAGAGAAAAGGAGCACGGCTTCCGCAAGAGAATGCGTACAGCCAACGGCCGCAAGGTACTCAAGAGAAGACGCGCTAAAGGCAGAGCCCGCCTTTCATATTGATCTGTAAATCAACAAAAAGCCTGTGGCTTGACATAGGCTTTAATTTTTTAGCGGACACTCTCCGCTTGTCGTATCGGAGGTTTATGTGAAAATCACGGCAATTTCCGAAAATCACCTTTACAAAAAGGTATATGTCAAGGGCCAGAAGGCCTTCGGCAGACATATCGTGGTATATGTATTGACCGACTACCACGCCGCGCGGCTCGCCCGCGCAAACCCGCTCAAAAAAAAGATGAACCGCGTCGGACTGGCGGTTTCAAAAAAACTCGGAGGAGCGGTTGTACGGTCGCGCGTAAAGCGCATAATCCGCGCCGCGTACCGTCGTCTTGAAACGGAAAACGAAATCAAAAAGGGCTTTCTTGTCGTTATAGCGGCAAAGCAATCGGCAGTCGACGTAAAATCAACCGATATTTACGATGACCTGCTCTATGCCTTCGGAAAGCTGAAAATGATTTGCAGCGGTGAGCAGACATGAGATATATCGGCATATTTTTCGTGAAGCTCTATCAAAAATTTATCTCCCCGCTCAAACCGCCGTGCTGCCGTTTTTCGCCGACCTGTTCGCAATACGCAATCGAGGCGTTCCGCGAATGGGGTTTTATATGCGGTCTGGGGCTTACCGTTTGGCGTATTATCCGTTGCAATCCCTTCGGTCGCGGCGGATATGACCCCGTACCAAAAAGAAAACGAAAAAACAAAAACCCGAAAAAGCAGTCTAAATCGGAGGAGAATTTTTAATGTATAAATTTTTTGGAACGATACTCGGTTTTTTCTCTAATATCTGCGGCGGAAGTTACTTTCTCGGTCTTCTCCTTTTCGCGCTGATGATAAAAATCATTCTTCTGCCGTTCGGTATCAAACAGCAGAAAAATGCCGTCCGTCAGGCTAAAATGAAGCCCAAGGAAGAAGCCATAAGAAGAAAATATAAGGGCAGAAACGACCAGAAAACTCAGCAGAAAATGCAGCAGGAGATAATGGAAATGTATCAGGCCGAGGGTTATAACCCCGCAGGCGGCTGTCTTCCCATGCTCGTCCAGCTTGTTATAATAATGCTGCTCTATCAGGTAATTATTTATCCTCTCCGTCACGTTGTCGGAATGGATGCGTCGCTCGTAAAAGCGTTGACCGATTTTTCAACGGCAAGCACGGAAAGCGGCGGTCTCGGACTCGCGATGGGAAGATATACGGAAATTTCCCTTCTCGGCGAGCTTTCAAAGCTCAGCGGCGATACGCTCACGTCATTTACAGCCAACTTCAAGACATTTATTGAAGGCTCGGCAGACTATCAGGCAAACGCCGCAACTCTTATGACGGGCTTCGGCGCGGCAATTGAAAAAGGACTTCCCAATTTCGACCTTTTCGGAATGACGAACTTCCTTGCCGACGTACCGAGCTTCAAAACGGCATTCAAATCCTTTGCCGGATTTATGCTCTTCATCATTCCCCTGCTCAACTTCGGAACGTCCTTTGCTTCCACAAAGCTGACAAAGAAATTCACATATCAGCCCATGCAGCAGAGTCAGCAGGCAAACCCCACAATGAAAATGATGGAGTGGTTCGGACCGCTCATGTCGCTCTGGATTGCGTTCATCGCTCCTGCGGCTCTCGGTCTTTACTGGATTTTCAATACGGTTCTCGGTGTACTCCAGCAGTTCATTCTTTATAAGGCCATGCCGCTTCCCGTTTACACGGAAGAAGACGTAAAGGCGGCAATCGCCGAGCTCAAGGGCAAGGGCGTCTATGAAAAAGAGACTGACGAGGATATCAGCTCTGCCCGCTCTCCTTACCTTGAAGACTTCGATGACGAGGATGAAGCCTCCGTTCCCGGCGATGACGACGATGACGATGATGACCTCGAAAGTCGTCCGTCCGTTATAGAGCCCGCAAAACCCAAGGAAAGCGGCTCGGACAAGAAGAAAGAAAAGAAGAACAAAAGCAAATACGAATAATCAAATCACTCATTTATAAAAAGGAACAGTATCACAAAATGAAAAAAGAAGTAACGGTTCAGGCAAAAACCGTTGAGGAAGCTGTCCGCAGCGGCGCCGAACAACTCGGAACAGACGAGAGCGGCGTTGTCTATGAAGTCATCGAGGAGCCGAAAAAGGGCTTTCTCGGCATGGGCAGTATTCCCGCAACGGTAAAAGTAATATACGTGTTCAAGCCGCTTGAAGCGGCAAGAAGCTTTGCTCAGACGCTTATAAAAGACCTCTGCCTTGACGCAGACGTTATAATTCATGATGACGGAAGCGGCGAAGCCCTTATGGAAATCACGGGAACGGACGCCGGAGTGCTTATCGGTCATCACGGCGACACGCTTGACGCATTCCAGTATCTTGTCAACCTTGCGGCAAACAAAAAAGAAACAGACGAGCGCAAATACACGCGCATTTCGGTCGATATTGAAAATTACAGAGAGAAAAGAGAGCAGACGCTTCGCGCCCTTGCGGACAGAATGGCAAACAAGGTCAAAAAGACCGGCAGAAGCGTCACTCTTGAGCCTATGAACGCATACGAGCGCAGAATTATTCATGCGCAGGTTCAGGGCATTGCCGGTGTTTCGACGAATTCCGTCGGAGCAGAGGGAAACAGACGCGTTGTTGTTTATCCCGAAGGCGCGGAAAAGCCGACAGAAGAAAATGCGGCAAAATTCCCCGCTCCCAAGGATACCGAAAGAAGAGACCGCAGAAGCGGTGGCAAAAGAGGCGGCAGAGGCGGCAGAAAGTCCTCCTCCGAGCGTTCGTCCGCTCCGCGTGACGAGGAAAGACCGGTCTACAAGCGTCCGGCTGACAAGCCCCGTCCCCAGCCCAGAAAAATCGAAAAGGCAAAGGATCTCGACGCTTATTTTGCAAAGCTGAAAGAATTTTCAAGCAACAATCCACAGTCATAACAAGTAAAAACGAGGCGGAATATCCGCCTCGTTTTCAAAATAGGAGAGACTTATGTATTCTATGTTTTCTTCATCGATCGCCGCAATATCAACTCCGAAGGGCAGCGGCGGCATTGCCGTGATACGCATATCCGGAAAAGACTCGCTCGCGATAGCGGACAGATTCGTCATACCCTCCGGAAAAAAATCCGTGTCTGATATGGAAGCGAACACCGCTCTTCCCTGCCGCGTGACAGATGAAAACGGCAATGTCATAGATACCGCCGTTGTGACGGTTTTCCGCGCCCCGAAATCATTTACGGGCGAGGACACTGTCGAAATAAGCTGTCACGGAGGAATTATCGTGTCCGGCGACGTGCTTTCCCGCGCACTGGAATGCGGAGCCGCTCCCGCAGGTCCCGGAGAATTTACCCGCCGCGCATTTTCCGCGGGAAAGCTGTCGCTTTCGCAGGCTGAGGCAATAGGCGAGGTGATAAGCGCAAAAAGTCGCGCCGCGCTCCGACTTTCAAGGTCAAACGTCGACGGCAGGCTTGCAAAAGGCATTGACGAAATATATACCGACATAAAAACCGCGCTTTCCGCCGTCTATGCGGAGACGGATTTTCCGGACGAGGGGCTTTCCCCTGTTTCTCCCGACGAAATGCGGATGGCAATAGTTAACGTAAAAGCAAAGCTGGAAGCGCTGAAAAACTCCTACAAGGCGGGACATGCCGTTGTCGAAGGAATACAGACCGTGCTCTGCGGCAAGCCGAACACGGGCAAATCGACTCTTCTCAATCTTCTTTGTGAGGCGGAACGTGCAATTGTGACCGATATCGCAGGCACAACGCGTGATATTATAACGGAGCAGGTTACCTGCGGCGATGCAACACTTCTGATTTCCGATACCGCCGGCATACGCGATACAGACGACAAAATAGAAGCTGTCGGGGTTGACCGTGCGCTTGAAAAGCTGGACGGAGCGGAGCTTATAATCGCCGTTTTCGACGCGTCAAAGCCGCTCGACGAAGACGACATACGTGTAATTTCCGCCGTAAAAGGTCAACACGCCTCCGGCGCGGTTACCCTTGCCGTGCTCAACAAAACCGACCTCGGCACGGCAGTTTCGGAGAATGAACTGACCGACGCCTTTGACGAAACTGTCATAATTTCCGCAAAAGACAA
This sequence comes from Eubacteriales bacterium, assembly GCA_018383975.1. Classification (GTDB taxonomy): domain Bacteria; phylum Bacillota; class Clostridia; order Oscillospirales; family CAG-272; genus CAG-841. The sequence goes on along the minus strand of JAHAZT010000050.1, from coordinate 2,894 downwards.
TTCCTCGCGCGAAAAAATCGCAGACGTAATAAATGCCCTCTTCATCGGAGGAAGCATAGGCACCGGCGAAAATGCAATAATTACGAATGCACGTCAATATGCGAAAGTCTGTCAGGCTTATGAAAACGTATCCGACGCACTTTCCGCCCTTGATATTTTCGGAACGGAAATTGCGGGAACAGAGCTTGAAAGCGCAATGGGTGCGCTCGGTGAGCTTGACGGTATGCGCGTCGGCATTGAAATAGTTGACGATATTTTTTCAAAATTCTGTGTGGGTAAATAATTATGAGTTATCCCGATAAATCATATATTGAAAGGCTGACCGGTGCAACCGTCATCGCGCTTGAAACGACGGAGTCGACAAACGATCTTGCAAAAAAAGCGGCGCTCGAAAATGCTCCGGACGGCACAGTGTATATCGCGAAAATGCAGACCGGCGGTCACGGCAGAGGAAATCGCACTTTTTTCTGTTACGACGGAGGGCTTTATCTGAGCATTATTATCCGCGACGCTTCCGTTCCGGCGGAGCTTATCACAAGTGCGGCGGCGGCGGCGGTATGCCGCGCTGTCCGCGCGGCTGCCTGTGCGCCGGTGCTGATAAAATGGGTAAACGATCTGTACCTCGGCGATAAAAAGGTCTGCGGAATACTCGCTCTGCGCACAGGGGACGCATACGTCGTCGGCATAGGAATAAACGTTAAAGAAGTCAGCTTTCCCGACGACTTGCGTCAGACCGCCGCCGCCCTTTGTTCGGATATAGACCTGAACATTCTTGCGTCGGAAATCATAGTCGGGCTCCGCCTCGCCGTAAACGAACCGGCAAAGAGCATAACAGACTATTGCTCGGAATATAGTTATACGCTCGGAAAAGAAGTGACGTATGAAAAAAATGGCAAAAGTTTTACCGGCACAGCGGAAAAACTTCTGCCGGACGGCTCGCTTTTCGTGCGTTTCGCCTGCGGCGGAGTTGACGTTCTCTCTTCCGGCGAAATTTCCGTAAAAAATACAAAAAAGCCTTGACAAAATTTTATAAATATGATATCATAATCGGGCGATCCTAAGACAGCAGGTTTTGTAAAAGCTGAGCTTCCCTGCCGAGGAAAGATTATAAAATGCTTTTTTATGTCTTTTCCGTTTTCTTTGGATAGCGGAAAAGATTTTTTTATTCACGTTTTCAGTGAAAAAGCTTAGCTTATTTTACTTATACCGAAAGGAGTGAAATAATTTATGCCAAGTGCAAGCGTTCTTGAAACCAAGAAGAAAATTGTTTCGGATCTTACCGAAAGAATGAAAAATGCGGTTGCGGGTGTTATCGTCAGTTATCAGGGTATTACCGTTGAAAACGATACCGCGCTTCGTGCCGAACTCAGAAAAGCCGGCGTCGAATATTCCGTAATTAAGAACACACTTACAAAGAGAGCCTGTGAAGCTGTCGGTTTTGATAAGCTCACGGAAACTCTCGAAGGAATGACAGCAGTTGCAACATGTGACAGCGATCCCGTTGCGGCAGCTAAAATTCTCAAAAAGTACGCTGACAAGGTCGATACCTTTGAAATCAAAGCAGGCTTTGTTGACGGCGAAACTCTTGACAAAGCAGGAGTTGAAGAGCTTGCCGCTCTGCCCTCAAAGGAGCAGCTCATCGCAAAGATGCTCGGCAGTTTGCAGTCCTCGCTTTATGGTCTTGCTTATGTTCTTCAGGCTTATGTTGATAAGCAGAACGAAGAGACAGCAGCGTAAACTCTAATCAAAATTAAAAAAACAAATTTCAAAAAAATTTAATCGGAGGAAAATTATTATGGCATCTGAAAAGATCACAGCAATTATCGATGAGATAAAAACACTTACAATCCTCGAAGTAGCAGACCTTGTTAAGGCTCTTGAAGAGGAATTCGGCGTATCCGCAGCTCCCGTTGCAGCAGTTGCAGTCGGCGGCGCAGCAGCTCCTGCAGCTGAAGAAAAGACAGAATTTGACGTAGTTCTCGCTTCCTTTGGCGACAAGAAGCTCGACGTTATCAAGGCAGTTCGTGAGATCACAGGTCTCGGACTCAAGGAAGCTAAAGAGCTTGTTGAAAGCGCTCCTAAGGCAATCAAAGAAGCAGTTGCTAAGGACGAAGCTGAAAAGATCAAAGAAGCTCTCACAGCTGCCGGCGCAACAGTTGAAATCAAATAATCGAAGATTATCTGATTTTTTTCAAAAACAACGGAAACGGCTATTTTTTAGCCGTTTCCGTAAACTTTTTTTGCTTTTTATATTGACTTAATCCCCTTTTTGTGATATAATTCGCTTTGCGCAACGAGAAAATCAAATTCGTATCTGGGTGTGGCGCAGTTGGGAGCGCGCTACCTTGGGGTGGTAGAGGCCGCTGGTTCAAGTCCAGTCACTCAGACCATAAAAAGCCCGAAAAACCTATGTTTTTGGGCTTTTTTCTTTTGTTTTTGTTGGTACTTGTTAGAAAGTGATAACCAAAGTGATAACCAACTCAAATTGTATTCATTGGTTTTCAATTGTGTTTATATATGATTAAGGGGATATCTTTGTGTGATATCCCCAAATCTTTTTTAGTTTACTAACTACTTGTTGAGAGTGAATGTTTTATCAAGATTTTCGCCAAGAGCGATTGTTCTTGATTGGCGAACGTGGGTGTATATGTTGGCTGTTGTGTCTATATCTGCTTGACGAAGCCATTCTCTTACTTCACCTATATCCCACCCTTTATCGAATAGAATTGAGGCCGTGCTGTGTCTTAAATCGTGGAATCTCATTATTGGCAGTCCTGCATTTTTTAATGCTCTCTGAAAACTCCTGGTGATTGTATCAGGACGGTAAGGTTCTCCGTTCTCGTGTTTAAATATGTAATCATTTTCTATATAATCAGAACCGAAGAATTTTTTAT
>JAHAZT010000044.1 GCA_018383975.1 Eubacteriales bacterium | reverse complement strand
GTTTCCTTTGTCATTCTGACAAGCGAGCTGACAATCGACACGCTGGGAGCCATTTCAATCGACGTCCGGAACACGAAAAACATCGCATATGTGTGGAACGTGAAGGTGCGCGATGAACAGAGGTTCCATCTCATCAATGCGAGATATCTGAATTTTGAATTCCAGAAGCACAATCTCTGGGGCGACTTCGGCACGGATGAAAGCAAGAGTGCAAGAACCATATGGACCGAACTGACGGTATACAACAAATTGCCGAACAGTCTGCCGAAAGAATGGAACATCGACGATTACTATTCCTCAAAATCAAGGGATGAAACCCGGTATAAGCTGAAGTTTTCACGACTTGGTTCAATACGGTCAAGTGATTATATGACAGTGAAGATTAACGGAGCCACCATTGACAGCAACGGAATGACCGCGCTTTATGCCGGCAAATCTTATGATATAGATATCGAACAGGAGCTGCCGGAATGGTTCCTTAAGCTTGAAAAAGAAGGACGCCTTGTACAGTCAAAAACCGTTGAGGTTTACGAGGGAGAAAAGATGATCTGGAATTCCGACTTCAACAGCGGTAAGTTGAAGATAGCCGAAACGGGAACGTATACGCTTCATTTTGAATGGAGATACCGGAATCCCGGAAGTCTGATTGTATGGCGGTCGGGTGCGAATTTCAAAGAGGTGACGGCTCTTGTCCTTGAAGAAGGAAAGCAGATTGCGGGCCCTGTCCAGTATGACAAAGGCGCGGTGAGTTTAGGCAGCTATCTCAAGGCAAGCCTGCCGAACATGAGCGACCTTGACGGAGTTGAAATCATCTGGCGATGCGTTGATAAAGACACTAAAAACGATGTTCTCATCAAGGGAGAAACCGGACTCAGCATTAAGCTCGACAAACCGGAATACGTCGGCAAATACGTCTATATGATTGCCAGAGGCAAGCCGGAAGGCAAATATTACGGAACGGTCTTCGGCAAGGAAATCCTTGTGGAAAAGGCGTATAACCCCTCCGAACCGCCGATAATAGACGTTGTTGCAACCAAGTCCAAAAACTTCTACGACGGCTTCAAAATATTGAACTTTGACAGATCAAAGTTTGATTATTTTGTCAGCAAGACAGAGTATAAAAATTTGTCGCAGATTGACTGGAGCCAGAAGCTGACGTCGTCAACCGGAAGCGGATATTACACGGGCGACAGGATCTATTTCTATTATCGCTATGCCGAAACGGATACGAAACGCGCCGGCTTTATAATAAAATCGCAGATGCTGCTGATTGACGATATCGTAAGGCTGGGCGGCATAACCATTCAAGGAACCAATAACGGCACCATATTCATAAAGCCCGGTGAAACAAGGACTTTTTTGGTGAAGCTGAATCCCTCAACGGCAAACGACTGCAACACTTTCACCGTAAAATCACCGTCATCATACGACGAACAGTTCTTTGAAATCGTCTCCCCGTCAAAGCCGGTTTCCAATCTGAAGGGCTTTGCGATGATAACCATCAAGGGTAAAAAGGTGGGCTACGGAAGCTTCGCAATGTACTATGCCGGACCGTCCGGTCCCATGCAGAACACTTACGGCGGCGCACAGGTCGTTGTTTATACTCCCGATGACATGGGATCGTCAAGACCGCAGCTGAGCTATACTCCGTCCTATGCGGATATTACGCTCGACGTGGGCGATACCTTTGACCTTCCGAAAGATCTTCCGGATCTTGTTCCGGCTGACGCAAAGGGATACTCTGCCAAATGGGGCGTCGGAAAGAAGGTCAAGGACAAACTCGGCTATACCACATATATTTATGACTACGAAAACGAGTATGTCAAGATCGAAAACGGCAAGCTGACAGCAAAGCAAAAGACAAAGGACGGCGAGCCCGTGCAGATTGTACTCTGCGTTCTCAAGAGCGGAGAAAAGCCTTCCGCCGGATACAGCACGTCATTCTTCCTGACGGTCAATGAAAAGCCCGTCATAAAGGCGACGGGCGTATCGCTGAACGAAAAGTCGCTCGCGTTGCACGTCGGAAATGTCGCAAAGCTCAATGCGGCAATCATGCCTGCCGACGCTGCCGGAACATATACGATAAAATTCACCAGCAACAACCCCGATGTTGTAAAGGTTGATGAAAACACCGGCCTGATAACGGCTGTCGGCATCGGAAACGCAAGAATATACGCAAAGGCAAACGACGATTCATCGCTTGTCGAATTCTGCGCGGTATCCGTCGACGCACACAAATTCGGCGAATGGACTCCGTCCAAGATATCCGAAAGCAACCATCAGAGAGCCTGCTTCTGCGGAGAAACGGAAGCGGAGGAGCATACCTTCGGCATCTGGACAAACGATGACGCCGCCGGAAAGCATTATCATGAATGCTCCGTCTGCGGAAACAAGGCATACGGCGAGCACAACGAGGGACCGTGGATAACCGATGTTGACGCGGAAGTCGGAGTTGAGGGCAAAAAGCACACCGAATGCTACGAATGCGGCAAGACAATGAGAACGGAAACCGAGCCTGCGCTTGTCGACTATGCGATAAACATTGTCGGCGGCAAGGCGGTTGACTTCGCCGGAAACACGGTGACAAGAATCGTTGCCGGTGAGAACGTGACAGTAAAAGCCGATCCCGCTCCGGCAGGAAAGGCATTCGCCGGATGGAAGGCAGAGGGCATCACTCTTGACGACGCCTCTGCGGCAACCGTGGTATTTGTAATGCCTGCGGGCGACATAAAACTCGAGGCTGAATACAAGGAGTCCGAGACACCGCACAAGCACGAGGCGAACACGGAAAAATGGTTCTTTGACGAAACGTATCACTGGAACGCCTGCAAAGACAAGACCTGCTCCGAAAATCTGAACAAAGCGGAGCATACCTTCGTATGGAAGACAGACAAACCCGCAACCGAAACCGAGGACGGAATCAAGCATGAGGAATGCTCCGTCTGCGGAAGAAGACGCAATGAAAGCACCGTAATTCCGAGCACGGGAAAGACTCCCGCCGTAACGGATGACCCGAAGGTCACAACCAAACCCGACACACCCGAAAAGCCCGCAAAGAAGAACGCATGGATACTTCCGACGGTAATTACCGTTGTTGTTCTTGCAGGCGCGGGAGCGGGAACGTATTTCATCATTAAAAACAAAAAGAAAATCACGGGCGACGGCGGAACCGGAAATTCCGGAAACGCCGGCGACGCTGAATAAGTAAACAGGCGGTGACGTGCCGTCGGGAAAAATACCGACGGCACGGAGCTGACCAAAATATATTCTGGAGGTTAACGAAATGGGCATTTTTGACAAACTGAAAAGCAAAACACAGCAGGCGGTAGCAACCGCGGCAAGATCGGTAGGAAACAAGAGAGAGACATTCACGTTCGCGGCTCTCCCGGAAAGCCTTGCCGAAATGCAGGCTCTGCCCGAGGCAAGCCTTGACACTCCCTTCAAGACGGCGGCTCTTACGGTTCTCGCACTCTGCGCTTACGCGGCAGACAAGAACATCGGCACGGAGATGCTGAACTGGCTGCGCGGTCCCCGTCCTCTCAACGGTCAGGAAATTTCCTTCCTCAACGACCGCTTCCGTGACGGAAAGACATATCTGCCGTTCACTTACTTCGTCGGCTCTACGCCCGACAATAACTATACTCCCACAGAGCCTTATACAATTGTTATCGAAAGCAATCACGTATCGGGCGAGGAGCAGGGCTATATGAAGCTGTTCATCCCCTGCGGCGGCGCAGACGACCCCCGTCCCATCAAGATGCGTCAGCGCGGCTCCGACGGCAAGTGGTTCCTCTGGGAGCAGTACCTGCTGACAGGCGTCCGCACACCCAAGTCCGCAGACCCGTGGGCATAATTTAAGGAGGCGCAGAAGAATGGATATTCGCGGAATCTGGAAAGTAAAAGAAGTTCACGTGCCGACTCCGGACGGAGAAAAGGTGTTCACTCCCGACAATCCGCCGGAGGACGAAATGTTTGAAGAAATGGCTGCAATGATGCAGTGGCGCACGGAGTTTGCCGATGACGGCGCGCTCAACACGCTCATGTTCGTGCCGGAGGAAATGAAGGCGGAGGCGGCAAAGCACGGAGTTGACGTTCGTGACGACGGCTATGCCGTTATCGACTCGACACAGTGGGAGGAGAGGGACGGAAAGTTCTTCTACGACACAAAAATCGAGGGCGAGGTTCTGGGCGAGAAGGTTGACCCGTTCATCGAAATTCCCGTAATTGACGGAGGCTGCCTTAAATACAGTCACGGAATGATAATTTTGGAAAGAGCATAACAGGAAAAAATACGTCGGCGGAGCAGACCGCAAAAAAGGACGCTGCGGGCGTTCCGCCGACACGGAATATCGGATTGAAGGGGTGGGATACCTATGAATACGGAAAACCCGTATAATATTGATATGAAATCAACAGAGCCGCAGGCTATGAGCGAAAAGCGTGCCGGAACGGCGATTCTTGCGGAGACATTGAAGGATTATTTCGGCGCTCTGAACTTTTTTGCGGGCTCCGATCAGGAAAATCTCACTTATGAGGACGTCGTTGCGCATATAGGGGTCGACCCTTCGGAATACCGTTATGACGCCGAATGGGACATACGGATTTATTCGTGGTATGCCGCCGAAAGCGATGCAAGCGTTCTGAACGTATGGTTCAAGGACGGCAGGCTGTATGCCTGCGGCGCATACAATCTCGGCTTTCCGATAATGTAACCGCATACACGCAAAAGGCTTGCCGCGGCAAGCCTTTTTCCGAAGAGAACAGGAACGCTTCCGGTTCTTTTCGGAAAGAGAAAAAGCGTTTTGCGATATTTCTGTCATTTACAAAACGGAGGAAATCATATGGAAATCATAAGCTTCTGTCTGAGCGAAAGAGGTATGTCGGCACAGACGCACACGTACACGGGATACAGAACGGCAGACGGAATTCATCTGGAATATTATATCGGCACGGATTCGTGGGACGGAGACGGCTATGCCGAAAGCCGCAACGTCATACGCAAAATCGACGGAGGAGAGGACGTGCTTTGCAGGCTGAACGACCTTTTTGAAGCCTGCCGGATTCAAAAGTGGGCAGGGTTTTGCGGCTCAAATCCCTCCGGCACCCTTGACGGAAGCTCTATGAGCTTTGAAGCGGTTTTGGCGGACGGAACGAAAATCAGCGCCTCCGGAACAAATAATTTCCCGAAAAACTATCACGAATTTGCAAAGGCTCTCCACCGACTGATGACATCGGAAAAAATAAGCGATACCGAATTTACGGAAGGAACATATGCCGTCACTCTGCCGGAAAGCTGGGTGGGCAGGGTTACGGCGGGCTTTTCGGAAGGCTTTGTGACGTTTTCCGTCGACCGCAACGACGGCTGCGAGCTTACGTTTTTTATAATTGATAACGACAGCTGCGGCTATTCTTCGCCGTCGTACAGAGGAAGGGAAGAGGTCGGGCGACTTGTTTTTGGAGATGACGTCAGATTTATCACCGCGCGCGACCACGATTCAATCGCGTCGTATGCAAACAGAGTTTCCGGGGAGGTGCTTGCGCTCCTTGAAAGCTATAATGACGACAGGGCTGCCATAATCAAAAGCATCAGAGGCGTAAACGGATACAAGTTCTGTGCCGAGGACGGGATGACGCTGTATATGTCCGAGGCGATGACGCTGGCGGACTCGGCGCGGAGTCTCTGGCTCTCGCTCAACTTTGCGGGCGACTATCCCGGCGGCTCAAAGCCCATAACGCTGAAGCGCCGGCAATATATACAGATGTTCCCGTCATACACCTATACGGACACGATCGAGGATGTGCGCCGCAAATTTCTGAAGGTTTTTTCTGAGGAATTTACCGAAAGGACGCTGAAACACGCCGTCGCGGAAAAAAGTCTTATCGAATACAGGGGCAGCGTATACGTTCTGTGCAAGAAAAGCAAGGGGGAGGTCTCCCGCAACAGCTATGTTGACAGCGTATGGGACGAAGGCAACGGAAAATTTACCGTTGTGATGGCTGTAAGAATGCCGTCCGCGGAGGACGTTATTTACGTCAGCTTGCCGGTCGGCAAAAATGCAGAGGGAAGATTTGTATTTACGGATTATCCCTACTGGGACAAATCCGAATGATGCTTTC
>JAHAZT010000040.1 GCA_018383975.1 Eubacteriales bacterium | reverse complement strand
GCGATAATGCTCGGCGACCTCAAAAAGGCTGTTTCCGAACACGGACTCGAACTTTCGTGGACAGACGCGGCGCTTGAATATATCGCGAAAAAATCATATTCAGTCAAGTTCGGCGCAAGAAATATGCGCAGATTTATAACGAGAAACGTTGAAGATCCCGCAGCGGAAAAGCTGATATCGGGATATGCAAACGGATACAAAAAAATCACAGTCGATTCCGACGGCGAAACGCTTTCGGTCGACATCAAATAATGCAAAGGCAGGTAAAAGGCAATGAACGCAGTTATTATAGTCACGGGCAAGGATTCAAAGGGAATAGTTGCAAAGGTTTCGGCAAAGTGCGTCGAGCTCGGCGCAAACATAGCGGACATTTCGCAGACGGTTATGAGCGGATATTTTGCAATGATACTTCTTGTTGAGACAGACGGAATTTCCGTTCCGTTTCCGGACTTTGTCGACAGTATGGAGCATCTCGGCGGAGAAAACGGACTCGTGATAAAGGTTATGCACGAGGATATATTCAATTCAATGCACCGCATTTAAGTCGGACGGAGGTTTTCTGAAATGATTGAAAGAAACGATATTGCGGAAACGCTGAAAATGATAGAGCACGACCATCTCGATATACGCACGGTTACAATCGGCGTTTCGCTTCTCGGTTGTGCGTCGTCCGACGGAAAAGTGTTTGCGGATAAGATTTACGATAAGATAACGAAAACGGCGGAAAGACTCGTTCCCGTTTGCAACGAGATTGAAAAGACATACGGAATTCCGATTATAAACAAGCGCGTTTCCGTAACACCCATTGCAATTGCGGGCGCTTCGCTCACAAAGAGCGAGGACTTCGTCCTTGCGGCAAAGGCAATGGACAGAGCGGCGCACGCTGTCGGAATAAACTTCATCGGCGGATACAGCGCGCTCGTCCAGAAGGGCACAACAGACGGCGACAAGCGTTTTCTCCGCTCGATTCCCGACGCTCTTACTGAGACCGAAATCGTCTGCTCGTCCGTCAACGTCGGATCGACGAAGGCGGGAATAAATATGGACGCCGTTCGCATGATGGGAGGAATAGTCAGAGAAGCCGCAGAAAAAACAGCCGACAACAACTGCATGGCTTGCGCAAAGCTCGTCATTTTCTGTAACGCTCCTGATGACAATCCCTTTATGGCAGGCGCCTTCCACGGTGTCGGCGAGGGAGAATCCGTTATAAACGTCGGTGTTTCGGGACCGGGTGTTGTCTGTTCCGCGATAAAGGCTATGCCGGACGCATCGATCACCGAAATTTCGGAGACGGTCAAACGCTCGGCGTTCAAAATAACGAGAGTGGGGCAGCTTGTGGCAAAGGAAGCGAGCCGCAGACTCGGAATTCCTTTCGGAATTGTAGACCTCTCGCTTGCTCCGACGCCTGCAATCGGCGATTCCGTTGCGAGAACGCTTGAAGCTATGGGACTTGAAACGTGCGGATGCTGCGGAACGACCGCTGCGCTCGCGCTTCTCAATGATGCGGTGAAAAAGGGCGGCGTTATGGCATCGTCCTCCGTCGGCGGACTTTCGGGTGCGTTCATTCCGGTTTCCGAGGATGAGGGAATGATAGAAGCGGCGAAGAGCGGTTGCCTGACGATTGAAAAGCTGGAAGCGATGACTGCGGTCTGCTCCGTCGGGCTTGATATGATAGCCGTTCCCGGCGATACGAGTGCGGCGGTCATCTCCGCGATGATAGCGGACGAGGCGGCAATCGGTATGATAAACGGAAAGACGACGGCTGTCCGCGTCATTCCGGCGATAGGAAAGAACGTCGGCGATATGATTTCATTCGGTGGGCTTCTGGGCGACGCTCCGATAATGAAGGTCAACACGGCAAGTCCCGAAAAATTCATTTCCAGGGGCGGAAAAATACCCGCTCCTATACATTCGCTGAAAAACTGACGCGGTTTTTGTGCGGATAATACATACGGTAGCAGGCAATTTATTCATTTGCTCTTGATTATTGCGCCCGAAATATGTATAATAGACAGTGACGAAATATTGACCGCCATGCGGCAGTATAATAAAAAATTCGGAGGAACAAACGATGAAAAAAATTCTGGCACTTTTACTTATCTGCGCTCTTACGGTTACATTCGCAGCTTGCGCGGGCGAAAAGGAAACAACCACCACCCCCAAGGCGAGTGAACCCGTTTCCACAACCACAACGACTGCCGCAGATGTAACAACCACAACTGTCGCAGAGACGACAACGACCACCGCAGCCACAACAACCACGACCACAACGGCTCCCGTCGTGACAACAACCGGAGACGCAAGCGGAAAGCTTCCGGAAGGCGTCAAGGCTGTTATAGACGTTGTCCTTGCGGACGGCAAAATGACAGATGCCGCGGGCAATATGACCTTTGACCTCGGAAACGGCGCAAAGGTAAGCAAGACAACCGTAAATCATGCCGGCAAGAACTACACAGTTGATGCCCTCAACATAATGGGCAACGACCAGGTGGCAATGGGCTCGCTTGTAAACAGCAATACGATTGCTTCCGCTCAGGAGTTCTACAACAGAGATTTCTCATTTGAAGCATTCTATATCAACCGCAACAATACGGAAGCTGTTGCCGCTATGTGCGCAACGGAGAACATCTCCGGCAAGCGCGGCGGCGTCGGCATTGCGGACGCAAAAGGCAATCAGCCCTATTTCTGCATAGGTCTCGGCGGAGCATACGGCTTCTGCTATTCAAACAAGACAACGGCTGCCGGCGAGCTTGTTCACGTTATCGGAGTTTACGATAAGAATGCAAGACAGCTCAGAATTTATATAAACGGCGAGCTTTGCAATTCTGTTGCCCTCACGGGAAATCTTGTTGTAATTCAGAACGATAAGGTTGCAAATCAGATCGGCTTCGGCGCAGATCCGCGTCTTGCCAAAACCCCTCCGCTTTATGATTTCCAGGCGTCGGACTTTACGCTTGTAAGAGCGGGCATGTATGACTCTGCCGTTACAAACGAACAGGCAGCCGCTATTTACGAATACGCTGTTGCAAATCTTTCAAAATAAAATTTATAAAAAAATTCAGGTTTAAGGAACAGTTATGAAAAAGATTTTTCGCATAATCTGCTGCGCGCTCACGCTTATGCTGGCATTTGCCTGCATTGCGCCGTCGTTGCTTGCAGCCGATAAAAAGGGGAGCGACTCAATAAAGAAGGTTCCGCTCCTTGTCATCATTGCAAGTTTTGACGCAAACGGAAACGGCATAAACGATTTTGACCCGAATCAGCCCGATAAGCTCTATTCGGACAAGACAAAAGACTATTACGGAGAGCAATGGGCACTCACCACTCCCGATGACCATTGGGAACTGTATTTCGGTAAAAATAACTCCGTCGCGGCTTATTATACGGAAATGACAATGGGCAAAATGACCTTTGTCCCCGCGGAATTCACAAAACCCGTGCCGAACCAGAAGGCTCAGAACGGCGTTATCGCGGTTACCATTAACAGACCCCATCCGACGGCAAGCGGAGACGCGGACGCGGTTATCCGCGCGATAATCAGTGCGACGGACGACTATATTGATTTTTCCGCGTACGATACGAACGGCGACGGATACTGCACCCAGGATGAGCTTGCAATTCTCATTCTCAATGCAGGCCCCGACCGTTCCAGCACGGCGCAGTATTTTCACCCCGGATCGCCGAAATCATATTTCGCCGTTCACGGAACGTCGCAGTCCGTAATGCTTATGCTTGACGATGTTTTGATTAAGTCAAACGGGGGCGGGCGTGTCAGCAATCTCGGCGAATACAATAAGCCCGGAAACATTATGCCGATCGGCGTTCCGACGCACGAACTTGCGCATAATTTCGGCGCGGAAGACCTCTATCACAGAGGCGGCGGAAATGACGATACATGGCCTCAGCCTTATAATTTCTCGCTTCAGTGCAGCGGAAACCATTCCGGCGGCGGAAAAACGCCCACCTATCTCGACCCTTATCAGAGAGTCAAAATCGGATGGGCAGAGGAGGAAGTCGTTACCGACGGCACATATACCCTTTATTCGACTCTTACCGGAAAATACAAGGTTCTGAGAGTGAACACTCCCGATCCGGACGAATACTTCCTTATCGAAGTCAGGATGAAAGAGGGTTTTGAAAGAAACCTGACAAAGGGCGGCAAAGGCGGTATTATGGTCTGGCATATAGACGAGGGCATAAACAGGAAGTTTTTCTCCATCGGTCAGGCAGATTCCTGCGTTCCGTCAAACGGCAAGCCTCACGACCCCGGCATAGTTTCGCTGTGGAGAGAGGGCTACGACAGATACGGCAGGAAAGTGACAACAAAGACCCCGAACGATCCCTATTATTATGCAAGCGACGACCCCGCAACGGCTGTGTGCAACACGATAAACTATATATCCGTTACGGGTAATTCGCCTTCGCTCAATTCCTATCCTGCAAACTGGACAGGCGCAAAGAACTTCAATATAAAGATTGAAGCGCTTTCGGAGCCGGGTCAGGAAATGAAGGTTAAAATCACGACGGAAAAATCCGCAAAGGCTCCTCCCGTCACGATGACGGTTACTCAGAGTCAGGCAACGGACAACGTCGTTCTCAAAAACACGGTTCTTGCGCTCAAGGGCGAAAAGCTGACGAAATATGGCGTCATTTTTTCAAAGGATGCAAATCCGACCCTTGAAAACGGCAAGTATGCCGAGGGCGTTCTCAGTGCAGACGGAACATATTTCACGACAACCCTCACCGGACTTGACGCCGGCACAAAATACTATTACAAAGTAATAGCCGCAAACGAAAACATGGAAAGCGAATCCGTTGTCGGCTTTGTTTTCTCGGCAAGTCAGTCTGCGGAAAAGACATATTTTGAGCTTAAACTGCACAAATATCTCACAAACAAGGACAAAATCAACACGGTAAAGGTTAATTTCGGCAAGAAGATAGGCGACGCGCTTTCATCGACATATATGGAAAAAGCGGGTTACACCTTCCGCGGCTGGTATCTTGACGCGGCGTTTACAAAGCCCTATGATCCGGAATTTACGATGACAACGTACGGCGAGCTTGAACTGTTTGCAAAGTGGGAGGAAGGTTCTTCGCCCGCGACGACAACCGCCGGCGGCGTTGAAACGACTGTTACAACCGCTCCGGAAAGCACAACACCGGAGACAACAACGAACGGCGAAACCGCAAGCAAGGGCTGCGGCTCGACAATCGGTGCGGGCGCGGCATTTGCGATTGTCTCCGTTATCGGCACGGGACTTGTTCTCGGAAAGAAGAAAACGAAATAACCTGAAAAACGCGCTCCGCCGGACAACTGCGGGGCGCGGACTTTAATGAGGAAAAAATGAAAAGAACACCTGATTTTGATGAAAAAAATATAATATTCACGTTTGGCGCAATAAGCGACGTACATATAACGTGCGGCGAGGACGACTCCGAGGAAAAATTCCGCAGGGCACTGCGTCAGCTTCGTGAAAAAGCCGGAAACGGTCTCGACGCAATGCTTTTCGTCGGCGATCTCATAAACTCGCGTGACGGAAATCAGCTTGTGAAATTCAAGGAAATATATGACAGCGAAATGCAGCCGACAGTTCCGATAGTGTACTGTCTCGGCAACTGGCACGACCTTTTCTGGGGTGATGAAAATCAGCTTGCGGCGGAGAAATTTTTTTATGATTGTCTCGGCACGGAGCATTTTGCTTTCGATACGGATATTGAGGCGGCGCAGAGGGCAAACCGTCACGCCGTTATAAAGGGTCAGCACGTAATAGCGATGACGCCGATAAGCATTTCTCCGATAAGATACGGAGATGACGCAAAAAAGTGGCTTTCCGATATTCTTGAAAAGATAACGGAGGAGGAGCCGGAAAAGAACATATTTTTTATCACTCATCCGATGATACACGATACGTGCTACGGAAGTCTTCTCGGCGACGAATGGGACACGGCAGACCTCACGTCTGTTCTTTCAAAATATCCCAAGGTGATAACATTCGGCGGACATCTGCATTATCCGTTGAATGACGAGAGAAGTATAATGCAGAAAAAATTCACGTCTGTCGGCTGCGGCTCGGTCAGATATATGGCGATTGAACACGGTCCGGACGGAAACGGATATATGTATGAGCGCGGTCATCTCGTGCAGTGTGCATACCGTTTTTCGCAGGGGCTTCTTTGCGAGGTTGACGCAAATCAGCACGTGCGTGTGACGAGAATGGACTTTTATAACAATCGGATTATCAAATCTCCGTGGATTATAGACGGCGGGCTTGACAGCTATCGCGAGGACAGAAAAGACGCGGCAAACGCTCCTTATTTTGACGGGTCGGCTGAGATTTCAATTGAAAAAGGCAATGACGAAAGAGGTCAGAAAACGTATTTCCTCTGCTTTGACGCCGCCGGTGACGACGATATGGTTCATCATTACAGGATAACCGTCGACGCCGAAGGCGACAGGCTCATAAATAAGACCCTGATAAGCGACTTTTTCCGTCACGGAGATCCCGCCGATATGGCAAAGAAATGCAGAATCGATCTTTGTGACTTGCCCGAAGGGGAGATTAAAATATCGGTTACGGCGGTCAACTCGTGGGGTGGGGAAAGTCAGCCTCTTGAAAAAATATTTTCGGTTTAACCGCGAAAGGAAAGATTTATGACAACTATAAAAGACCTTCTTGACGGAAAAACGACTCACGCAAGCGTTTTCGGACTTCTCCGCGAAATAACGCAGAAGGAAGCAAGAAACGGCTCGTCGTTCGTGATAATCACAATAAGTGATGGAAAAAGCGAGCTTCCGGCAAAAATGTGGGATACGAAACGCTCCGATATTCCGTATAGCACGGGGAGCGTCGTTTGCCTGACGGTTGACGGCGCAATGTTCAACGGTGCGCTCAGCTTCACGGCGAGCAGAATACGTGCGGCGACCGATGCGGACGGCGTCCGCGAAGAGGATTTTATCGCATCGGCACCGATACCGGCGCAGGAAATGTATGATTTTATAATGGATACCGTAAACTCCTTTGAAAATGAGTCGCTCCGCAACATCGCGGTGACGCTTTATGAGGAGAACAGGGAAAAACTGCTGATATGGCCTGCGGCGCAGAAAATGCATCATAATATTCGCGGCGGACTGCTTTATCATGTGTACAGAATGCTCATTTCGTCCGAGTCGGCTTGCAGGGCTTACGAAAATACCGACGGGGAAATGATAAAAGCGGGAATAATTCTTCATGACATCGGCAAGCTCCGCGAAATGACCGCGGGCGAGCTCGGCGCGGGAGAATATACCGCGGAGGGCAACCTTTTCGGTCATCTCTATCTCGGAACGAAAATGGTTGAGGACTGCGGGGAGAGACTCGGCGCAGACAAACAGACAACAATGCACCTTGCGCACATAATCGCATCACATCACGGAAAAAAGGAATTCGGAGCGATTGTCATTCCGCAGACGACAGAGGCATACATAGTCAGTGAGCTGGATATGCTCGATGCACAACTCTATATTTATGAAAAGGCCGACGAGGAGCTTTCCTCCGGCGAATTTACAAACGGACATTATAAATTCTGACCTGCTTTTCTTTGAAAAGAAAAGCAGGCAAAAGAAACTTCAGTTATTGGTTTGTGCAGACTTCATATTTTCAATAAAGGGGTGGTTTTTCCGCTCCAATCAAAAAAGCGTTTCCAAAAGGAAACGCTTTTTTAATTTTATTCCGTTCGCAGAGCGATTACAGGGTCTTTCTTTGAAGCGATTTTTGCGGGGAACAGTCCGGCAATAACCGTCAGAAGCACGCTGAGAGCTATCAGTATCAACGCTCCGACAGGAGGCAGAGCCGCTATCGAAGAAATGCCCGTCAGCGAATTAAGTATAAGGTTTACGGGGAGCAGTATCAGCAAGGAAATGCCGATGCCCATCGCGCCGGAGGCAAGACCGATAATGAAGGTTTCGGCATTGAAAACTCTTGAAACGTCCTTCTTGGACGCACCGATGGAGCGAAGAATACCGATCTCCTTTGTTCTTTCGAGAACGGAGATATAAGTGATTATTCCTATCATTATGGAAGAAACTATAAGCGAAATGGCAACGAAAGCAATCAGCACATAGGTTATTGTGTTTATAATTTTCGTAACGGAGGAGAGAAGAATACCGACATAATCCGAATAGCTGATAACCTTTTCGTCTTCGCCCGCCGCCTTAACCTTTTCGTTATAAGCGGAGATGACGTCTTTTACGTTGTCTTTCGACTCAAAATCAACCGGATAAATATTGATGGTTTCCGGATTTTCAAGGTCTCTTACGCCTAGCTTTTCAAGATTGCCCGCAAGAGTTGCCTTCGATGTCTGACCTGCGAGCTGTGCTTCGAACATTTTTATAATCGCGTCCTCGCTCATGCCTGCCATATACGCCTTCATTTTGGCCTGTTCGTCCGCAGGCAGCGTTGCGATATAAGCGTTTACGTCGTCCATTGTCAGCTCTTTCTTTTCCGCGGTTTCAAATCTGAGTCCCGTGAAAATATCCGTTGTTTCGTCGGCGAGCTGTGCTTTCACGATTTCGGAGGCTTTTGTCTTTTCGATTACGTGCCTTGTCAGCGCGGAGGAATAGCCTATCGTTCCGTTTATCGAGGTTGCGGAGGCGTTCTGCGTCGGACGGACAATGCAGGCGATGCGGAGCGTTTCACCGTTTTCAACAACCGATTTCAGGTATTCGCTGTCATTGCTTTTGTCAACCCAAACGCCTGTCTTTTCGTCATAACTCCAAAGGTCTGTGTCGTTTATGAGTTTGTATTCGACGGCGAGAATTTCGTCATATGTGTAGGTTGTCTGCTCTGTTTCTATGGGCTTATGCTCCATAATTTTTATCTTCATATTTTCAAGGTCTTTATGGTCGCGCAAGCCGATTGAATACAGCGCAAAATCGCTCACTTCATTGTTTTTGTCGACAACAAACACAAGCTTTGTGCTGTCGTCCTTTTCCGGCCATTCGCCGGCGAGAACGTCATACTGTGACTTGACAAAATCTCTGTTGTCGAGCATTTCCGACCATACCATGGACGAGCTCATTCCGGAATAAGGCTCGGACATCATTTGCGAATATGCGCTTCCGTAAAGCGTTTCCATAACCATTCCGGGATTGACGCGCAGAGGCGTCCCGTCATCGCCCACGGAATACACCTTCGGGGTTACTCCGTAGCCGTACTGAATACCGTTTATATACTGTTCAATGCCGCTTTCGCCGCTTTCAAGATATTTCTTGAAGCCGGAAAGCTCGCTTGTCTTCGTTCCGGATGACATCGTTGCAAGCATTTCGCCCAGCACCTCACGGGAATAAATCTTATCAAGCAAATGGTCACCGCCGTTTGACTTTCCGCTCATCATCGAAGCCATAAGCGAGGATATATCAACCGATTCCCGTGTTATGCTCAACGGATATGAGGAGAGCGTATCCGCCTGAACGGCGTTTATATAGCTCTTGAAGCCGCTTGAAACAGCCATTATCAGAGCAATTCCTATAATTCCTATACTGCCGGCAAATGACGTGAGAATTGTTCTGCCCTTTTTCGTTTTGAGATTGTTGAACGAAAGGGCGGTTGCCGTCGCAAATGACATCTGTCGCTTGCCCTTTTTCTTTTCTGCGGCACTGCGTGTTGCTGCTATGGCTCTGTCCTTTTCGCTCGGGACGAACGGCATCGAGTCCGAAATAATTTTTCCGTCCAGCAGGCGAACGATACGCGTCGCGTATTTTTCGGCAAGGTCGGGATTGTGAGTAACCATGATGACGAGCTTGTCTTTTGCGACTTCCTTCAAAAGCTCCATAACGGCAACGCTGGTTTCCGTGTCAAGTGCGCCGGTCGGCTCGTCGGCAAGGAGAATATCGGGGTCGTTCACGAGCGCACGCGCGATTGCAACCCTCTGAACCTGACCGCCCGACATCTGGTTTGGCTTCTTTTTTATCTGGTCACCGAGACCGACCTTTGTCAGAGCTTCTGTCGCTCTGCGGCGTCTTTCCGCCTTTGAAACGCCGGATATCGTCAACGCAAGCTCAACGTTTGCAAGCACGGTCTGATGAGGTATCAGATTATATGACTGAAACACAAAGCCTATCGAATGGTTGCGGTAACGATCCCAGTCCTTGTCCTTGTATTTCTTTGTTGAGACGCCGTTGATTTCAAGGTCGCCGTCCGAATATCTGTCAAGCCCGCCGATAATGTTCAGCAGGGTAGTTTTTCCGCAACCCGACTGACCGAGAATTGCAACAAATTCACTTTCGCGGAAACTGATGTCGATGCCGCGGAGAGCTGGAACGGCAACATCGCCGACGTAATAGTCCTTTTTTATTCCTTTCAGAGTGAGCAAAAATTATCACCTCAATTTTTATTTAATAGCACCACTATATCACCTAAATAT
>JAHAZT010000039.1 GCA_018383975.1 Eubacteriales bacterium | reverse complement strand
CCGATAATTGTATTATTGCGTTATAAGGAGGTGGATGTTGTGGAGGAATATATCATAAATTCATGCGGTATATCGGATTGCACGCCGGAATGGAGCTGGGTGACCGGCGAAAACGGGTTCGGAGATTATGATATATGGGCGGCATTCAGAGGTCGCGGGAAAATATCGGTCGGCGGACAGGAATTCGACGTATCGGCGGGATCGTGCATAGTTCTGCCGCCGCACAAGAAGATAATGGCAAGTCATGATCCAAGCGACCCGTTGCTTATCGTTCATATACATTTTTCTTCAAGCAATAAAGACGACACACCGGCGACTTTGTCCGGAAGGCATATAAGCGTAAGGGACATCGTATTTTTCAGGGACATTCTCGACAGGGTGCTGATTTGTTATTACAGAAATCTTGCCGAAAAGGCTTCAATGTGGCTTTCCGCGGCACTTTCGGAGCTCGATGCCGCGGCGAATATAACCTCGGAAAGAGGGTCGGGAGGGAAGTCAAGACCGATGATATACGAGATGTGCGATGAGATAAATTCGTCAAGAGGCACCTCTCCTCTTCTTTCGGATTTTGCAAAGCATTACGGATATTCGGAAGCATATCTCGGGAAGATGTTCCGGAAAACCGTCGGGATCGAGTTTTCGGCATACGCTGTGAATGCGAGGATAAACAAGGCGAAAATCCTTTTGCGCTCATCAGATTACAGCGTCGGCAGGATAGCGGAGATGCTTGGCTATTGCGACTCGTGCTTCTTCGTAAAACAGTTTACAAAAGTCGCCGGGGTGACTCCGGGAAGATACAGGCGACTTTAAAAACAGACAAAAAACGCAGGAGCGGACAGACAAAAATTATTGCAAGGTTACAAATTTGTGAACTATTTTTTGTATCTATTGCAATTTGCGAAAAAACCTGTATAATGATAATAGGGAAATTTGGGATTTACCCATATTTGTATGTCTATAAGCCTTGAGGTCAAGGCAAAAATACGAAAAAGAGGTATGGTTTATGAAAAAAATCGATTTGACAAAGTACGGTATAACCGGAACGACAGAGGTTGTTTATAATCCTTCCTATGAAATGCTTTTCGAGGAAGAGACAAAGCCCACGCTCGAAGGCTACGAAAAGGGTCAGGTCAGCGAGCTCGGCGCCGTCAACGTTATGACGGGTATCTATACGGGTCGTTCGCCCAAGGACAAATTCATCGTCGTTGATGACAACTCAAAGGACACCGTCTGGTGGACGTCCGATGAGTACAAGAACGACAACCACCCCGCAACGAAAGAAGCGTGGGACGCTGTCAAAGATATCGCAATCAAAGAGCTCTCAAACAAGAGACTTTTCGTTGTCGATGCTTTCTGCGGCGCAAACAAGGACACGAGAATGGCTATACGTTTCATCGTTGAGGTTGCATGGCAGGCTCACTTTGTAACGAATATGTTTATAAAACCCACAGCAGAGGAGCTTGAAAAATTCGAGCCCGACTTCGTTGTTTACAATGCTTCAAAGGCTAAGGTTGAAAATTACAAGGAACTCGGACTCAATTCCGAAACGGCGGTTGTATTCAACATCACAAGCCGTGAGCAGGTAATCATAAATACATGGTACGGCGGCGAAATGAAGAAGGGTATGTTCTCCATGATGAACTATTACCTGCCTCTCAAGGGTATTGCATCTATGCACTGCTCGGCAAACACCGACATGAACGGTGAAAACACAGCAATCTTCTTCGGTCTTTCCGGTACGGGCAAGACAACTCTTTCGACAGATCCGAAGAGACTTCTCATCGGTGACGACGAGCACGGCTGGGACGATAACGGCGTGTTCAACTTTGAAGGCGGTTGCTATGCAAAGGTTATCAACCTTGACAAGGACTCCGAGCCCGATATTTACAACGCTATCCGTCGTGACGCGCTTCTTGAAAACGTTACTCTTGATGAAAACGGCAAGATAGACTTCGCCGACAAGAGCGTTACGGAAAACACCCGCGTTTCCTATCCTATCGATCATATCAAGAACATCGTTCGTCCCGTTTCCGCGGCTCCGGACGCAAAGAGCGTTATCTTCCTTTCCGCAGACGCATTCGGTGTTCTTCCTCCCGTTTCGATTCTTACTCCCGAGCAGACGCAGTATTATTTCCTTTCCGGCTTTACGGCTAAGCTCGCAGGAACCGAGCGCGGAATAACAGAACCCACACCCACATTCTCCGCTTGCTTCGGTCAGGCATTCCTTGAACTCCATCCGACAAAGTATGCGGAAGAGCTCGTAAAGAAGATGAAGAAGAGCGGCGCAAAGGCTTATCTTGTAAACACGGGCTGGAACGGCACAGGTAAACGTATTTCCATCAAGGATACACGCGGCATAATCGACGCCATTCTTGACGGCTCAATCGACAAGGCTCCGACAAAGAAGATTCCTTATTTCAACTTTGAAGTACCCACGGAGCTTCCCGGCGTTGACCCTGCAATCCTCGACCCGAGAGACACATATGCGGACGCTTCCGTTTGGGAAACAA
The DNA here is from genome assembly GCA_018383975.1 of Eubacteriales bacterium. Lineage (GTDB taxonomy): Bacteria > Bacillota > Clostridia > Oscillospirales > CAG-272 > CAG-841. The sequence goes on along the minus strand of JAHAZT010000039.1, from coordinate 32,999 downwards.
AAGCTCTCGATCTTGCGGGAAGATTTATCAAGAACTTCGCTAAGTATGAAGCTAACGAAGCCGGCAAGGCGCTCGTTTCCGCAGGCCCGACAATCAAATAAAAAATACAGAAAATTCCCGGTGAAAAGCCGGGAATTTTTTCGCATATAATTTGATTTTTTCTCTTTGCTATGATATAATATGACAAATATTTTATTTTTGAGGTCGATATGAATTACAAATATGCCGCAACGTGTCTTTTCGGACTTGAGGGACTTCTCGGAGCGGAAATTGACGCTCTCGGCTTTAATCGGACGGAAACGATAGACGGCAGAGTATATTTTGAAGGCGACGAAACGGTCGCCGCAAAGGCAAACATATGGCTTAGGACGGCGGAGAGAGTATTTCTTGTACTCGGCAGCTTTCCCGCGCCGACCTTTGACGCTCTTTTTGAGGGGACAAAGGCACTTCCGTGGGAAGAATTTATCGGCAGGGACGACGCATTTCCCGTCAAGGGACATTCCGTGAAAAGTCAGCTGACGAGTATTCCCGATTGTCAGAAGATTGTCAAAAAAGCGGCGTCGGTCAGGCTCGGAGGGGTTTATCACACCGACTGGATGAAAGAGACCGGAACAAAATATCAGATAGAATTTTTTATTCTCAAGGACGTCGCAACTCTTATGATTGACCTTTCCGGTGTGGCACTTCATAAAAGGGGTTACAGACCGGAGTCGACCGCTGCGCCGTTGCGTGAAACGCTTGCGGCGGCACTCGTCAAAATTTCGAGGCCGAGAGAGGACGTGCTTTTTTGGGATCCGATGTGCGGCAGCGGCACAATACCTACGGAAGCCGCGCTTATTATGACGAATACCGCCCCGGGGCTTTACCGTGGCTTTGCGGGTGAGATGTATCCTTTTATCGGGTCAAAGGTATGGAACGATGCAAGGGAAGAAGCCCGCAGTCTGATAAAGCAGACTGATTTTGAAGCATATGCTTCCGATATTGACGGAGATTGTGTTGAACTGGCGAAAAAGACTGTACATAACGCAGGAATGGACGGCATCGTCAAGGTTTTCCGCAGAAATGCGCTTGAAATAACGAGCGAAGGACGCAGGGGAACGATCGTCTGTAACCCGCCTTACGGAGAAAGGCTTCTCGATATAAAAGAGGCGGAAAAGCTGTATGCGGCAATGGGCAGGCATTTCAAAACGCTTGAGCCGTGGCAGATATATATAATCACGAGCAACGAAAATTTTGAGCGTCTTTACGGCAGAAAGGCAGACGCGAAACGAAAGCTCTATAACGGTATGATACCTTGCACATATTATCAATTCTTCAAAAAAAGGACGGGGACAAAATGATTTGCGAAAGAATAGCACAGCTTGTCAATTACGCCGTAAGGCACGGACTTATAACCGAAGCGGACAGAATTTGGGCGACGAACAGACTTCTTGATGCTATGGGCGAGAGCGAATACACGGCGCCGGAAAATGTAGTTGCTTGCGAGCTTGAAGAGATTCTTTCTTCGCTTTGTGATATTGCGGCGGAAAAAGGGCTTCTCGGCGGCGACGGCATTGTTTACAGAGACCTGTTTGATACAAGGCTGATGGGACTTCTCACGCCCGCTCCGCACGAGGTAATATCCGAATTCAAAAGAAGATATTCCGTCTCGCCAAAGGAAGCGACAGACTGGTTTTACGATTTTTCCCGCAGTACCGATTACATAAGGACGTACCGCGTAAAGAAGGATATGAAATGGGTCTATCCTTCGGAGTTCGGAGACATAGATATAACCATAAACCTTTCAAAACCCGAAAAGGATCCGAAGGCGATTGCGGCGGCGAAGAACGCTCCGCAGAGCGGGTATCCGAAATGCGCTCTCTGCGCCGAAAATGAGGGCTATGCCGGCAATCTCCGCTCGGCGGCGAGAGAAAATCACAGGATTATTCCGATAACGCTCGGCGGCGAAAGATGGTATCTCCAGTATTCGCCATACGTCTATTATAACGAACATTGCATTGCGCTTTCCGGCGAACACCGACCAATGAAAATCAATCGTGCGTTGTTTGAGAAAATGCTGGACTTCGTGACAATTTTTCCGCATTATTTTATCGGCTCGAATGCCGACCTGCCGATCGTCGGCGGATCGATACTCTCGCACGACCATATGCAGGGCGGCAGATACGAGTTTGCGATGGAAAGAGCTGAAATTGCGAGAAATATCTCCTTTGACGGCTTTGAAAACGTTGAAGCCGGTATAGTCGAATGGCCGCTTTCCGTCATCAGACTGCGCTCGGATGACAGGGGAGCAATTGCGGACCTTGCGGAAAAGATACTTACGGAATGGCGCGGGTATACCGATGCAACCGCTTTCGTTTTTGCTGAAACTGACGGCGTACCGCACAATACGATAACGCCGATTGCACGCAGAAGAGGAGAAAAATTTGAACTGGATCTTGTCCTGCGCAACAATATAACAACAGAAGAGCACCCGCTCGGCGTATATCATCCGCACGCGGATAAGCACAATATAAAGAAGGAAAATATAGGTCTCATTGAGGTTATGGGACTTGCCGTGCTTCCGGCAAGACTGAAAACCGAGATGGTGTTGCTCAAAGAAGCGATTCTTTCGGGAGCCGATATTTCCGCAGACGAAAGAATAAGCAAGCACGCAAAATGGTTTGAGTCATTCAAGGATAAATACGTTTTTACAGAAGCCGATACGGAAGGGATTCTGAAGGGCGAGATCGGCAAAACGTTTACAGCCGTCCTCTGCGACGCCGGCGTTTATAAGCGCACGGAAGAGGGCGAAAAGGCTATGATGAGGTTTGTTCGTCACTGCGATGGCAAATAAAAATTTCCCGCAAATCGTTTTAATTTCGGTTTGCGGGATTTTTATATTCAGATGCGGAATATTTCCCGAAAAAGAAAATATTTATGAAAGGGGTTGACAGAATGACTGTACGGTAGTACAATAATAACTGTACGACAGTACAAATTCACACGCCCGATCTGGAGGAAATGATGGACATTTTTGAAAAATGCGAAAAATATACTGTGGCGAAAGACATTCAGAAGCTCGGAATTTATCCCTATTTTCACGCGCTCCAATCCCGACAGGACGTTGAGGTAATAATGGAGGGCAAACGCAGAATAATGCTCGGCTCAAACAACTATCTGGGACTTACAACAAATCCGGAGGTTGTTGAGGCGGGAATTAAGGCTTATGAGCAGTACGGCTCCGGTTGCTCCGGCTCGCGCTTTCTCAACGGCACTCTTGCTCTGCACATCGAGCTTGAAAAGGAGCTTGCGGAGTTTCTGCACAAGGAGGACGTTGTCACATTTTCAACTGGGTTTCAATCAAATCTCGGAATAATCAGCGCAATAGTCGGCAGAGGGGATTACGTCATCTGCGACAAAGAAAATCACGCCAGCATTTATGACGGCTGCAAGCTCAGCTACGGGAAAATGCTCCGTTTCAATCACAGCGATATGGCACATCTTGAAGAAGTTGTTGCTTCCGTTCCGAAGGATGCGGGAATACTTATCGTGACGGACGGCGTTTTCAGCATGGGCGGTGATATTGCAAAGCTCCCCGAAATTGTTGAAATAGCGAAAAAATACGGCGCGAGAGTAATGGTTGACGACGCTCACGCCCTCGGCGTAATCGGTGAGGGCGGAAGAGGAACGGCAAGTCATTTCGGGCTTGAGGACGAAGTCGATATTTATATGGGGACGTTTTCAAAGTCTCTGGCAAGTCTCGGCGGATATATGGCGGCATCGAAGGTTGTATGCGATTATGTTCGCCATAATTCCAGACCATTTATCTTTTCGGCGTCGATAACGCCTGCGTCGTGCGCATCCGCACTTGCGGCATTGAGAGTGTTGAAGGCTCATCCGGAGCTTGTTGACAGGCTGCAGAATATAGCGGAGTATATGAGAAACTGTCTTACGGAAAAGGGCGTAAAAATACGTATGTCAAAAACGCCGATAATTCCGATATTCACATATGACGTGATAAGAACGTTGACGATAAACAAAAAGCTCTATGACGAAGGCGTTTATGCCAACAGCTCCATTCCGCCGGCAACGGCACCTAACGAATGTCTTATCCGCACAAGTCTTATGGCGACGCACACAAAACCGCTTATAGACGAGGCAACGGATATAATTGCAAAGGTTATAAAGGAAAACTGACAATATGGAAAGAAAAATTGTCGTTATCACGGGCGGATCACGCGGGATAGGACTTGAAGCCGCAAAGGCGCTTTCAGGTTCGTGTGTTGTTTACGAGCTTAGCCGTAGTGGCGAAAGTCATAACGGAATAACACATATTTCGTGCGATGTTTCGGATGTGGGCGGCGTCTCTGCCGCAATTGACGCTGTCATCGAAAAAGAGGGAAAGATTGATATTCTCATCTGCTCTGCGGGCTACGGAATTTCGGGCGCCGTTGAATTTACGGATGCGACAGACGCAAAGCGTCAGATCGACGTAAACTTTTTCGGGACGGTGAATGCGGTTCACGCCGTTCTGCCTCATATGAGAAAGGCGGGCAAGGGAAGAATAATCTGCGTCAGCTCCGTTGCGGGCGCAATACCGATACCGTTTCAGACGTATTATTCCGTTTCAAAGGCGGCGATAAACTCATTTGTCCGCGCGCTTTCGGGAGAGGTCAAGCCTTACGGAATAAGCGTTTGCGCTGTTATGCCGGGTGACACTCAAACGGGATTTACTGCGGCAAGAGAGAAAATTCATCGCGGAGATGAAGAATACGGCGGAAGAATATCGCGATCCGTTTCCGGAATGGAAAAGGACGAAATGTCAGGCGGAAGCGCGGTTTTTGCGGGAAAATTCATTGCAGAAAAGGCACTTGCGAAAAAGGTGCCTGCCGTATGTACGATAGGTTTCAAATATAAATTATTTGTTTGGCTGTCACGCGTGCTTCCGCAGAATACCGTTACGAAAATAGTCAATATGATGTATGCAAAATAAATAATGAAAAGCAATCGCGGTTTATCTCCTCCGCGGTTGCTTTTTATTATATTTACCTTGACTTTTTCCGCGATATAAAATATAATTGAATTATAATAATGCCGCGGAAAGCCGCGGCTGTCGACGGCGAAGCCGTAAAACAAAAACAATCAAGGAGGCTTAACTATGGCGAATTATCCAACCCCTCATATCAAAGCGACACCGGGAGACTTCGGAAAAACCGTTCTTATGCCGGGTGACCCTCTCCGCGCAAAATTTATCGCGGAAACATTTCTCACGGACGCAAAGCTGGTAAACAACGTGCGCGGCGTGCAGGGATATACGGGATTTTACAAGGGTAAAAAGGTTTCCGTTATGGCAAGCGGAATGGGTATGCCCTCAATGGGCATTTACAGCTACGAACTTTACAGCTTTTTCGGAGTTGAAAGCATTATAAGAGTCGGATCTGCCGGCGGAATGACGGAAGGAGTCAAAATCCGAGACGTTGTTCTTGCGATGGGCGCATCCACAAACTCAAGCTTTCAGGATCAGTACCTCGTTCCCGGGCACTTTTCGGCAATTGCAGATTTCGGAATGCTCACAAAGGCTTATGAAAATGCCGTAAAGCTCGGTGCAAACTGTGTTGTCGGTAACGTTCTTTCTTCAGATACTTTCTATACGGACGATGTTACGGCGAGCGACAAATGGCGCAAACTCGGAATTCTTTGCGTCGAAATGGAAAGCGCTGCTCTTTATATGACAGCGGCTCGTCTTGGCAAAAAGGCACTTTCCATGCTCACGATTTCCGATCACCTTCTCACGGGCGAGGCGACAACCTCCGATGAAAGACAGACGTCGTTTAAGCAGATGATGGAAATCGCGCTTGAAACAGCAGATGAATGAGAAATAATGTTCGCGGGATGAATTTCCGAAAAAACATATAAAACCGTATAGTGTTCAGACCGCCGCGGCGATTTTGCCGCGGCGGTTTTATATATAAAAATAAGGTAAATAATGCTTTTAATAAATATTCCCATTCCGGAAAAAATAATCTCAAAGTTATATTTTCGGAAAGGATATTGTTTTGGATATAAACGAAAAAGAATATAAAAAGTATTGTGCCGGCAGAGCGAAAAAGTCGCCGGTGTTCAAGGATACGTTCGCCGCATTTATATGCGGCGGAGCGATTTGCGCCTTTGCGGAAGGACTTAAAGCATTATACGGGATGACGTCACTTCCGGAGGATACCGTCAAAATGCTTGTTCCGGTCACACTTGTTTTTCTCGCCGCACTTTCAACAGGACTCGGCGTTTTTGATGACTTTGCAAAGTTTGCGGGGGCGGGAACGCTTGTCCCGATAACGGGTTTTGCAAATGCTGTTGTCTCGCCTGCTATGGACGATAAAAGCGAGGGACTTATAATGGGCGTCGGCGCAAAAATGTTTACAATAGCAGGTCCTGTAATTGTTTACGGAGTTCTTTCCTCCGCTCTGTACGGAGTCATCTATTGGCTTTGCGAGGTGTTGTTATGAGAGTCAAAAAATTGAACAGAAAGCCTTCGCTTATCGGCTGGGGCTCGGTTGTGGGAAAGAGGGAGTCGGAAGGGCCGCTCTCGGACGACTTTGATATTCACGACAAGGGCGAGTGCTTTGGTATGAACACTTGGGAGAAGGCTGAGAGCGAAATGCAGAGAATTGCCCTGAATACCGCGCTTGCGAAGGCAAAAATGGGGGCGGAGTCGATAGAGGCGGTATTCGCCGGCGATTTGCAGAACCAATGCGTCAGCTCTGTTTTCGGGCTTGCGGACTTCGGAGCGCCTTTTTTCGGACTGTACGGCGCGTGTTCGACCTTTGCCGAGGCGCTTTTGCTTTCCGCAATGCTTGTTGACGGAGGAAATTTTGATACCTGCGCCGCAGTTACATCCTCTCATTTTTGCGTTGCGGAACGTCAGTACCGTTTTCCTCTTGAGTACGGCGGTCAGCGTACTCCGACGGCACAACGCACGGTGACGGGTGCCGGCGCGGCGATAATAAGCTCGGCGAACGGAAATTTTCCGCGCATAACGGAGGTCATGCCGGGACGCATAGTAAACAAAGGTATAAAGGATGCAAACAACATGGGCGCGGCAATGGCACCTGCGGCAATCGATACAATTCGCGATTATTTCAATGAAACAGGATATTCGCCAGAGGATTTTGACCTTATTCTGACGGGGGATCTCGGCGCAGAAGGCCACGCAACGGCGATGGACTATCTTCTCGGATACGGGATAGATTTAAGGAAAAATTACAGCGACTGCGGGCTCATGATATATGATATAAACCGTCAGGATATGCACGCAGGCGGGTCCGGGTGCGGGTGCAGTGCCTCGGTTATATGCGGACACATAATGAAAAGGTTTGAAAAGGGCGAATTGAAAAACGTGCTTTACGTTGCAACCGGCGCATTGATGAGCCCGTCGACATCAAAACAGGGACTTTCGATACCGGGCATAGCTCATCTTGTCAGAATTGAGGCGGGGAGGAGGTAAGAAATATGGAATTTTTATGGGCATTTATAATAGGAGGAGCCTTTTGTGCAGTCGCGCAGATACTGATAGACACGACGGGGCTTACTCCCGCAAGAATACTTGTCTTATATGTTACGCTCGGCGTTTTTCTGACGGCTGTCGGCATTTATAAGCCGATTGTCGACTTTGCAGGTTGCGGCGCAACAACGCCATTACTCGGATTCGGATATTCGCTTGCCGAGGGCGTTCGTACCGCCGTAGACAAAAACGGACTTATCGGAGCGCTCACCGGTGGACTTACGGGTACCTCCGCGGGTATCGGCGCCGCAATCGTTTTCGGATATCTGATTACGCTTATTTTCAAAGGAAAGCCGAGAGACTGAAAAAAGAGACTGCGGGAGCAGTCTCTTTTTATGTCATTCAGCTTTTTTAATATCGAAAACGCAACTACCGGCGATCTTTTCGAACTTCACCGAGCTGACACCGGCATAATCGAAGAGGGAAAACTGATGATTGCTTGAGGTGTCAAGGTATACAAATATCTTTTTATAAATCTCTGCCCGCTTTTCTTCATCCGTCTCCGGCGCAAATCTGATGATAACGACGCTCGTTGAAAAGTCGTCGGTTATGATTTTCTTCACGAGATAGACTTTTTCTATAAGACCTTCGTCTATGGATTTTATATAAGAGAGGATGTTATCGAGCATACCGTCCGGAAGCTCTTCTGCCGAGAGCTTATCGCCCGGGCGCAGAATTCCCGTCTCATCATATTTATCTGCCTGCGCCTGATACATTTCGGTGCAGGAGTTGCGATATTTTTTAAGTTCATCGGAATTTCCTGTTATACAGCAGAACGCTCCGATCTCGGAAAGTCCGGTATCTATGTAATTGGTGTTTATTGCGATCGCGCGGTAAACGAGCTCGATGCCGCCGCTGTCGAAGCGATGAAGCATACATACTCCTTTTATGAAATACGCATAGGCGGTTGCGGGTTCGGGAAGCTCGTTTATAACCCTTTCGCATACGGAAACGGCTTTTTCGGTTTGCCCGCAATACATATATTTATCGACGATATCTACGAAGGTTTCTGCCGAAATCGGCTCGCCGGAGGCTTCCCAAGCGTCCGTTTCAGCTTTCAGACCGAGATGAATGTCTCTTTTCTCTTGATATATTCCGGAGAGATGACTGTAAATAAGGGCGTTTGCGGCATCAATCGCCTTTTTGCGCTCGGCGGAGAAGGAGTCGTCCTGCGGGACGGGCAGGGCAAAGGGTCGCTCCGCGCCTATTGAAGAAAGACGCATTCTTAGGGTCGGATGGGTTGCGTTGTTCGATATAATTTCGTTTTCAAGCAACTTATTCCAGAATTCCGAGCGTGCTTCTATCGCTTTTTCGAATTTGTCGGCATTGTCCGAAATCAAGGTCTCTGACAGCTGTTCGGATTCGAAAAGTGAAGAGTCGTCATAGTATCTTTCGTAGTCATAAAGGTTCTTGTAAGAGAGTTTTGTGAGCACGGAGGCTGCGTCGCGCACATTGCCGTAGGTTGCCATCGCTTTATCGGCAGTTTCCTCGCTTATAACGGATGCGGCATAATGATATAGTCTGTATTCATTTTCAAACACCATATCAAGGTGTACAAAGGGAAGGTCCGCCAGAAACGAAAGAAAATGATGACATTTTTCTGTTTCGAGCCATCTTGAATATCCGGAGACTTTCAGCGCCACTCTGCCGTCTGCGGCTATATGCCCGAATTCGTGAAGGAATATCGCATAAAGCTCTCCCTCATACGACATTTCGATAAGCTCCGCTCCGATGCAGAGAAACAGCGTTTTTGACCGCGCAAGAACCGACGCTCCAAAGTCCGTGTTCAGCATTATTACAAGCTTATTTTTGCATCCGAGCGTATCGAGAGCCTTTTGCGCAAGCGAATGCAAGCGGGGATATTCCGTTATGGTTGCGACATACATCCCGTTTGTGAAAACGGCTTTCGGGGGAGCTATTCGTAGCCTTGAAAATGAGCACAGGAAAAGCACAAGTGCGAAAAACGCATTGCCGGATTCAGAGCTGACGCCGATTGAGACCGCCGTGACAATGCCCGCGGCCGCACACAGAATGGCGATTGTATCGGGGCGGCGGCGTAGCTTCATCAGTATTTTCAGCTTTTCATTTGCCGTTTGCTCTGCGCGCCGGCGGTGTGATAATAAGAAATCGGTTGCTTTTGCAACGCTTTCAAATTTAAACTTTTTTCTGTACGCATTTAGTTTCAGTATTGAGAGAATCACCGCAAAAGCGAAAAGCCCTATCGGCAGAGCATAAGAAATTGTCGTGAAGATCCATAAGATATTGCCCGGAATGTCTTTTTGCAAATACGCCCCGAGCGCGGAGAATCCGACGGTACACAGAACGGAAAGCAGGAACTCCGAGGCCCCTGTTATCAGGTTGAATTTTTGGATTGGTGCTTTTTCGCTCCGTTTCTTTTGATTTTTCATCATATGCGCGTCCTTTCGCTTGATATAAAGATTATAGCATACACAGAAAAGCATTGCAAGACATAGCAAAAAAATGCATCCGAGGATGCGTTTTTATTGGTCAATACACCTTTTGCGGACAATATAATCTATGTCTGCTTTTCTCGCCTGAGAGATCTGAAATCTGCGTGGAATTTTATATGCTTTCCCGCATTTTATAAAGTTTGCGCCTGTCTGATGAAAGCGGAAAGTTACCCTCTTTTCAACGCATTGTCGGCGCAGACGGCAGCGTTAAATTCATTTATCGCACGGACTCCGTAAAAGCCAAATAAACATTTGTCGGAATGACATAAAAACGGGAGTCGCAAATGCGGCTCCCGCTTTTCGTGTTCGCAAAATAGTTGTTTCAGACAGATTGTCCTATCTGTTCAATACCGTTTTGGGTACCGACAAACTGACTGTAATAAAGCTTTGCGTAAAATCCGTTTTCTTTAAGCAGGGAAGCGTGATTTCCGCGCTCGATGACGTGCCCGTCCTTCATAACGAGGATAACATCCGCTTCCTTTATTGTCGAAAGTCTGTGTGCGACGACAAACGACGTTCTTCCTGCCATCATCTGCGAAAAGGCAGACTGTATTTTCAACTCCGTGCGTGTGTCGATTGATGATGTCGCCTCGTCGAGAATGAGCATTTGCGGCAACGAAAGCATTGCTCTTGCTATACAGAGAAGCTGTCTTTGACCTGCGGAAAGATTGCTTCCGTTTTCTTTTATAACGGTATTATACCCGTCCGGCAGTCGACGGATGAACGAATGAGCGTGTGCCGCTTTTGCCGCAGCTTCGATCTCTTCGTCCGTTGCGTCGGGCTTTCCGAAGGCGATGTTTTCGCGCACCGTGCCGGACGAAAGCCAAGTGTCCTGAAGCACCATTCCGTACCTTGTGCGCAGGTCTTTCCGTCTCATATTGCGGATATCAGCCCCGTCGACCTTTATGCTGCCTTCGCGGACGTCATAAAAGCGCATAAGCAGGTTTATAAGCGTTGTTTTCCCGCAGCCCGTCGGACCGACTATCGCAATCCGCTGTCCGGAAGCGACGGAAAGGGAAAGATTTTCTATGAGCGGACGACTCGGAATATACGAAAACGAAACGTTTTCAAGCTCAACTTTTCCTTCTGCCTTTGGCGACACGGGATTTTCCGCTTCGGGAATTTCGTCTTTCTCATCGAGCAGGTCAAACACCCTGCCGACGCACGTAAACGCATTCTGCAATTCCGTTATAACGCCGCTTATTTCATTGAACGGCTTTGCATACTGGGACGCATAGCTGAGAAAAACGCTGAGCTGTCCGACCGAGATGTGTCCGGCGACCGCCGAAAGCGCGCTTATGAGCGTGACCACGGCGTAGACGATATTGTTTATCAATCGTGTTGTGGGATTTGTAAGGCTTGAAAAGAAGGTCGCGCTCATCGCCGCTTTTCGCAATTCTTCATTTGAACGGTCAAATTCTTTCATACTCGCCTCTTCGTGACCGAACGCCTTTACGACGCTCTGACCTTCGACAAGCTCATTGGTCAGCGCTGTCTGCTCTCCTCTCGCAACTGCCTGCTTTTTGAAAAAGCGATTTGTCCTTGACGCAATAAACTTTGCCGCAAAGAAAGAAAGCGGAGTCAGAACAAATACGGCAAGCGCGATTTTCCAATTGAGATAAAGCATTATTCCGAGGGTGGAAACAATCGTTATAACGCCTGTAAAAAGCTGTGTGAAGCCCATGAGGAGTCCGTCGGAAAAGGCATCGACGTCGGCAGTCATTCTGCTGACGGTGTCTCCGATGGGATGCGTATCGAGATACGAAAGCGGGAGTTTGCTCAGCTTTATGCTTATGCTTTCGCGCAGATCGCGACAGACGGAAAAAGCAATTCTGTTGTTGCAGGTTGCAAGAAGCCTCTGGGCGATTGCACCGAGCAGGGCAGCTGTCGCGACCATGACTATGGCTTTGGCAACGGTTTCAAAGTCGACTCTGCCTTTTTCAATCATAACGTCTATTGCATTGCCGCAGAAAATCGGAATAAGAAGTTGCTCCGCCGTTGTTACCAAAGCAAGAAAAATACTCGCCCAAACGGAGAGGGAATACGGTTTTATAAGCGCGAGCACACGCTTTACGGGTTTCTTTTTCATTTGCTTTCCTCCGTTCCGAACTGACTTTCATAAATTTCTTTATATACGGAGCACGAGTCGAGGAGTTTCTCGTGTTTTCCGTTTCCGACGAGCTTTCCGTCGTCGAGAACGAGAATTTTATCCGCATATGCGATTGATCCGGCACGCTGACTGACTATCATCACGGTTATATTTTCGGGCAGGGCTTTTATTGCCTTGCGGAGCGCCGCGTCGGTTGCGTAGTCGAGTGCGGAGGTACTGTCGTCAAGAATGAGAATATCCGTTCCCGCAAGCAAAGCTCTTGCGATTGTAAGTCGTTGCTTCTGACCGCCGGAAAGGTTTGAGCCGCCCTGCGTGACTTTTTCATCAAGTCCGTCGGGCTTTGCGCGGACAAATTCCGCCGCCTGAGCCGTTTCGAGCGCACGCCAGATTTCTTCATCGCTTGCGTCGCTTTTGCCCCACAGCATATTTGAGCGTATCGTACCGGAAAACAAGCGCGGCTTCTGGTCAACTATTGCAACGGAGGAGAGAACGGCATTTTTTGAAAGCGATTTTATCGGCACGCCTTTGAGATAAATCTCGCCGCCGGTAGCATCATAAAATCTCGGAACGAGCCTCACGAGCGACGATTTTCCGCTTCCCGTACCGCCGATAATGCCGACGGTTTCGCCCTTCCGGACGGAAAACGATATATCGGAAAGCGATTCCGCGCCAGCGCCGGCGTAGCGAAGGGAGACATTGTCAAAACGGATGATTTCATCGCAGTCAAGTCCTGCGGAGGTGCCGTCGAACGTCATAGAACTTTCGGTATCCAGTATCTGACCGATGCGCCCCATTCCCGAAATTGATTTTCCGAGAAGGATAACGAGGTTTGCCAGCTTAACAAGCTCAACAAGTATCTGACCGATATAGTTTATAAGCGCGATGATATCTGCCGAGAGCAGAATTCCGCCGTCAACTTTTTTTGCCCCTATCCAGAGAATCAGTATTATCACCGTATTCACTGCAACATATGTCAAAGGATTCATGAGCGCAGCGACTTTGCCGACCTTTATCTGCGCGTTTGCAAGGGAAGAATTTATTTTCGTAAACTTTTCGTTCTGTATTTCCTCTCTTCCGAAGGCGCGTATGACGCGCACCCCGCCGAGGTTCTCACGCGTTGCGCCGGTGACATCGTCAAGATTTTTCTGCACGCTTTTATACATCGGCGCGGTGATAAACATTATTCCGAAAACTATAACGAACATCACGATTATCGCAACGACAAAAATCAAGGCTATCTGCGGGTTTATCGTGAAAGCCATAATCATTGCTCCGAACACGATAAACGGACTTCTCAAAAACAGACGCAGAAACATATTTGCACCGTTTTGCACCTGATTTATGTCGCTTGTCATTCTTGTTATAAGGGTGGACGTGCCGATTTTGTCCAGCTCCGTAAAGCTTAGGCTCTGCACTTTTTCAAGAAGCTGACGGCGCAGTCCGGTTGCTGTTCCGACCGACGCCTTTGCGGCAAAATACTGGGCAAATACCGTGCACGCAAGTCCGAGTATTGCCATGGCGATAAGTAACGCAAAGCGGGTTATGATATAATGAGTGTCTCCGCGCTGTATTCCTTGCTTTATGATTTTTGCAACAACTATCGGCACGGCGAGGTCAAAGCACGCTTCAAGCATTTTGAAAAGCGGCGCACAAACGGTTTCAAGCCGATACTTCTTGATATACGGGATAAGATGATGCATTTTTGTTCTCCGTTTCCTTGTTTCTCAAAGCATATTATAACACATAAATTCCTATTGACAAATATATATTTTGCGCTATAATTATATATATAATATATAGATTGGAGATTTTCATGGATATTCGTCAGCTTGTTTATTTTGTCACCACCGTTGAGGAGAAAACCGTCACCTCTGCCGCTGAAAAACTGCATATGACCCAGCCGCCGCTGACGATGCAGCTTCATATGCTTGAGGACGAGCTCGGCTGCAAATTGTTCCGTCGCGAGGGAAGAACGCTCTCCCTTACCGATGCCGGACAGCATTTTTACATTCGCGCACTCGAAATAATAGGTATGTGCGACAGCGTAAAAAGCGAAATGGGCGACTATCAGAGCGGCAATGCCGGCGAACTGCGGATAGGAGCGATATCATCCGTGAGAGGAACGCTGTTTACCGATTGGATAAAGGCTTACCACGATAAACACCCGTGCGTTAAAATATCAATTCACAGCGCAAACACCTATCAGCTTCTCGAACAGCTCCGCAACAGGGAGATAGATATGGCGGTGATACGCACGCCTTTTCCCGCGGGTGATTTTGAAACAGAATACATACGTCGTGAGGAAATTTCCGCGATAGGCGATAAAAAATTCTTTCGCGGCAACGAAAACGGGGAGATAACGCTTTCGGAGCTTGCCGAGTGTCCGCTCATAGTGTATCGGAGATGGCAGAAGATAATAGGCTCTGTGTTTGAAACTTCGGGACTTACGCCGAAGATATGCTGCGTCAACGATGACGCCGAAATGACGCTTTCTCTGGCTCTGCGCGGAATAGGCGTCGGACTTCTGCATACGTCCGCGCTTCCCGAAAGCTGTGAAGAAAACATAAAAATACTGAAACTGCACGAAAAAGCGCTTTCATCGGAGATTGCGCTCGTCTGTCAGAGCAAAAAGTCGCTTCCGGAGCCTTCCGCTCTTTTCTGGAAGCTCGCAAGTGAAAACGGACAATAAAAACCGCCCGATTTCGGATTCGGGCGCTTTTTATGTGCCGGAATGTGCCTGAAAAGCAAGTGTCCCATCTTTCCTTCGATGCGCCGTTTCAAAGCCGCAGAATGTGCCGCCCGTCTTTTGATCATACACGCCGCCAATCTCAAAATATTATATTTTTTAGATATAATTATATTGCAAATGGCGGATTGTTGTGATATACTGAATTTTGTTCTGATATCAACAAAAAATAAGATATCAGCGAAAAACAAACCGATTTTTACAGGAAAGGGGCGATGGCTTTAATATGACAAAATATATATTCGTAACGGGAGGAGTTGTTTCCGGTCTCGGGAAAGGAATAACTGCGGCATCGCTCGGCAGACTCCTGAAATCAAGAGGACTCAAGGTTGCGGCACAGAAGCTCGACCCTTATATAAACGTCGACCCCGGCACAATGAGTCCGTATCAGCACGGCGAGGTTTACGTAACCGAGGACGGCGCGGAAACCGACCTCGACCTCGGTCATTACGAAAGATTCATAGACGAGGATCTGAACAAATATTCAAATCTTACAACAGGCAGGGTGTTTTCAAATGTGCTCTCAAAGGAGCGCAGGGGAGAATACCTCGGAAATACCGTTCAGATAATTCCGCACATTACAGACGAAATCAAGAGTTTTATATATTCGGTCGGCAAAAAGACGGCGGCGGACGTCGTCATAACCGAAATCGGCGGCACGACGGGAGATATTGAAAGCCAGCCCTATATAGAGGCGATACGTCAGGTCGGACACGAAGTCGGCGAGGAAAACTCGCTTTACATACACGTAACGCTTGTGCCTTATCTTAAAGCGTCCGGCGAGCATAAGTCAAAGCCGACGCAGCACTCCGTAAAGGAATTGCAGGGCTCCGGGATAAATCCGGATATACTTATTCTCCGTTGCGACGAGCCGATAGAGGACGAGAGCATATTCCGCAAGATTGCAAACTTCTGCAACGTAAAGCCCGATTGTGTCATAGAAAATATGACGCTACCGGTGCTTTATGAAGCACCGCTTATGCTTGAAAAATCTCATTTTTCGGATATAGTCTGCCGCGAGCTCCATATCGACGCTCCGGAGCCGGATCTTTCCGAATGGAGAGCACTTGTTGACAGAATTGAAAACAGAAAAAAGACGGTCAGCATTGCGCTTGTCGGCAAATACGTTCAGCTTCACGACGCTTATCTCTCCGTTGCCGAGGCTCTGCGCCACGCTGGTTATGAGCTCGGTACACACGTTAAAATAAAATGGATAGACTCGGAAACCGTAACGGACGAAAACGCTGCGGAAATATTCTCTGATGTTTCGGGCATACTTGTTCCCGGAGGCTTCGGCAACAGGGGCATTGAAGGCAAAATTGCCGCGGCGAAATACGCAAGAGAAAACAACATTCCGTATTTCGGGATATGTCTCGGAATGCAGATTGCCGTCATAGAATATGCAAGGGACGTCCTCGGCTATAAGGATGCGAACTCCGGCGAATTCGATCCCGATTCCGCTCATAAGGTCATTGATTTTATGTCCGGTCAGAGTGACGAGATCGATAAAGGCGGCACGCTCCGCCTAGGCAGTTATCCGTGCAAGATAAAGGACGGCACGACGATGAAACGCCTTTACGGTAAGGATGAGATTGCCGAAAGACACCGTCATCGCTATGAATTCAACAATGACTATCGCGATGAAATGCAGGCGGCAGGACTCAACATAAGCGGCACCTCGCCGGACGGAAGACTTGTTGAGACCGTTGAAATAACGGAAAGACCGTTTTATGTCGGTGTTCAGTATCATCCGGAGTTCAAGAGCAGACCGAACAAGCCGCATCCGCTTTTCCTCGGATTTGTCGGCGCGGCACTTGAAAAATCCGAAAAAATAAAAAATGAGGACAGGCTATGAAAAATACGTATGAAAGCCCGCTTTGCTCACGCTACGCAAGCACCGAAATGAAAAGGATATTTTCTCCTGACGAAAAATTTTCAACATGGAGAAGGCTTTGGGTCGCACTTGCTGAGGGCGAAAAAAAGCTCGGACTTGACATAACGGACGATCAGATTGACGAAATGAAAGCGCATATTTACGATATTGATTATGACCTTGCCGCAAAATATGAGTCTGAGGTGCGTCACGATGTAATGGCGCACGTCAGGACCTTCGGCGACGCCTGCCCGAAGGCAAAGGGAATAATTCACCTCGGCGCTACGTCGTGCTACGTCGGCGACAATACGGACGTTATACTTATGCGAGCCGCACTTTTGCAGATAAAAAAGTTACTGGTGAACGCAATCAGAGCGACGGCGGATTTTGCCATGGAATATAAGTCCTTGCCGACGCTTGCATATACGCATTTTCAGGCGGCGCAACCGACGACGGTCGGCAAGCGTGCGACTCTCTGGTGCAACGACCTGCTATCCGATCTCCGTCATCTTGATTTTCAGCTTTCGGAGATGAAGCTCCTCGGTTGCAAGGGAACGACAGGCACCTCGGCGAGCTTTCTTGAGCTTTTTGACGGGGATACGGAAAAGGTTTCGGAGCTGGAAAAGCTGATAGCCGATAAAATGGGCTTTGACGGATGTGTTCCCGTTTCGGGACAGACATATTCCAGAAAACTGGATTATGATGTGCTTTCCGTGCTTTGCGGAATAGCGCAGAGCGCATCGAAATTCGCAGGCGACATAAGGCTTTTGTCTCACTTGAAGGAGTTTGACGAGCCGTTTGAGTCCGGGCAGATAGGGTCGTCCGCAATGGCATACAAGCGCAACCCGATGAGGAGCGAGAGAATAGCTTCGCTTTCAAGATACGTTATGGCAGACGTTATGAACCCTGCCTTCACGGCGGCGTCACAGTGGCTTGAAAGAACGCTTGACGACTCGGCAAACAAGAGAATATCCGTTCCGGAAGCGTTCCTCGCAACGGACGCAATACTTTCTCTTTATATAAACGTCATTTCCGGCGGTAGCGTATATCCCGCAATAATCAAGCGTCATCTCGATGAGGAGCTTCCTTTTATGGCTACGGAAAACATCCTCATGTATTGCGTCAAAAAAGGCGGCGACAGGCAGGCTCTGCACGAGGCTATAAGAGTTCACAGCGTTGCAGTCGCAAAGGAGATGAAGCTTTCCGGCGGGAAAAACGATCTTCTTGACCGTATATTAAGCGACCCCGCCTTCGGGCTGACGAAATCCGAAATGGACGAGCTTTCCGACCCCAAAACCTTTACGGGCTGTGCGGAAAAGCAAACGGAAGATTTTATTTCCGGCTATGTCGATCCGGTTCTTGCAAAGAACGGCGACCTGCTCGGAATAAATATAAAAATAAATGTGTGAGGTAAAGAAAATGCTTACGGCAATTGTTGGAATCAACTGGGGCGACGAAGGAAAGGGCAGAATGGTTGACCTTCTCAGCGAAAAGTATGATATCGTTTCTCGCTATCAGGGCGGCAATAACGCAGGACACACCGTTGTAAACGAGAAGGGAAAATTCATTCTCAATCTTCTTCCCTCCGGTATTCTCCGTGACGAAACGGTAAACATTATGGGACCGGGAATGGTTATTGATGTTGAACATCTCTTCGGAGAGGTGCAGCGCCTGCGCGACGCGGGAATCGAAATTACACCGGAACATCTTAAAATCAGTGACAGGGCAACGATTTGTATGCCTTATCACAAGCTCCTTGACTGTCTCGAAGAGGACAGGCTGGGCGATGCGAAATTCGGCTCTACAAGGCGCGGTATTTCTCCCGTCTATGCCGATAAATATATGAAAAAAGCGCTCCGTATGGGAGATCTGCTCCATATGGACGATACAAAAAAGCGCCTTCCCGCAATAGTCGAATGGAAAAACCTCACGATTGAAAAGGGCTACGGTCATGAGCCGATATCGTCCGATGAGATGGTGGCATGGCTTGAAAAATTCGGACTTCCTTTCAGGGATTATATCTGCAACACGACAGAATATCTTGAAAATGCAATCGCAAACGGCAAGAACGTAATGTTTGAGGCGCAGCTCGGCGCACTTCGCGACATTGATTTCGGTATCTATCCTTACACGTCCGCATCTTCGACAATTTCCGCATATGCTCCGATTGGCGCGGGAATTCCTTCAAAAAAGTTGGATAAAACAATCGGCATAATGAAGGCATATTCAAGCTGTGTCGGCGAGGGACCGTTCACCTGTGAGCTTTTCGGCGAGGAGGGCAAGGCTCTTCGCGACGCCGGCAACGAATACGGCGCGGCAACCGGCAGACCGAGAAGAGTCGGAGGCTTTGATGTTCCTGCGTCGAAATACGGAATTCTCATGCAGGGAGCGGACGAAATC
Source organism: Eubacteriales bacterium (assembly GCA_018383975.1). GTDB lineage: Bacteria > Bacillota > Clostridia > Oscillospirales > CAG-272 > CAG-841. The sequence continues at coordinate 13,862 of JAHAZT010000039.1, read as the reverse complement.
GCGCTCACAAAGCTCGATGTTCTCTCGTATCTTGACAGAATTCCCGTTTGCGTCAAATATGATGTTTACGGAGAGATAACGGATGTTTTCCCGTCCGGAAAGGCGCTGGAAGAGGCAAAACCCGTTTATGAATATCTCCCCGGCTGGAATAAGGACATCAGCGGATGCAGAAGTTTTGACGAGCTTCCGCAGGCTGCAAAGGACTATATACTCTATATTCAGAAGATGACAAACTGCAAGATTAAGTATGTTTCTGTCGGCGCTGGCAGAGACGAATATTTTGAAATGTGAGGGAATAAAACATGAAAAAATTCATTGCTTTGTTTATGGCGGTGCTGTTCTGCTTTATAGCGGTTTCCTGCACGATGTCCGGAAATAACGAAACAACAACGACCGCTCCAAGCGTCACGACAACGACATCCCGGACGACAACCGGCTCCGATGTTACAACAACAAAGCCCTCTGAAATAACCACATCGACAACAACCGAAGAAAAGCCTCCGATAATCGAGCCGCAGAAGGAAATCCTCGATATTGAGACGGTTATGGTCGGAAATTTCGTAAGACTTCAGTACAACAAGGCAACCTGCACGGTTGAAACGGAAGTCAAAAAAGGCGTCGGCTCAAAGCAGAGCGTTACAATCAAGGTCACTATGCGTGACGGCTTCATATACGACGGAATTTCGGTAGGCAATGCGCTCGTCAATAAGAACGGGCAGAGAGTGACAACTTCAAAAACGTATACCTTTGAAAACGTTTCGAGCGAAACAAAGGTATACGTAAACACCTCTATGACGGTTGTTTATCACACGGGCGAGGGCAAAACCTCAAATGGCAGCGATACAAAAGAGGTAACTTTCTCGCTTGTCGGATATCATAATCCCAGAACGCTTGAGGAAAACGGCTACTTTACGCGTGACGGCTACACCCTTGTTGAGTACAACACAAAAGAGGATAGAACCGGAACTCCCGTTTCTCTCGGAAGCAGAGTTGACGCAGAGGGCAAGCCTTCGCTTGATCTCTGGTGTGTATGGCAGAAGAATACGGATTCATCGCTTTTCAAATACAAAAACACCTCCGGTGGAGTTGAAATAACCGGATATACGGGAAATGAAGAAGTAATTTGCATTCCCGAAAAGATGGGCGGAAAAGCCGTTGTAAGCATAGCTGGCGGCGCATTCAACAATGCCGATATGAAAAAGGTCATTATCGCAAAAAGCGTAACATCGGTTGCAAGCGGTGCATTCAGAAACTGTAAAAACCTTGAAACCGTCGTTGTTTTCGACGGAGGCTTTGACTCTTACGGAATAGGCGAAAACTGCTTTGTCAATTGCGACAGTTTCAAGCATTTCTATGTCAACGCCACATACACAATCTATGAGTCCTGGGCTCTGTACGGTGCCGGTCACCTTGACAGGCTTATGTGGGCAAAGGATATGAAGAAGATAATAATCGTCGGCGGTTCCGGCTCGTATTTCGGTTATGACAGCGAAATAATCGATAAGGCGCTGAACGGCGAATACGTTATAATCAACTTCGGTGAAAACGCAAATGTCAGCGCGCTTCTGTATTTTGATATTATTGAAGAGTTCATGGGCGAAGGCGATATTCTTCTCTGGTCTCCCGAACCGGGACCCTGGGCTCTCGGAAGTTACTCCGTCGGATACAGAGCGTGGTACTTCCGCCAGAGCGATTACGGATTCCTCCGCTATATTGACAGATCTCAGTTCACCGATCTGATTTCGTATTTCCCGGCTCAGTGCGTTGAAATGAAAAATGCGGAAAAGAGGAACTTTCTCCCCTATGACGCATTCAATAACAGCGCCAGCAAATACGGTGACGGCCTTGACACCGCAACCCGGATAAATCAGGGCAAAAGTTACAGTTACAGTTTCAATGATGACATCGGCGCAAAAGACGAAATGGCAGCGCTTGTCAAGCGTATGAAGGATAAAGGCGCGTCCGTGCTCTTCACATACGCCGCAATGCAGAAAGACGGCGGCGGAATATCGGACAATGTGATCAAGGAATACACCGAAAGGTTGACATCTGTGCTTGATATAACTGTCATCTCCGATTATAAAAACTGTCTCTATCCACAGGAATATTTCTGGGACAGCAAATGGCATCTTGTCTGGGAGGGCGCGCAGGAGCGCAGCCGCCACGTTGCGGAAGATCTCAAAAAACAGCTCGGAAAATAAATAATCAAAAACAAAAACCGCATTGGCAAACGCCGATGCGGTTTTTATATTGCGGACTATTTATTCCTTGATTATGAGCTCGCTTGCATAGGGAAGAGTCTTTATCCAGTCACAGAAGGTGTGCCATTCGTCCAGCTTGTGTGCCTTGCGGGAGTTATAAATATTTGTCAACACCTCGTAATTGAGCGTTACCGTGCGCATCTGATTGTAGCTTTCGGGAATAAGCTGGATTATCGAATACCAATAGGATTTGTCCTTTGTTTCAAGATATTTCCGACGGAGAGTCTCTATGCTTGCAATGAATCCGTCGAGAATGGGAAGCATTTCGGGAACGGTATGATCCCATGAAAAGTCGTCCCGCTCGATTGGCTTTGAATGTATCTTGTGCATTGTACTTGTCGAATTTGCAACAGTTCCGACTTTATACGTATCAAATTCTTTCCACCAGTAAAGAGGGGCGGTTATATCAACGGAGACAAATATCTGACGAATGAATTTTCTGTGGTCACTGCCGGCATTGCAGAGCCTCTTTGCAAGGTCAAGGTCGTTTTCACCGAGGGTAAAAACGCCGCTGTCATCGACATAGCTGTCGCTCTTTGCCCAGCTGTTCATAGGGTTTCTTGCGCCGCGGATTGCATTTTCAAGGTTCATTACGTCCGTTCTTTGCAGTTTTATCATATTATCTCTCCTCTCTGAAATAGTTCATTCCGAGTCCTGCCGGAGGCTGATTCTCTCTCTTGTTTCTTATGCTTGTTATTATGAGAACAACAACCGTCACAAAATAGGGAAGTATTTTGAATATTTCTTTTGTTGCAAGACTTATACCGTTTATATAGCTTGCCGCAATATAAAGTCCTCCGAAAATTATTGATCCGGGAATTGCGATGTTCGGCTTCCATACCGTGAATATTACAAGCGCAACGGAAAGCCAGCCCATGGCGTCTATGATGTATTCCCAGTTGCCGTTGAGGTTGTCCATGATGAACGTCAGCCCTCCGAGAGCCGAGACGGCACACCCGACGCACGTCGCACCGTATCTGTAAGCGGAGACGTTAATTCCTGCTGCGTCAGCTGTCGCCGGATTTTCGCCGACTGCGCGGAGATGCAGTCCGAGTCTCGTTTTTGAAAGGACATATGCGGCAATCAATGCAACGGCTATTGCGAGATAAATCATAATTCCATACGAGAAAAGCAATTTACCGACGACGCCGAGTTTGTTCGCAAAGGGGAGTGACGCCGTAAAATATTTGCTCGCCTGTGTGAAGCTGATGTTTACCCCGGTGACGGAAGCGGAAATTATCTTTTTCTGCACAGATGTTATCATAAGCTTTGAAAGTCCGACACCGAAGGTTGTGAGAACGAGACCCGTCACGTTCTGATTTGAACGGAGAGAAACCGTCAGCACGCTGTAAAGCAATCCGGCAAGGGCTCCGCCGATGATAGCTGTCAATATGGGAATGAGTACGGCGAAAAGGTATACAAAGAATGATCTTCCGTCAGTAAGCGAGCCTACTTTGCTTATATAAATCGTTTCCGAAACACAACCGAACGCCGCGCCGATACACATAACGCCGGGAACTCCGAGATTGAGATGTCCCGACTTTTCGGATATTGTTTCGCCCGTGGAGCCGAAAAGAAGCGTCATACCTATTCTTACAGCCTGAGTAAGAAATGTAAGCATATTATTTTACCTCCTTTTCTTTTTTGCGGAACATAATTTTATAGTTTATGAAAAATTCGCAACCGATTATGAAAAACAGAATTATCGCTGTTGTTATATCGGCAAGGGAGGTGTCTATTCTGAAAGATGTCGATACCTGCTTTGTTCCGACCTGAAGAAAAACGATAAGGAACGAGGTAAGTATCATAAATATAGGGTTGAATTTTCCGAGCCACGACACCATAATTGCAGTAAAGCCCTGACCGCCGATGGTTTCCGTGCTTATTGTCTTGTCTATTCCGCCGACGAGAAGAAGTCCGCAAAGACCGCATATCGCGCCGGAAAGCAACATCGTGCGTATTATAACCTTTTTGACGTTTATTCCTATATAACGTGCGGTATTTTCGCTTTCGCCGACCACGGTAATTTCATATCCGTGCTTTGAATATTTCATATATATATACGTTGCGACGGTGAGCAACGTCACGACTATTACCGCAAGGAGATAATCTGTATTTGCAAGTTGAGGAAGACCGTATTCCGTCATAGGACGAAGAATTCCGGAGCCGTCCTTTGCCCAACATTTTATAAAGAATGCGACAAGCGATGTTGCAACGTAGTTCATCATAAGAGTGAAAAGCGTTTCGTTTGTATTCCATTTTGCTTTGAAAAGTGCAGGGATAACCGCCCATATCGCACCGGCGAGAATACTTGTGACTGTCATAATGATAACAAGGAGCCATTTCGGAACGCTTCCTCCGATGTAAAACATACATGCGGCGCACGCAAGTCCGCCGATGAGAGCCTGACCTTCCGCTCCGCAGTTCCAGAATTTCATTTTGAACGCAGGAGTCACCGCAAGCGAAATGCAGAGGAGGATTGCAAGACTTTTAAGTGCTTTGGTTATTCTGTGCGCGGAGCCGAAAACGCCGAGAAACATCTGCTTATAAATTTCAATCGGGTTACGCTTTGTGATTGCGAATATGAATACTCCTGCGACGAGCAACGCCGCCACGATTGCAATCGCACGGACGGCAATCGCTTTTTTCATCGATACGGAGCTGCGCTTTGCGATATGAAAAAGCGGCTCGTGCCTTGAATTTTCATTTTTCTGCATTGCTTTCGTCCTCCTTTGCCTCGGCAGATGAAACGTGCTTTGTCATAAGCAAGCCGATTTCTTCCTTCTTTGCGGTTCTGCCATCGAGTATTCCGGTTATTTTGCCGCCGTTTATGACAAGGATTCTGTCACAAAGCTCGGTAAGTACGTCAAGATCCTCGCCGACAAATATCACGGCAACACCGTTTTCTTTTTGCTGGGTGAGGAGATTGTATATCATATATGACGAGTTTATATCAAGTCCTCTGACAGGGTATGCTGCCATAAGCACGGACGGTGCAGAGGCTATTTCGCGTCCGACGAGCACCTTCTGAACGTTGCCTCCGGAAAGACGGCGAACCGGCGTCTCCTCATCGGGAGTTGACACTTCAAGACTCTTTATTATTTCTTTGGCAAGGTTTTTCGGGGGTATTCTGTCAAGAAACATCGATTTACCTTTTGTATAGCTGCGGAGCATTATATTATCCGTTATTCCCATATTGCCGACGAGTCCCATTCCGAGCCTGTCCTCGGGTACAAACGAAAGACGGACGCCCAGATCGCGTATCTGCATGGGAGTTTTGTTGCGGAGGTTTTCCATTTCGCCGCTTGCAGGATTATTGTACATGATTTCGCCGGAGGTGATAGGGTAGAGTCCGGCAATGGACTCAAGAAGTTCTCTCTGTCCGCTTCCGGCAATACCGGCTATGCCGAGAATTTCTCCGGAAAACGCGGTGAACGATATATCGTCAAGCACCTGAACGCCTTCGCTGTCGACAGAGGATATATTTGAAACAACGAGTCTTTCGCAGGGATTTTTCGGTTCGGGACGGTTTATATTGAGACTGATTTTTTTGCCCACCATCATTTCGGTGAGCTCCGCCTCAGAGGTTTCCGCCGTGTTCACGGTTGCGATGTGTTCACCCTTGCGGAGAACGGCAACCCTGTCAGAAATTGAAAGAACCTCGTGCATTTTGTGCGTAATTATAATAATCGATTTGCCGTCTTCCTTCATTTTTCTGAGTACGGCAAAGAGCTTTTCCGTTTCCTGCGGAGTAAGCACGGCTGTCGGCTCATCGAGAATGAGTATATCTGCGCCGCGATAGAGAACCTTGATTATTTCAACGGTCTGCTTTTCGGAAACGGACATTTCGTGTATTTTTTTCTTCGGATTTATGATAAATCCGTATTTTTCCGCAATAGCGGCAACTCTTTCGTTCACATCGGAAAGCCTGTATTTGCTTCCGTCATTTACGCCGAGAATAACATTTTCGCTTGCGGTGAATACATCAACAAGCTTGAAATGCTGGTGTATCATACCGATTTTATATCTGAAAGCGTCTTTCGGAGATTTTATAACGGCTTCCTCTCCGCCTACAATTATATGGCCTTCGTCCGGATAATAAATTCCGGCAATCATATTCATAAGGGTGGTTTTTCCGCTGCCGTTTTCGCCGAGAATGGCAAGAATTTCTCCCTTGTAAACCGTCAGATCAACGTCCTTATTGGCAACCACGTTGCCAAAAGTTTTTGTGATCCGACGCAGTTCTATCGCAACTTCTTTGTTCACGAGTTAACCTCCGAAATAAAAATGGGGAATATGAAAATTTTCAAATCGTTTTTGCGTGCCGAAAAAAGAAGTATAAGGCGGAGGGGTTCTCCGCCTTTATACACAAATGTTTTCTGAAAAAAGTCAGCCTTCTGTCTTGGGTCCTCTGTCGAGAAGTGTGATTCCGTCGATTTCAAGGTTGAAATAAGGAGCGGAACGATATTCGGACTCGTGGAAATATCCGTCCTTAACCGATTCCGTTTCGCCTACGTAGTCGCCGAGGTCGTCAACGTCTGCAAGATAAGTTGTGACCTTTTCGCCCTTAACCGTGAATGTGTTTGTATCAAACACTTTGATTTCGCCGCTTTCAAGTTTAGCCTTGATTTCGTCGAGTTTAGCCTGTGTTCCTGCTGCGGGAGCCTTCTTGCCTGCCGATGTGAGAGCAACGGAGCCTGTTGCAAGTGTGCCTGTGTAGTCAACGGGGATTTTGCCGTTGTTATCCTTAACAGCTCTGATGATAAGCTCGAAATAGGGCTGCCAGTCAATTCTGGAGGAAACGATGTATGTGTTAGGGCAAGCTGTCTCTGTTGAGCCGTTGTAGGAAACGTTGGGAACGCCTGCGGACTCGCAAGCTCCGGGAGCGCCCATAGAGTCTGCGTGCTGGCTGATAAGGTCGCACTTCTGAACGTTTATGAGCTTTTCTGCCGCCTGCTGCTCGGCTGTAACGTCATACCACTGACCTGTGAATGTAACGTCCATAACAACATTGGGGCAAACGGACTTTGCGCCGAGATAGAATGCTGTATAACCGGAGATAACCTCTGCATAGGGGAACGCGCCGACATAACCCATCTTCGGAACGTCGCCTTTGAGTTTACCGGCTTCTTTAAGCTCGTTGAGCTTGAGACCTGCGGCAACGCCTGCGAGATATCTGCCTTCATATATGGAGGCGAAAGCGTTGAAATAGTTGGGAAGTTTTTCTGTGTGTGCCTTTGTACCTGTTGCGTGGCAGAACATAACCTCGGGATATGCCTTTGCAGCCTGAATCATAAATGACTCGTGACCGAAGGAGTCTGCGAATATTACCTTGCAGCCCTGGTCAACAAGGTCTTTTGCGGCGTCGAAGCATGCGCTGCTTTCGGGAACATTCTTGATGATTACAACCTGGTCGTCGGTAAGACCGAGAGCCTTCTGTGCACCTTCAATGGCATTCAGGAAGTTGAGGTCATAGGTAGATGTCTCGTCGTGGAGACAGATAATACCTATTTTGAAATCACTCGTCTTGTTTCCGCAGGAAGCGAAAATCAAACATACAGCTGCGAGCATGGCAACTGCAAGCACCGTGGAAAGAACTTTTTTCAACATTTTGTTTCTCCTTTGATTTTTGTTTTTGTTTTTTATTTAATGTAGCAGAGGCTACGTTAAATCCCGGTCAACGGCAGAATTCAATGCCGTCACGGCAGTTCATTGATTTTATCTTCGCAAGCGACTCAACTCTGAGCCCCTTTTCTCTGAGAAGATTTCCTCCGCCCTGATATTCCTTTTCTATTATAATTCCCGCGCCGACAACCTCTGCCCCCGCCTGATGCGCTATGTCCCAAAGGGCGGAAAGCGCACTGCCGTTGGCAAGAAAGTCATCCACTATAAGGACTTTATCTTCTTTTCCGAGAAATTTTTTCGAAACGATTATGCTGTTGTCACAGCCGTGAGTATATGAATGAGCCACGGAACAAAAAACGTCGCCCGTGATATTGGACGATTTTGATTTTTTCGCAAAAAGCATAGGCACCCCGAAAGAGAGTGCCGTGAGAGCTGCTATTGCTATCCCCGACGCCTCTATTGTGAGTATTTTGGTTATGCCGCAGTCCGAGTAAAGACGGTGCAGTTCTTCCGCGAGTTTGTTTACGAAGGGAATATCTATATTATGATTGAGGAATGAGTCCACCTTGAGGATATCTCCGTCAAGGATCTGCCCATCCCTGATAATTCTGTTTTCCAAAAGCTGCATACGGGTCACTCCTTTTTGCATATTTCACAAAAGTGAAGCACGAAAACTATACTAATCATACAATATATTGTGGCAAAAATCAAGACTTTTCATCGAAAAACGCAAAGTTTGGCATATTGACGAAGCCCCACGCCTTTTTTGCAAAATCGCTTGTAAAAAATGTTCATATATGATACAATAAAAAACGCGAAAATACAGAGAAAGCACTTCGGAGGCTCGAATAATATGGATAATAAAGGGAATGCGACGAAAATCGCAAGCTCCTCGGTCGACAGCGTCGACTTAAAAAAACAAAGCGAAAAAACGATTTCTGGGATGAAAGGCAATGTCAGAGCGGCGATAATCTGCGCGCTCACAAAAGAGGCGCGGACGCTTATAAACAATATGACGGAAAAACACCCGCAGACGCTTCTCGGAAGAGAATACATAAGCGGACTTCTTTGCGGAAAGCCCGTTTGCGTTGCCGTTTCGGGTGTAGGAAAGGTGGCGTCTGCCGCCTGTGCGCAGACAATGCTCCTTTGCTATAACCCCGAATTTGTCATAAATACGGGCATCGGCGGGTCGCTTGTGCCGGAAATAAGCCTGCTCGATACCGTAATTGCCACGGACGTTGTCGAATATGATTATGATACAACCTATTGCGGCGGCGAGTGCAAAGGATTTATCGACGCCCTGAAGGAAGTCCATATGAAATGCGATGAAAAGCTGTCTGCGCTTCTTGCCGAATGTACCGAAAAAACCGGCAGCAAAACCGTAAGGGGAACGGTAGCAACGGGAGATACGTTCGTCGCAACAGAAGAAATGAGAGAAAACGTGCGCCGCATAAGCGGCGGTATCGTTTGCGAAATGGAAGGCGGAGCAATAGGACAAATTTGCCGCATGGCAAACGTTCCGTTCTGTATCGTGCGCACCGTTTCCGACGCCGGAGGCGGAGAAGAAGAATATCTGAAATTCATAGACGCCGCCGCGAGACGCTCTGCGGCTGCGGTAACGGAGTTTATCCGTCGTATATAATATAAGGAAAAGACGGCACACACCGTCTTTTCTTTCGGTTTACTTTATTTAAATCGGTTTGTTTTGCGCCGTAATAGTCTTCGGGTGATATATTCGTATAACATTTTTAATTTACCGGAGGTATTGACTTTTTGCCCGTTTTGAAATATAATGTTGCGGTATCTGTGCGAAAGGACGTGTAATTTTATGAAGAAATCATTCAAAATCCTTGCAATAGGGAACAGCTTCAGCTGTGATGCCTATGAATATCTTTACAGAGTTGCGGACAGCATGGGCGAAAAGAATATCGTTCTCGGAAATCTTTTCATTCCGGGATGTACGGTTGACATACACAGCGCGAACGCGCTTTACGGAGCGCCGGTTTATCAATATTTCAAAAACACGGACGGACAATGGAAGTCGACAATGTTTGCAACTATAGAAAAAGCCGTGAAGGAAGAAGATTGGGACGTCATCACAATGCAACAGGGCAGCGGCTCAAGCGGCATGCCGGAGTCTTTTTCAAATCTCGGACTTCTCGTTGACTGTGTAAATAAGATAAAACCCGAAAAGACAAAGCTCATGTGGCATATGACATGGGCGTATCAGGGCGACAGCAGTCACGGGCATTTTGTCCGCTATGATCGTAACCAGACAAAAATGTATAACGCAATATGCTCGTGCGTTCAAAATCAGGTGCTTGCGATAAAAGATTTCGCCGGCGTTATTCCTTCGGGAACGACAATACAGAACCTCCGCTCCGGATACATGGGCGATACGCTCACGCGTGACGGTTTCCATCTTTCGATTCCGGTCGGCAGGTATGCGGCGGCTGTCACGCTGTATTTTGCCATTACGGGAAGGGACGTTTCAAAGCTCCGCTGCGACCTTTCCGGTCTTATAAGAAGAAAAGACCTTACGGAAATAAAAACATGCGTAAAGAACGCGCTTGATAAGCCGTTTGGCGTTACGGAGAGATGATAAAACAGTACATAGGTGATAAAAAATTCTATAAAGCCGTTCTGGCAATAGCCATCCCCATAATGCTCCAGAACGGTATAACAAACTTTGTCAGTCTTTTGGACAATATAATGATAGGCAGAGTAGGAACGCTTGAAATGACGGGCGTTGCGATTGCAAATCAGCTCATTTTCGTGTTTAACCTCTGCATTTTCGGCGCGCTTTCCGGCGCCGGCATTTTCGGAGCACAGTTTCATGGGAAAAACGATGTCGAGGGCGTAAGAAATACGCTCCGCTTCAAATTGATGTCATGTGCGGTTCTCGCGGTTGCCGGAGGACTTATCCTTTATTTCTTCGGCGGAAACCTGGTAACACTTTATCTCAAAGGCGAAGGCTCCGCAGAGGACGCGGCAGCCTCTCTCGCTTTCGGTCGTTCGTATATAAACATATTGATAATAACTTTCATTCCTTATGCCATTGCGCAGGCATACGCAAGCACACTTCGCGAAACCGGAGAGACAGTTCTTCCCATGACTGCGGGAATAGTTGCGGTATTTGTCAATCTGTTTTTCAATTATGTTCTTATCTACGGTAACTTCGGCGCACCGAAAATGGGCGTTGAGGGTGCGGCTATCGCAACTGCGATTTCCCGTTTTGCGGAGCTCGGAATAGTTGTGATTGCAACACACGCGAGAAAAAAGAGATATGCCTTTGTCGCCGGACTTTATAAAACGTTCCGCGTGCCCGTCGGACTTTCCCGTCAGATACTTGTCCGCGGCATGCCGCTGTTCATGAACGAAGGACTCTGGTCCGGCGGAATGGCAATGCTTAATCAGTGCTATTCAATGCGCGGGCAGAGCGTAATCGCCTCCATGAACATAACGACAACTCTCTGGAACGTTATGAGCGTTGCGTTTATGGCGCTTGGGTCGACTGTCGGTATAATTATCGGTCATAAGCTCGGTGCGGGCGATGTTGAAGGTGCAAAAAGCGATGATAAAAAACTCGTGGCGTTTTCCGTATTTTCCGCAATAATTATTGCGGGGCTTTATGCCGGCGTTTCAAAATTCTTCCCGTTGCTCTATAATACAAGCGATGACATAAGGCTTCTTGCAACGAAATTCATATGCGTCGGAGCAATATTTATGCCGTTTGACGCGTTCGTGCACGCCTCGTATTTCACGCTTCGCGCAGGCGGAAAAACATTTGTCACATTCCTTTTTGACAGCATATTTATCTGGCTTGTATCGGTGCCTGTGACATATGTGCTCAGCAGATTCACCGCCGTGCCGATTGTATGGCTTTACGCATGCTGTCAGGCGCTTCAGCTTATAAAATGTGTCGTCGGTGCAATTCTTCTCAAAAAGGGCGTTTGGATACATAATATCGTTTAGAAAAACGGCATAACGATAATCGAATAGTGTTTATATCTAAAAAAAGCGAGGGGTTTTTGTTAAAAATGCCTATAACATTTTTCCGGAAAATATGATATAATTAAGACACAAACATATTCAAGCCGGATGTGCGGCTTGCAAACACGGAACCGTTTTGCGCCTTGTTTGCAAGTCGTTTTTTAGGGTATTCCGACAAAACCGGCGAAGGGGGCTTTTTTATGATACCGGATATAGGAACGAGAGTTGTCTATGGTACGAGCGGGGTCTGTACGGTTGTTGATATGCGTGAGGAGGACTTCGGAGCCGGAAAAAGAATATATTATGTACTCCGTCCTCTTGCGAAGCATTCTGTCAGCACGGATATTTTTGTTCCCGCCGATAACGAACGGCTCCTTGCCAAAATAAAAAATGTTCTCACTCCGAAGGAAATATATGAGCTTATTGAAATAATTCCCGAGGAGCATATGGATTGGATTGATGACAACCGCGCCAGATCAATAAAATTTGAATCCGTGATTTCCGAAGGGGACAGGCACGAACTTGTCGCGCTTACAAAAGCCACGTACAACAGAAAGCATGAGCTCTCAAAACAGGGCAAAAAATTGAGCATAACCGACGAACGCTTCATGCGTGCCGCGAAAAAAATGCTCTTTGAAGAGTTTGCCATCGCACTTGAAATAGAGCAGGAAGAGGTCATTCCTTTTATTACAAAGCAGATCAAATGCAGAGAAAAGAAGATGTCCGAAAAGGCGGATTGAAAATTTTTGATACATAGAAAGCTCTGAAAGCATTATGTTTTCAGAGCTTTTTTATTCCGGCAATTTGGCACAATTTGTGCCAAATGTATTGACTTGCGTTGTTATCCGGCGGTGTGACGTAAGCACGGTATCTGTCGTTTGAGTGGATAGAAAAAGAAATGAAGGACGACGCAATAGAGGAAATTTACCGTCTTACGGATACGTGCCGCGGTCTTTCAGATGAAATTATGAAGCGGAGCAGAGAAATCAAAAGAGAAAAAATAATTGAAATTGTATATAAAAAGCTGCGTCTCATAATCTGAGACGCAGTTTTTACTTGATTTTTCAGTTGTTTTTAAGAAATTCCGTAACTTCATCCATCGTTGGTATTGAGGGGGACGCCCCTTTTCTCGTGACGGCTATTGCGGAAGCGGCAGACGCTGTGCGAAGCGCTTCCTCTGCGGTCTTTCCGGACGCCACGGATGAGATGAAAAATCCCGTGAATGTGTCGCCCGCGGCAGTCGTGTCGACGGCGTGAACGTGGAAAATCCCGAAAGAATGTTTTCCGTCCTTGCCGCTGTAACGTGCGCCTTTGTCGCCGAGAGTAAGCACTGTGCTTATTTCGGGGGCTTTTCTTTCAAGCTCGGATATGATTTCGTCCGGATCGGTTTTTCCCGTCATATCAAAGCCTTCCGTTTCGTTCAGGAGCATATAATCGACAAGGGAAGTGTCGACCGTTTTCAGCGCCTCATCCATAGGGGAAGGGTTGAGAACGACCTTCATCTTCTTTGCCTTTGCTTTTTTCATTATGAGGTTTATATCGTTTATCTCGTTCTGCAAAACGATGAAATCGCCTTCCGAAAATTCGGAAAGAACGGAATCGATATATTCTTCCGTCATGCATCTGTTTGCGCCGCCGTAAATTATAATGCGGTTTTTCCCGCTCGGGTCAACTTCAATAATAGCGTGACCGGAGGGAGCGTCGACTTTTTTTATAAGATGAATGTCAACGCCTGCCGCAGACAGAGCGTCCGTGAGCATATCGCCGTCATCGCCGACACAACCCGCATGAAAAACATTCGCGCCCGCTCTGGCAAGGGAAATCGACTGATTGAGTCCTTTCCCGCCGCAGAAGGTTTCGCGCCTGAGCGCGCTTATTGTTTCGCCGGGAGCGACAAAATGATCCGTACTGTAAACATAGTCGCAGTTAAGCGATCCGAAACTGAGTATTTTCAATGTGATCAGCTCCTTATTTCTGTATATT
>JAHAZT010000013.1 GCA_018383975.1 Eubacteriales bacterium | reverse complement strand
CAGATAATCCTGAAGCCCGTGATTGAGCCATATCTTCTGTCCGTATTCCAATTTCGTGCTTCCCTCGCCCTGACTCTTCCATTTGTAGCCGGGGACGCTTCCGCCCTTGTTCTGAATCGTATATTTGATCTCGCCGGAGGAGAAGACCCTGCATTCCTTTTCAAAGGTTGCGATGGTCTTTGCGTTCAGGTTGTTGCTCTCGCGGAAGGTCAGCGTCACCTTGAGGAAAAGCGGTCCCGTTTTCCCCGTGACTATCGAATAGGGCGTTGTGCCGTCCAGCTTAAACTCGTTTGCGAGCCAGTAGTCTACGGGCTTGGTGTTTGAATTCGTGCCCTCGTAGTATCTGTATGCATAGGAGACCCTCACTCTGTCGGAATAGCCCATATCCTTTATGCTCTTGACACATTCGTCCGTGAGGGCGACGTTATAGACCGTGTGTCCGTCTGTCGTGGGCTTGTCGGAGATGGTCACATCGTAATCAAATTTCACCTGACGGGATTCAAAGTCGGTCGCCGTGAAGTACCAGTCCTGAATACCCTCATATGCCGTGTGGTAACGGTTGTTCCAAGCCTCCGTCACAAGCACGCGTATGTAGTATTTCGCGCCTGTCTCATATCTCGGCCATGCGTTTGTCTTGGAGTCGCGCAGGTCGCGGAGATTGAGCCGCGGCTTTTCGCTGAAATATTCGGCGATAGGCGTGCTTTCGCCTACCTTATAGAGATAGAACATATAGAACAGGCGACACCAGCTGTTCGGGTTGTAATCGTTTTCCAAAACGCTTGCGTTCTTGCCCCAGTAGGACTGATAGCCGACGTTGATTACAAACGCGTCGTTGGGATGATAGTACGTCGTGTCATAGCCGGGAGCTGCCCCCAGCGTGATTCTCTCGCTCGGTCTCGATACGCCGTCGGTTGGCATGCTCACTTTTGCTCCATCTAAATAGAGCGTGTCGCCGCCGCCGATGGTCGTATAGCTCATGCTGCAATCGCTGTTTGGATTGAGACCGTCAAAAATGGCGATTTTGCCGGGCTTCATATCATCATAAATGCCGACCGGACCACCGTAGTCATGCGCATAATGAAGCACTTCCGCGTCTATAACGCGCGCATTGAATCTGCCGCCGTTGACGGTGAGCTTGCCGTGCTCCAGAGCGTCTGCATTGCGCAACTTTCTCCATCCGTACCACGCTCTTCTCTCATATCCGCCGGAATAAACGTCGGCGCCGCCGGCACCCTCGATATATCCGTCGTTTATCAAAACGGTGGAGCCGGGTCTGCCCTCGATGGCGGCAAAATGCGTTCCTCTGCCGTAGACGTCGCCGCCGTTCAGCTCAAAATAGCCGCCGTCCTCAACCGTGACGCCGCTTCCCTGAAGCTGCAGTCGCGCATTTCCGGTATGATTAAATCCACCCTTTATGAAGCCCGCGGAATCAGTCTTTGGCCTATTGTGATAGTACAGCTTCTTTGAAGCGCCGGTGCTTATCTCGCCGCCGTACATCGTAAAGCGTCCCTTTACGGATATGATATTGCGGTATGGCGTTTCCGAAAAATACATCGGCTGACCGAAGAATATCTTTCCGTTTTTGCCGGTGGAATCATAGAGATAGAAGCTCGCGTCCTCCGTCACCGTCATCAAATAGTAGAGGTACTCCGCATTTTCGTTGGTAGGATCCAAAGAATAAGCTTTCGAATATCCCACGCCGGTGTGCTCATAGGAGATATTGTAGCCGTTCATATCCAGGTGCTTGACGCCCTTGATCTGAATGCCGCGCGTCTTGCCCCATATGGGCAGGTCGTTATCATCGTAAATGTCGATATCGCCCACCAGTTTTATGTAGTATTCGTGGGGAGAGGTCAGCAGATTGATCAGCTTTTTCATGCGATCCTCGTGCGTTTTCTCTCTGCCGACTTCGACCCATGTCGGCTCTGCCGCCGCCGCTCTGAGCGGGGCGGAGGCTGCTTCCGCGGGATACGCGGCAATGTCGCCGATGTCCGCCGCCTTTATGACGGTCTCTCCCGCATTTGCCGCCTTCGCACCGAACGTGCCGAGTCCTGCCAGCGGCATAACTCCCAGCAGCATTACAAGCGTCAGAAGCAGACAAATGACCTTGTTCGTAATTTTGTTCATATTGTTTCTTCTCCTTTTTCAAGATGTTTTTCGTTTTTCAATTTGGGGAAAAATATTTCCCGCTCCGTTTCCGGCAGGCTGTCCCCGCCGATTTTCGGGTGTTGACCGGCTGTATCACGCTCCTCTCTTTTTCGCAAGTGATTCATGGTCTCTTTCCGCTCCGCTCTTGATTTGTCCCCGCCTTTATGCTATAATAAAAGGCGGAGAGCGGGCGGAGCGCACGCAATATTTTATGCGTTACCGAAGAAACCGTATATTGCTTACAATAAATATTATAATGATATTCGCGCGTATGTCCCCACCCTTTTTGCCCAAAAGGGTGGGAAAAACGAAAAAAATTTTGAAAAAATCCCGCCCTTTTTGCTCAAAAGGGTGGGAAAAATAAAAAAAGCCGCTTTCAATCGGCGGAAATGGCGGCAATTTACAAATAACGACTTTGCGGAAAGGAATGGAAAATGGGAAAGCTGAAATTGTCCGGAAAAAGGGTTGCGATCACGGGGGCTTCAAGCGGGATAGGAAAGGCGACCGCGTTGCGCATGGCAAGGGAAGGAGCGGACGTCGCCCTGATTGCGAGAAATCGGGAAAGGCTCTGCGGGGTTGCGGAGCAGATAGAAGCGCTCGGCAGAAAAGCCGTTGTAATAGAGGCGGACGTCACCGATGCCGAAGGCATAAAAAAAGCGGTTGACACCGCGATCGACCTTCTCGGCGGTCTGGACGTGTTCCATTGCAACGCGGGGATATATCTTCGCTGTCCGGCAAAGGACCTTCGCATGGATCAGATACGCAAGCTGATGGAGGTGAACTATTTCGGCTGTCTCAACTGCGTGTATGCCGTCCTGCCGTATTTTCTTGAAAAGGGGAGCGGGTCGATTATAACCACCTGCTCCATGGACGGCAAAAAGGGCGTCCCGCCGGACGCAGCCTATGTCGGCTCAAAATTCGCCATGAACGGATTTTTTCAGGTTCTGCGACAGGAGCTTCGCGGAAGCGGAGTGCATGTCGGCATAATATATCCGAGCCGCATGGATACTCCGCAGATTGCCCACGTCGATTGCCCGAAGCTCACTCCGAAGGGCGACCCGGATATGGTTGCAAAGGCGGTTGTGCGGTCGGTGGTGAAGAAGAAAAAAGAGATTATGGTGCCTTCATTTTCCTGTCATCTGCTGACGTGGGCGGACGCAATCAGCCCGTCCCTCAGCGACTGGCTCGTGCGTGTGAATCATCTCGACGGCACGGTGAACGATACCGAGCCGATAAACGAGGCAAAATAAAGCAATCGCCCCGTTTTCGTGCGGAAAAATACGATGCAATAAAAAGCGAAAAACGGCGCAGGCGCGCCACGGGGAAACCATAAAAAACTGTTGAACAAGGGGAAGCGATTATGAAAGAAAACAGAAAACTGCTGAAAGAAGTGCTGATGGATATCCGTCACGATATGACGGACGAGGAGGTGCTGAATCTTCTGGCGGACAGCAAAATTTCCGTCAGTCCGGAAAAAGATAAAGAAAAATATACGCTCGGACAGCGCGCAGCCGATGTCATTGCGAAATTCGCGGGCAGCTGGGCATTTATTTTCTCGTTTGTCGGAGTGCTTGTCGTGTGGATGGTTGTAAATATAATTCTTGTGACAAAAGCCTTTGACCCGTATCCGTTTATTCTTCTGAACCTTGTTCTGTCATGCGTGGCGGCAATTCAGGCTCCGCTGATTATGATGAGCCAGAACCGACAGGAGGAAAAAGACCGTCGCCGCGCGGAAAACGATTACAAGGTCAATCTGAAAACCGAAATTATGATTGAAGATCTTTATGACAAGGTGAATGCAATCCTTGCCAGACAGTCGCAGATTGAAAGCCTCCTGTCAAAGCAATCTCCGGAAGACGGGGAAACAAAAAAACAAAACTGATTCAAACGGGCGGATTTTCAGCCGCAATGCGGGGAAATTATCTCTGCGTTTACAAAAGAAAAACGGCGCAGACGCGCCGTTTTTTGCGTTATATCCGTGTGCTTTAAGCCGCGACGGCTTCTTCCGTCACGTCCGCCGTATCGCCCGTTATTGCGCGATAGAACTGTGCCTTTGCCGCCTGCATATAAGCGGTTACCCAGAGAGTACCGATGCCGAAGCAGAGAGAGCCGACTATCATCCAGCCTATAAAGCTGAGATCCTGAATGAAGAGCTCCATTTTGTGACCGTTCATAATTCTGCGGCTTTCGTCGATGCACTGCTTCCAATCATATTCGGGATGATCGGCTTTTATATAGTAAATCATGGAATAGGAATATGTTTTAACTATTCCGGGAATTACGAAAAGCATCGACCAGAGCGCGATAAACAATGTGGAAAGAAATCCGAGAAGGAACGTCTGACCGAAGTCGTTGAATCCGTCAAACAAGCCTGCCACGTCCATTTTCTTGCGGTCGCGTGCCTGTTTAAGGAAGAGCGATGAAAGACCGAACGTTATGGGTCCGATGAAAATGAAAGAAATGAAAGAGCTTACCCCGACTATGGCGTTTCCGATTAACGCAACAAGAATGGCGATGAGCCACGGTGTTGCGAAGATGTTTCCTCCGAGTTGTTCTCTTGCTTTGCGTTTGATTTCGCTTCTTGACATATAAACCTCCAAAAATAGTTATGATGTGATTTCTCAACCATCATATTATCCATAGTATATCACGGAATCGCGGCATATGCAATATTGAATGTAAAAAAAATTAACTGATTTTGTCCTTTTTTTGAACAAAAATCCAAACGGGATAGCGGGATTCGAACGGAGCTTCCCGAAAACAAATGGCTTTCGGCAATGTATTTCGGGCTTTCAATGATAATCGCGCTGTTGACCCAAAAGCTCTATACGCTCATGACAAGGCAATATATCCTTCGCCGGAGGGACAAAGTGAGAAAGCTTTTCAAATAAACCGAAAAGGCTTGCAAACGCAAGCCTTTTATTTTTCGGCAAATCAGCACATTGAGTTTACCGTTTTGTATCTGAACATCATTTCCGCGTGATTCTGCTCTTCAACCTCTATATCGGCAAGGAGTTTTCTCGCCTCCGTGCTGCCGAACTGAAACAGGTCGAAATTATATGCGGAGGAAACGTATTTCTCCGTTGTGATTGCGTCCGTGCAGAGAAACGAGTCGTTGTCCTTGTCCGCCTGAACGTAATTGCCCGTATATGCGGCAACGGGAGAATACGTCGCGCCGGCGGTGTCGTTTACGTCGACATTTGTCGAAACGGTGCCGTTCATAAGGTCGTTCAGAGACGAAAGATGCTTTTCCTCATCCGATTTTATCATCGTGAAAAGATCGCAAAGGACTTTGTCCTTCGCCATTGACGCATACTTTTCATACTTCTGAATACAGAGTTTTTCCTGATCCGCAAGATCCTTTACACAGCTTTTTTCTTTTTCGCTCAAAGTTATATTCATATTCTTTTTTTACGGCGCCGACGGCATTTTTCGTTCTGCCGCCGTGCGCCTTCCTTTCGTTTTTTTCGGTTACGTATATTGTCTCCGAAAAAAGCGCAAATATTCTTCAGATATAATATTCGATGCCGACTCCGTAAATTTCAAAATCTCCGCCGCTGATTTCAACGGAAAATCCGTAAAAATCTCTGCCGGGGACGGACACCGTATACAATGTCGGCTTTTCATCGGCGCAGAGCGTGTACGTATCCGCCTGACGCTCGCCGTCAAGCTTTATGCGGAGCACCGCATTTGTGCCGAGTCTTGCCGAAACGCAAACCCTTGATATTCTTTTTTCCGCGAACACCCCTTCGGGATAGAAAACTTCGCTTTCAAAGCTGCCGTCGCCGCTGCCGGATGCGAATTCAAGATATTTTATTCCGCCCGCGCAAAGATAACATATCCTGTCGCCGACGGAGCCTATAATCCAAGCGGTTTCTCCGGTTTTCGCCCTGTACCAGACGAGCTTTCTTTCGTCCGGCGCGGAAAGCGTTATCGACGGGCGCTTCTCATACGAATCCCAGACAAGCGCTTCATCGCCCGCAAAAAGATAATACTTTCCGTCGCAGCATGCGGCTTTCAGCTCCTTCCCTCCGGAAACCATTGCGGCAAATTCCCTGCCGACCGTTGCCGAAACGCGCCGGCACACATCAACCGAGCTTTCCCTGTCCTTATCTATAAAATATATCCCGCCGTAGGAATTGGCAAAATATACGCCGTCGCCATAGCACGCGACACTTTTCGGAATATCACAGCCGAAACCGTTTTTGAACGGTACTGCGGAAAGGGAGTTCCCGTCATAAACAATTCTTTTTATTGACTTTTCCGTGAAGACAAATCTGTCCTCTCCGGAGCTTGCAAGTGCCGTTACGGCGTCTCCCGCGGAAACCGAAAGGCAGTCTGCGTCCGCCGCAAACGGCTCCGTCAGCGTGATTATGCAGACTTTGTCTCCGGAGAATCCCATCAGCCTTTTACAGCCTTTGCTGTCGCCCTCGTCAAAGAGCGTCGCGCCGAAAAATGCCTCCCTGACGGTGCGTGTTTCCTCAGCCTTTTTATCCGAAAGTCTGACCCTTACCGTGATATTGCCGATTTCCGCTTCGGCAAGGGTGACTGTGAGAACGCCGTTTGCATATTCCTTCGTGTATGCGGAGGCGGGCATTTCGTTTCCGTTGCCGTCAAACACCGCGCAGTAATCCGTCCCGTAGCCTATGGATGAAGGAACCGTTCTCGTCAGTTCCGGACTGTATCCGAACACCGCGTCCGCATAGAGCGAAAGCGGATTTTTCTTTTCCGTCAACGAGCCGGAGGCGTCATATTCACAGCCCGTATATCTTGTCGGCTTTTCGTCGGTCACGTCATACGAATAATCCGAAAGGCGCAGAACCCTGTCGCCGTCCGTCAGATACACCGTCGGACCGAAGGTATAGAACGCGCCTCCCGTTCCTTTCCGGCTGTCGCAGAGAAGATATACTTCCCCGTTTTTCATCCGATACACGCATTTTTCGGTTGCGAAATAAAGGTTGCCTCCGCATTCGCAGCTTGCGCAGACCCGTCCCGCTTCGATGTTTTTCAGATGGGACACCGTATAATATCTTCCTTCAAAGTCCGCGCTTTCAAGCATGCCGTATGTCGCGCCGTGCTTCTGAGCGTCTGTCATATTATAGAGATACAGCCTCGTTATTTCCGCGATATAACATTCATCGGGATCCGTTTCCGGATTTTCATATACGGGCGCGATGCATATTCTGAAATTGCCGGACTCCGGCATATCGAAGGCGAACGACGCAAACGGCGTACCGACATTGAATATCGGGCTTTCCAGCTGCACATACCTTTTGATTCCGGACAGGTCGTTGATTATTATTTTTATACGGCTCGGCGCCGTTTCCTGCGAAAAAGCAATGCGGAAAAGATAGCTTTTCTTTTCAAGCGCGGCGTAAAAGCAGATGAGATCGTTTTCGTCCTCCTTCGGACTGTCGCCGTCCTTGGATTTATCAAAGGTGATTGTTTTCTTTATAAATTTTCCGTCGGGCGAAAAGGTGTCGCTCATTTCTCCGCGACCGAAGCACAGAAATTCATTCCTGCCGACCTCCGTTCCGGGTCCGACCTCATAGAGAAGATTTTCCGCCATGGCAACCGAATTTGCCTTTTGCGCGACGGTTTCCGGCGCACCGACGGTACATATTTTCCCATCGGAATATACAGCATTTATCAGTTTTCTGCCGACAGCCGCCGTGCCGCCGCCGAAGTTGTCCGCAAAGAACGCTTTTCTCCCGTCGGAAACGGTGCGCAGCCTGACGCGGGGCTTTGAAATACCGATGTCACCGCGCACAAAACTCATTTCAGTCTCCTTCCCGCAAACACGGCGGGCTTTATATTTTTTATGCCGGCCGAATAAAGCCCCGCCATTCGCTCATCATATTCGGTCATGATTTCCATATAGCGTCGCACATCGCCCGGACGCACGGACGAGCAAAGCTCTCCGGCAGCGCCGTAGGAAACGGTGTCTGCCGCAAGAGCGGAAAGCTCAAGCTCCGTTGTATCGGGGGTGTCGTCCGTTATTTCCGCCGGATAGGCATAATATGTTATTTTTACGGTTTTGCTTTCTTTTGACGGCAGCATCAGTCGTCCGTCATAAAAGTCGATACGCGGCGTATTCTCTCCGGCGCGCATAAAATCCTTCGGGGCGTCCGCCTTTCCGAGAACGAATTTTATTTCGGCGTCCCGCTTTATGCCCCCGCAAAGCGACGCAACCTTTCTCTGCGCGGAATCTATCGCATAGCAAAGCGCGGGAAGCGATGTTTTTTCGTCCGCGGAAAGCAGGGCATATATTTTCTTTTTAAGATTTCCGAGTGTCATTCTTTGTCATCTCCTTTACAAAAAGAGGAGCTTGCGCTCCCCTTTTTTATATAATCGTGTCAGTTGCCGGATGCTTTTCCGAGCGAGGGATCGGAAAAGATGATTGCTCTTGCATCGCCGAAGCCGATGGCAAAATCAACGTATGCAACGTAATCAGTTACGAGAGGATTTTCTCTGGGGGAAACGAGAACGGTCGGCTCGGAGAGATAAACAAGCTTGAGCGCCTCCGTGAGCAGAGAGCTGTCCGCAATTGCCCAACGACCGTTTGTGAAGCCGGCATCACCGCCGATAACCATATATCTCATGCCGTACACGGGGTTTCCGCCGATACCCGTTTTGGGGTTTGTAAGCGGTGCTGCCTGCGCATTTACGCCGCAAAGTGTTTTTGCCGTCGATTCAAGCTCGGGGGAAACGAGCAGTAAATCGTAATTTGCCATAAAGGGCAAGCCGTCTGCCGTTGTAACATTCGCAAGCGACGCCTGCGCCTCGCATATCGCTTCAAGAGAAAGCGCTTTGTTTGTAAGATTTGAAAAAGTTCCGCTGTCCACCGAAGAGCTTATCGGATGCGATGCCGAAGCCCATGCAACGCCGTCCGCACCGACGGCTTCCTGTGCGCCGCCGAAAAGTGCGCAGAATGCGTGCCATACCGTCATATAGGCGGAATCCGCAAGGCGGATACCGACCTTGTTTGCGGCAAAAAGCATATCGTTTTTGGCGTCCTTATATGAGACGGGCATTGCGAGAGCATACTCTGTGGGAGTGATGACCTCCGTAAAGCCGCCCGTGCCTGAGGAAACGGCAAGATTGCCGTCATAATCGGCAAGAAGTCCGTAACCGCCGAGCGAATCCAGCTTATAGGACGTTTCCTTGCGGGAAACTATCCCCGCAACCTCGCCGATATAATTTATTTTCTGCTTGTATCTTTCGTCAAAGCTCTTTTTGACGAGGGGATACATATCGTTTGACCATGTATAAATATCTTCCATTGTTATATAATTCTCCTTTTTGTTATCTGTTGTTTTTTCTTGAATGTTCGGGTATTCCCGAAATAAGATCATAATATTCTCTGTATGACATTCCCGCGCTTCTTGCAAGCGCTCTCTGTCTTTCCGTAAGCAAGACGCCTCCGCCGTAATTTCCGCCGCCCGGCGTCACACGGACAAGCACGGACTGAGAAATTCCGCCCTTTTCGCCTTCGCGTCCGCCCTGCGCAAGCATTGTGCAGAAGTCTCTGCAAAGCGACGCAATGTCCTGCGTTTTACCTTTTGCAAAGCATATAAACATCGGGTCGGATATGATCCTTCGCATATCGGCGTCCGATATTTCCGTCTGCACTTCCGGGGCGCCGCCCTGCTCAGCCTCCGGCTGAGCCTGCCCGCCGGTCTCCGGATTTTCTTCTTCTCCGGAGGGAATATCTGTTTCTTCCGCATCCGCTTCGCCTTCGGGCACGGAATCGGCGGGCGCCTCCGCCGCTTCCGCGGCGGGGGCGGCGCCCTCCGCTTCAATTTCCGTTTTCTCCGCGGCTTCCCGTTCTGCGATGACGGACGCCTCTGCCGGAATCATTTCAACCTTGTTTTCATTTTCGGAATTCATTTTTCAGCCTCCTCATTACCGTTTTTATATACCGTATCAAGCTCGGAGAGCAACTCGGCACATTCGGGCAGCTCCATCGTGCGTATATATTCTCTGACGACAGGATAATTTTCCCCGGTTATTTCGGAATCCATAATGGATTTCAACGCCGACATCGCAAGCGAACGCGAATATTCCATAGCGTCGCCTATGTGAATACGTATATCGACCTCCGGAACATAACCGTAACGATTGATATAATCAATTCCGTCGCAGGGCATATCATCCTCGGCTATGCCGATTGATTTCAGTTTTTCCCTGCCGTAAATTTCAAGGGAAAGACAGTCAATCAAAAGATACAGCCTTGAAAATCCCGCCTTTTTGCAGGAATTTTTCGAGTTGACACGCTTCTTTGCAAAATCCGAAAGAATTGCAAGTCCCGTTGCCGTCGTAACCTTTGTTGCCGAATCGCCGAGGAGGAAATCGTAATTTCC
The DNA here is from genome assembly GCA_018383975.1 of Eubacteriales bacterium. Lineage (GTDB taxonomy): Bacteria > Bacillota > Clostridia > Oscillospirales > CAG-272 > CAG-841. The sequence goes on along the minus strand of JAHAZT010000013.1, from coordinate 5,896 downwards.
GAGAGCCTCCTTCATCAGCGAGCGGTAACGCTCGACTATTTCATAATGACCGCCGCTGTCACAAAGACCGCCGAGCCTGCCGACTTTTCCCGTCATTCCCGGGCGAAGCTTCCAGACTGCGCCCGGTCTGCTTTCGGGGTAACAGTCCGGCGAAAAAGCGTTTTCCTCGCAAACGATAATGTCGCTTGCGGAAAATGCGGCGTTCAGCTGTGCAAAGGCAAGCTGCCTGTCGGCAGCGTCGATAAGCGGAATTATCTGTTCCAACTCGCTGCGCCCCCAGATTGACCTGTCCCTCGGAATTCTGTTGTAAATGACAATCGGATATTTTGTGCAGCCGGTGTTTTCCCAGAATTTCGGGATATAGCGTATTTCCCTGCCGCAGATGAGTATCGAAAGCGCAATATCGCCCGCCTTATAGGAATAAACATAGTTTTTTCCGTCAGCACCGACGGCAACGCACGTCCCGTCCTCCGGCTGACGGAACCAGTATTCCGTTACGTCGATAAGCTCGCAGTCATCGCCGCTGCCGTCGGGAGCGAAAACTCCGCCCCTGCGGCTGCTTTCCGTTATGATATCGTCAAGCGACGTGTTTTCCCTGCGGATATCCTCCGCAAAAACTCTGCGCGCTTTCAGCCTGCTCATTTTGTAAGTATAAATGATATATTCGCATTCGTCTGTCGAAACGGCGGCGGGGTCTGTAAAAATACATTCGGGAGACGGATTTTCAACCTTGATTTCCGCGTCGCCCGCGTCGCTTATGCCGACGGACAGCTTCCATACCGCACTTCCGTAAAGTCCGAGCCTGCGCTCGTTTACGGCATTTTTCGTCTCCATATCGTTGATATCGCAAACGTAACGCACAACCTTTTCTCTTTCGGAGGCAAATGCTCTGTCGTCGTCACCTCTTCCCGAAAATTCAAAATCGGGGATGTGAGAATCTATCTGACTTTCAACGTGCATATATGCGTCGGGGACGGTCGCCGGAACCCACGGCAAATCTATCGACGAAAGAAAATCTCCCGTCTGCCTTGCCGTATCGTGACAGCCGTTGTAATAGGCGCACATCCTTTTCCAATAATCGTCGGTTATGCTTCTCCCCGCCCGCGCCGACGAAAACAGACGTTCTGCCTGTTCCTCGCGGGTTTCTGTGGTCTGTGTCTTTTTGTTTTTCAAATAAATCGTCCTTTCCTTTTGAGTTTTTCAAACAGCCGTCGCTTTCCGCCTTCTTCATCTCCGCATGGGAAATATGAAGCAAAATAGCGCAGAGCGTCCGGTGCGTGTGTTATCTCGTGCGGGACGGTCGCCGCGTCGCACGGGTTTTTCGGGTCGTGCGTCAGCTGACCGAGACTGCGTATAAGATTTTTGCATTTCCGGCTTATAGTAAGCCTCGGAGCGCCGTCCGATGCTTTCAGCCATTCCTTTGTCGCAAGCCAGCCGTCTTCCCTGCGGGGATTGAGTCTTGTAAAATAAACTCCCTCCCTTGCGAAAATATCCGCAATGGAAAGTCCGCTGTCCTTTTGCCTGCTCCAGAGGTCTGCCGGAGCAATGACTATTGCGTCCGCCGGCAGCCTTTCCCTGATTTTTGCGGCGGCGTCGCTTGCAATGAGTGACGGCTCATATATTTCGTCATAGACGAATGCCCTGCCGTCCTTCACCGAAACGAACTCCGCGGCGAGCATATCAAGCCCGTAGTCCACGGCGCAGAAATGCTCCCCTTCCGGTATTTCGGGCGTCTCCGGACAAGTGTGAACGGAATAATCGAATTCCGTAAAAAACTGACCCGAGAGCGCATCCCAGTTGCCGAAAAGCCAAGCGTTTTTAATATCCTCCGGAAGATTTTCAAGACGGCGGATATAATCCGGATCGCTTTTCAGCAATGCGTCGTTATCATAAACCGACGCGAAAATAAATTTATAATCATCGGGGTTTTCACCCGCTTTGTATTCGCGACTGATAAAAAGCCGCTTCACCCAAGCATGTCCTATCCCGCCGGGGTTGCAGGAAAGATACATTCTCTTGGGAAAACTGTTTACGCCTCTGACAGATGCAGAGAGCATTTTGAACATTTGTTCGGAAATTTGCGTAGCTTCGTCTATGGCAACAATATCGTATTGTTGCCCCTGATATTGCCCGACATCGTCCTCGCCGCGAAAATATCCGAGCTTGATTGACGAGCCGTTCATAAAATCAAATCTTCTCTCCGTCGCCAGATATTTTGCAATGGGAACCTCTCCGCAGACGGTGCTTTGAATTTCCTTTTTGTGATTTTCCATCACCTCGTGATAACTTCTGCGCACCAGAAGCACGGAAATTCCGGGATACCGCAGGCACATAAGAATGAGCTTGTTGCGGAGCGCCCAGCTTTTTCCGCCGCCTCTCGCACCGCCGTATGCGGTGTATTTCGCATCCGAAAGGAAAAATTCCTTTTGCTTTTCGGAGGGCGATATGCCAAGGCAAAGCCTCGCGTTATCCGGCAAGACTTTCCGCCTCTTCTCCGAGCACGATTTCTATCGGCGGCGAAGCCTTTTCCTCTCCCCAGCCGAAGTTTTCCTTCAGCTCGGCAAGAGCTATCGCGCCCGCAATATCGCCGGAAACACCGCCCTCTTCTATGAAGGCTTCTATTTTCAGCATTGCCATTTCAACCGCGTCGCAATACTTTTTGTCACTGCGAAGCGAATAAAATGCGCTTTTTGTTATGCCGAGCGCAACGCAAAGGCCGGAGAGTGTATAGGGTCGTGACTTGCATTTATTACATTTTATGCAGTGCTCTCCGCCGGACTCCTCGGGACAGTTTCTGCAAGCGACAGAGGAATACGGAGTGTCGCAAGCGGAAAAATAGTCCCTTGCCTTGTCGGCAAAGAGTTCCGGCGATAATTTTTTTCTTCTGCCCACTTTATACGTCGGAATAGTCGACCCTTTCCGAAACCTTCATCACAAAATCAAACATATGTTCTTCCGAATATTCTTCCCAGCAGCCGACGTGAATAATCTCGTCGGTCACCTCGACAATAACCGCGTCGTCCGGAGAATAAATGGGAAAGCCGCAATGGTCGCAACAGGCGATCACGCCGTTATGACTGCGCCTTTCCCCGCTTCTTGTTTTGTTTGGTACGTTCATATGACCGCCACCCTCCTTTAATTTGGTTTTTTCCCTTACCGTGTCCACATTATACCACACAAACGTTCGTTTGTCAATAATTTTCCGAACATTCGTTCGTTTTTTACCGAAAATAGCCCCGAAGCGAGAAAATCGCCTCCGTTTTTATAAGATTCGCTCCAAAATTTATTAAAACGTCTTTTGCTCTTTATCGGTTCGCCCTGCGCAAAAATCCCGCACAAACCAAAAAACTTCCGAAGATAATTTCGGAAGTTTTTTGTTATAAATCCCTGCCATGCAAGGTTTTTTCTTATTTTTTGAAGCTTTCTTCAACAGCAACCGCAACGGCAACCGTCGCGCCGACCATCGGGTTGTTGCCCATACCGATAAGTCCCATCATCTCAACGTGAGCGGGAACGGAGGAAGAGCCTGCGAACTGAGCGTCGCTGTGCATTCTGCCCATTGTGTCCGTCATGCCGTAGCTGGAGGGGCCTGCCGCCATATTGTCCGGATGGAGAGTACGTCCCGTGCCGCCGCCGGAAGCAACGGAGAAGTACTTCTTGCCGTTTTCAATGCACCATTTCTTGTATGTGCCTGCGACGGGATGCTGGAAGCGCGTCGGGTTTGTGGAGTTACCGGTGATCGAAACGCCGACGTTTTCAAGACGCATTATTGCAACGCCTTCGGGAACGTTGTCTGCACCGTAGCATTTGACAGCCGCGCGGGGGCCCTTTGAATAAGCTGTTTCCGAAACGACCTTGACTTCTTCGGTATAGGGGTCGAATTCGGTTTCAACGTATGTGAAGCCGTTGATACGGGAGATGATGAACGCGGCGTCCTTGCCGAGACCGTTGAGGATAACGCGGAGGGGCTTTGTTCTTACCTTGTTTGCGTTGAGAGCGATTTTGATTGCGCCTTCGGCAGCGGCAAACGACTCGTGACCTGCGAGGAAGCAGAAGCATTCCGTTTCTTCGGAGAGGAGCATTTTGCCGAGATTTCCGTGTCCGAGACCGACCTTGCGGTTTTCGGCAACGGAGCCGGGGATACAGAAGGACTGAAGTCCTATTCCGATAGCGGCTGCGGCGTCGGCAGCCTTTTTGCAGCCGGACTTGATTGCGATAGCCGCGCCGACGGTGTATGCCCATTTTGCATTTTCAAAGCAGATGGGCTGTGTTTCCTGAACTATTGTATAAGGGTCGATTCCTGCTTTGTCGCAGATTTCCTTGCATTCGTCGATGGACGAAATGCCGTATTCTTTAAGCGTTGCGAGAATTTTCGCTTCGCGTCTTTCGTAGCCTTCAAACTGTGCCATTTATTCTTCCTCCTTACTCTTTACGGGGGTCAATGTACTTGACGGCGCCGTCTTCGGGTTTGAAACGGCCGTAAGTGCCTTTTGCCTTCTCGTATGCTTCGTTCGGCTCTGTGCCTTTCTTTATCATATCCGTCATTTTGCCGAGAGATACGAATTCATAGCCGATGACCTGATCATTTTCGTCAAGAGCCATTCTTGTGCAGTAGCCCTCTGTCATTTCAAGATAACGGACGCCCTTTGCCTTTGTGCCGTACATCGTACCGACCATTGAACGTGCGCCCTTGCCGAGGTCTTCCATTCCCGCGCCGACAACGAGACCGTTCTCGGAGAATGCGGACTGGCTTCTGCCGTATACTATCTGGAGGAAGAGCTCGCGCATAGCGGTGTTGATAGCGTCGCAGACAAGGTCTGTGTTGAGCGCTTCGAGGATAGTCTTTCCGGGGAGGATTTCTGCCGCCATAGCAGCGGAATGCGTCATACCGGAACAACCGATCGTCTCAACGAGAGCTTCTTCGATGATGCCGTTTTTAACGTTGAGCGAGAGCTTGCATGCACCCTGCTGAGGTGCGCACCAGCCCACGCCGTGCGTGTAAGCGGAAATATCCGATATTTCCTTTGCCTGTATCCATTTGCCTTCTTCCGGAATGGGAGCGGGACCGTGGTGCGGGCCCTTGGCAACGGAGCACATATTTTCGACTTCTTTTGAATAAAGAATTGCCATTTTATATCTCCTTTTAATTTTATTTTCTTATTTTATGATTTCGCCGTAAACAACGCCGAACGCCGCCGACGCATTGCATTCGTCCGTATCGATGTGCATTGCGGGAGCGAACGAGGATTTGACGCGGATAACGACGTCGTCAAATACTGTCTTGCGGCCTGCGCCGGTGTCGACGAGAACCTTTACGATCTGTCCGTTTTCAACGCCGAGGTCGGCTGCGTTTTCGGGCGTGAGATGGATGTGTCTCTTCGCAACGATTATACCGTGGTCGATGACATATTCTCCCGCAGGACCGACGAGCTTTGCTCCGGGTGTACCCGCAACGTCGCCCGATTCGCGGACGGGAGCGGAAACGCCGAGTGTGCGCGCGTCCGTGAACGAAACCTCAACCTGTGTTTCGGGGCGAACGGGACCGAGAACGCTCATCGTCAGGGTTTTTTCAACCTCTGCACCCGTTCTTTTGTCGACGCATTTGTTTACGACGGTAACTTTTTCTTCGCAAGCGAACTGTCCCGGCTGACTCAAATCCTTTTTCTTTGTCAGGGTATGACCTGCGCCGAAAAGCGCTTCAACCGCTTCCTGCGTCAGATGGATGTGACGCGCGCTTGTTTCAACAAGAATCTTGTTTTCCATGTTTTTTCTCTCTTTCCCGGCTGTAAGCCGAAGGTTATCTTTGGAAGGCTTGCGGAACGTCCGCAATGTATTCTCTCCATTCGGAACTATTATAATATAAATTCTTTCCTTTGTAAATGATTAGACAAAAATT
>JAHAZT010000001.1 GCA_018383975.1 Eubacteriales bacterium | reverse complement strand
CTGCTTTCGGAGGAAATGCTTTTGAGGGATATTTCCGCAAGGGACGGCGGAGAAACGGAGTATTACGTTTCAGATGAGCCGAAACGCTTTGACGCCGTTGCCAAAATATTCATAGGAAGAAAGATCTCCGCAAAGAAGATCGATATTGAAAAATACTGAAACAAAAAACCCGCCTGTCAGGCGGTTTTTTGAGATAAAAGATAAGAGAGAAGATCAAAGAGAAGCGGTGCGGCAGAGCCGCGATTGATTAAAAAACAGAGCTGAGAAATTCACCTCTGTTTTGTTTTTTAGTCCCGTCTGCGCAGATAATTAAAAATCTGTATATCGTCCCCGATAACTGAAGTTTCTTTTGCCTACTTTTCTTTTCAAAGAAAAGTAGGTCAGAGACGGATGAGGTTATAAGCTCCGACAGCCGCCATGGACTGTTCCTCTCTGCCGTGGCAGGTGAAGAGCAGGCACTGGGAGCTTCCGCCTATGTTGCCGGCGGAGATAAGACGGAGAGACGCGGAGAGACGGTTGTCATCCGTTCTTGCAAAGCTCTCGTCAAAGATGAGCGGCGGCTTTGCCTTTGTGAAAAGCGTTTCTGCAAGGGCAAGGCGGAGAGCGATATATGCGATGTCCGAGGTGCCCGCGCTCAGCAGGTCCGCCGGGTAAGTCGAGGCGCCGTCTGTAAAGGTCAGGGCAAAGTCCGGATCAACGCCGAGACTTTCATACTTGCCGCACGAAAGAACATTCATTGCTTCGCTTGCCGACTTTGCAATTTTCGGGGATATGCCCTCACGCAGTTTGCCGCCGGCGGCCTCGATTGTCTCGATAGCCAGCATATACGCATTGAATTTTTCAGTAAGACTTTCGAGCTCGTGCTCGGTTGCGATCAATGCCTCGGAGATCTCCGTCGGGCGCTTGACCGTCGCGTTCAGGACGGCAAGCTCGCGCTCTGTTTCGGAGAGCTTCTGCATCATCGCTTCAATCGATTTATGAAGAAAATCAACGTTGCGTCTTGCGGATTTCTCGTCAAACGACTTCATCTTTTCTTCGTCATAGGTTCCCGTCAGCGCTTCGCGGAGGTAATCCTCATCATAAGAGCGGAGTTTTTCCTCAAGTGCGGCGACCTTTTGCCGCTGACCTTCGAGCAGGATCTTCAGCTTTTCAAGCTCGGACTGTCGCTTGCGGCAAATTTTTATCGCGTTTGCAACGGAGAGACGTGTACTCGTTTCAAGATCGAAGCCTGCCGCCTTCAAAGCCGCAACTATTTTTGAATTTACTGCGTCAAGGTCGTCCGCTGCCTTTTTTGCGTTTCTTTCCGCATTTTCTTTTGCTTCTGTTATATATGTCAGGGCGCCTTCGTCACGCTTTGCGGCAAGAACGAGCTCTCCGAACTCTCCGTAATCACGGCAGCCGAACGTCGAGCAGTCGCGTAGGAGCTGCTTTTTTGCGCTTTCGGATAAGATAAATGCCGTTACAGCCGCTACTGTGAACAGACCGAGAAGAACGGCAAAAGCCGTCGGTGCGGTCCGGCTTGCGCCTTCGGAGACGAGGCCGACGATGCAGAATGCGCCGAAGATGACGGCAAGCACCGCAGCCACTATCGCCGTCCATTTCATAGACGAAGATTTTTTGTAGTTCTTTTCGATTTTTTCGACGATCTTGTCCCGCTTGTCGCCACCGGCGCCGAGACGGTTGAAAACCTCGATTTTCTCGCTCATATCTATGATTTTGCGACTTGCATCGTCGAGGGAGCGGCAGGCGCTTTCATAGCGTGCGGAGACGGTTTCCAGTCTTCTCGAAAGACCCTCAAGAGAGGATATATAGTCTTCGTCATATATGCGGACGCCGCCGTGATTCTCACACGACTGCGCCGTATCGACGCTTTTTTCCATTTCGGCGAGCTTTTTCGCCTCTTCCTTGCGGAGAAGATAAAGCCCACGCACGGTGTATTTTTCGTATGCGTCCAACTCGCTTTCGCAGAGGGCAAGCCTCTTTTTCGATTTTTCGATTTTTTCGTCAAGCTCTCTCTGTGTGCCTTCAAGCGCGATGATATCTCCGCTTTCGGCTTTGGCTTTTTCAAGGCGCTCTTCAAGCTCTTCCTTTTCGGAAGTAAGCTCTGCGATTTTTCCTCCGCGCTTGTTTTTATACAGCAGATACACGCGTGCGTCATCGAGCTTTTTAATCGCTTTTTTCGCATTTGTGCTTTCGCTTGCGGAAAAGAGAATGTTTTCGGCGGACTCGGCAAGAGTTCTTCCCCCGACGTAGCTGTCTCCCACCTGACCTATATAAACCGTGCTTTCAAATACCTCCGCAGGTACTCCGAAAAACACCTCGCCGGCGTTCTGACCGCGAAAAACAGCTTGCGAAAGATCACAGTCGATAACGGCGCTGCGCTCGCGGACGGAGGCTTTTCCGTCGCTGTCCCAGGAGCATACGGCTTCCCGCTCAATGCGGTAACGCTTGCCGCCCTCGTTTGCGATTATATATCCGCTGACGGACGACGCTCCCCAGCTTATATATTTCAGCTTTTCCTCGGCTCTGCCGGAGAGTCCGTAAAAAACAAAACGGATAAAGGCGCAGAGCGTACTTTTTCCGGACTCGTTTTCACCGCGCAGAATGTTGACTCCGTCCGAAAGATTTATTTTCATATCGGCGAGCTTTCCGAAATTTTTTATATAAATCGACTCTATTATCATTTTTCCGCGCTCCTTTCCGGAAAACATTTTTCGGGATGTTTTTTTCTGAATTTATTTATTATCGGCTTTTCAAGGCCGCGCTTGAAGCGGAAGAAGAGATTCTCCCTGTACGGTATGGGAGAGGTGAGTATTGCGACGGCGTCCGCCCTGTTTGCGCAGAGGACGTCCGTAAATATCTGGTCGCCTATGACGGCAACCTCTGTCGGAGCAACGGAAAATTCCGCGCACGCGGCGCGGACAGCCTTTGTTGACGGTTTTCCGCTCCTGCTTGTGCAGAAAACGCCGAGCTTTTTATTGAAAAGGTCGACGCGTTCCTTTTTGTTGTTTGAGGCAATTGCGGTTTTTATTCCGGCGCTTTTGAGCGAGGAAACCCATTCCACAACTCTTTCCGTCGGCTCTGCGTCACCGTATGTGACAAGGGTGTTATCGATATCCAGCACGACCGCTTTTATGCCGTTTGAAAGCAGAAATCCGGGCGTTATATCAAATGCGGAAGCGAAATACCAATCGGGTGAAAAGCCTTTTCCCATAAGCCGTTCCTTTCTCCAGAACACTCCACTTCTTATTGTATCATACCTTGCGTTAATAATCAATACACTAAATCACCAAAAATATTCTATATGTTTTTTACAAAATATTCTTTGAATTGACGTCGGTTTATGGTATAATATAATCGCAGAGAGGCAAAAATTCCTCAAAGCAAATCTCCAAAGTGAAAGGTGAAACGCTATGAAAATCACATTCGTTTGCAAACAGGTTACAGCCGACGAGAAGCTGAAAGCCCTCATTGAAAAGAAGATCGGCAAGCTGGAAAAGCTATTCCGTGACAACGCCGAAGCCTTTGTAACTCTTTCGAGGTATAAGACAACGGAAGTGCTTGAGCTGACCATCTCTATGGGCGGAACGCTTTTCAGAAGCGAGGTGGAAGGCGAGAGCTTTTATCACGATATCGACGTAGCTGTCGATGTAATTGAGCGCCAGCTCCGTAAAAACAAGACGCGCCTTGAAAAAAAGGTTCGCAAGGAAGCGTTTGCGGAACCCGAATATGCGGGGGAAGAGATTGAGGAGGATTCCGAGGAGCTGATAAGAACCAAAAAGTTTGACCTTCGCCCGATGACAACGGAGGACGCAATCCTTCAGATGAACCTGCTGGATCATACGTTCTTTGTTTTCTTGAATCAGGATACGGACACCGTATGCGTTGTTTACAGGAGAAACGACGGGGGATACGGACTTATAGAAACACAGAAGTGATAAATTGATAAAGTTGATAAAAAAGCGGCGCAAGCCGCTTTTTTTATTGCTTTATGCAATGTTTTGTGATATAATCGGAACGTAAAAATGCAAACCGAAGGAGAAACGCCGTCCGATGCCGAAGAAAAACGAGATTCTGAGACTTGAAATAACGGATATAACGCCGGAGGGAGCGGGGGTCGGCAGGTGTGACGGCTACGTCCTGTTCGTTTTCGGCACCGCGCCGGGGGACGTTGTCGACGCGCTTGTCATGAAGGCGGGAAAAAGCTACGGATACGCAAAGGCTGTGAATATCGTTACGCCCTCGCCTTACAGGGAGGAGAGCGATTGCGCCGTTTTCGGCAGATGCGGAGGATGCGTTTTCCGTCATATAAAATACGAAAAAGAACTTGAAATAAAGAAAAAAACCGTCGATGAAAATCTGAAAAGACTCGGCGGACTGGATATTGAATGTGAAAAAATAATTCCGTCGCCGCAGGTAAACGGTTACAGAAACAAGGCGCAGTATCCCGCCGCAGTCATCGACGGAAAAATGCGCTTCGGATTTTATTCAAGACACAGTCACAGGGTTGCGCCGTGCGAAAGCTGCCCGCTCCAGCCCGATTTTTATGCGGATATCGCGCGGGCTGTCGGTCTCTTCTGCGACGAAAACAAAATAACCGCATACGATGAAGAAACGGGGCGCGGACTTTTGCGTCATCTCTATATAAGAGACGGAAGGCAGAGCGGGGAAATTCTTGTCTGTCTTGTGGCGACCGGCGAAATACCGAACGTCGACAGGCTTATAAAAACGTTGACGGAGTTGAACAAAAATATAAAAAGCATCGTGCTGAACGTCAACCGTAAGGATACAAACGTCATTCTTTCAAACGACTGCCGCACTCTTTGGGGCAAGGACGCCATTTCGGACGTGCTCTGCGGACTGGAATTTGAGATTTCGCCGCGGTCGTTTTATCAGGTCAATCACGACGGTGCGGAAAGGCTCTACGGAATTGCGGCAGACTTTGCCGATCCGAAAGGAAAAACCGTCCTTGACCTTTATTGCGGAACGGGGACAATCGGGCTTTCAATGGCGCGCGGAGCGAAAAAAATAATCGGCGCGGAGATAATTCCGGAGGCTGTTGAAAATGCGAAAAACAACGCAAAGCGAAACGGGATAACAAATGCTGAATTCATCTGCGCGGACGCAGGGGAAGCCGCCGAAAAGCTCGTTCGGGACGGACTTTTGCCGGACGTTGTAATAGTCGACCCGCCGCGCTCCGGCTGCTCGGAGCAGACGCTTTCCGCCATTGCGGAAATGGCGCCGGAAAGGGTTGTTATGGTTTCCTGTGACAGCGCAACCGCGGCGAGAGACTGCCGTCGTCTTTCCGAGCTCGGATACAGGGCGGAAAAAGCCGTCGCCGTTGACATGTTCGCAAGAACGGGGCACGTCGAGACGGTATGTTTGTTGATTAACCAAAATGCACAGGCAAAACATCATGTCAATGTGGGTATCGATGCTGAAGATTATTATAAAATCAAAGAGGGCAAGTAGGATTGATAGAGCAAGGAAAAGAACGCGATTTGAAGTATGAGCAGAAGCAGAAGGAACGATGTGCAAGGTTCCTTCTTGATATGTTTATAAAGTATGGTCCTGAGGTAAAGAAAGAGAATCAGGAGATTAAAGAAAAGTAGGAGGTGGCTGTATGTCAGATACTGAATATCTTATGAGTAGCAAGGCTAATATGGAACATTTGTTAAAGTCGATTGAACAGCATAAAGGTAGTGAGGAAGAAGAGAATACAGAAATACCGCCTATGTTGTTGGCTAACTTAATTGATTGGATGAGAAGCAAGGGAATATCTGATGAGGATATAGTTGATTGTATGCTTTATATCTGTCAGGAGAAGTGAGGAGGGCTAGAATATTGAGGTTACATTCTTTTTTAGAATTGTTTGAAGAAAACACATTTACCAAAATATGTGATGATGGTGGTATTTTAATAGAAACTTGCATAGGAGATGTGCCGCAGAGAATATCAAA
>JAHAZT010000065.1 GCA_018383975.1 Eubacteriales bacterium | reverse complement strand
TGCAGGGTTTTAATTAAGCCTTCCCCAGTAGGGGAAGGTGGCAGCCGCAGGCTGACGGATGAGGTGTACTTTTGCAAAAGAAACTTCAGTTATCGGGGAGTTTGTGCCTCCCCTGTGTAAGGGGAGGGGGACCACGAAGTGGTGGAAGGGTTGTAAAAAACAATCCCTCACCGCCTTTGGCGGAGTCAAACCCCTCTCGGCGAGGCCTGCAAGCGTGCTTCGCACACTTGCAAATCCCTTTACACAAAGGAGCCGAAAACGCACCGCTTTTCTTCGATCTTTTTTCTTCTCTTTTCACTCAAAAAAGCCGCCCGAAGGCGGCTTTTTTGTTTCATTCCAGTTCAAACGCGCCGGTATAGAGTTGATAATAAACTCCCTTTTCGGCGATAAGTTTTTCGTGATTTCCTCTTTCGATTATCCGTCCGTGGTCAAGCACCATAATGACGTCCGAATTGCGGACGGTCGACAGTCTGTGAGCAATAACGAATACCGTTCTGCCCTCCATCAGCTTATCCATACCCTTCTGAACGATTGCCTCCGTTCTCGTGTCAATCGAGGAGGTCGCCTCATCAAGTATCATAACGGGCGGGTCGGCAACGGCGGCACGCGCTATTGCTATAAGCTGACGCTGTCCCTGCGAGAGGTTTGCGCCGTTGTTTGAAAGCTCCGTGTCATAGCCGCCGGGCAAACGGGTTATGAAGTCGTCCGCGCCTGCGAGCTTTGCGGCGGCGATACATTCCTCGTCCGTTGCGTCAAGCCTGCCGTAACGGATATTGTCCATAACGGAGCCCGTGAAAAGGTTTGTGTCCTGCAAAACTATTCCCAGCGAGCGGCGGAGATCCGCTTTCTTTATCTTGTTTACGTTGATACCGTCATAGCGGATTTTTCCGTCCGCGATATCATAAAAGCGGTTTATCAGGTTTGTAATTGTCGTCTTGCCGGCACCCGTCGCGCCGACGAACGCAACCTTCTGTCCCGGCTCTGCATAGACGGAAACGTCGTGAAGCACGGGTTTTCCTTCCTCATACTCAAAGTCGACGTCCACCATACGCACGTCGCCCCTCAGCTCCGTATAGGTAAGTGTGCCGTCGCCGTGAGGATGCTTCCATGCCCATTTGCCCGTGCGCTCCGCCGTTTCGGTTATGTTGCCGTTTTCGTCGATTTTACAATTGACGAGAGTGACATAGCCGTCGTCCGTTTCGGGTTTCTCGTCCATAAGCGAGAAAACTCTTCCAGCTCCCGCAAGACCCATGATTATGGAGTTTATCTGCTGGGAAACCTGATTGACATTGCCCGTGAACTGCTTTGTCATATTGAGGAACGGAACGATTATATCGATCGAGAACGGAAGCGCAAGGAAGCTGCCTGCGGTTATAAGTCCGCGGAAGCTGACGTTCGGCGCGACAAGAGTTATGAAAAGTCCACCGACAACCGCACAGATAACATAAAGAATGTTACCGATGTTCATTATGATGGGACCGAGGCAGTTTGCGTAAGCGTGAGCCTTGTAGCTGTCATTGAAAAGCTCGCCGTTTATCTTGTCGAATTCTTCTTCGGCTTTCTTTTCATGATTGAAAACCTTGACAACCTTTTGTCCGTTCATGGTTTCCTGAATATAGCCTTCAAAATTTGCAACGGAACGCTGTTGACGGATGAAATATTTCGCGCTTCCGCCGCCGATTTTCTTGGATACGATTATCATAAGTCCTATGCCGAGAAGAACGACAAGCGTCATCGGCACGCTGTACCACAGCATTATGCAGAACACCGTAAGAACTATTATCGACGACTGTATAAGGCTGGGGAGCGACTGAGAAACAAGCTGGCGGAGAGTGTCTATATCGTTTGTATAGTAGCTCATTATGTCGCCGTGCTTGTGGGTATCGAAATATTTTATGGGGAGGTTCTGCATACCGTCGAACATTTTGCAGCGCATTTTATCAAGGAAGCCCTGCGTTATCTTTGCCATCAACTGCGACTGTACGGTTATAAATGCTATGGAAAGAACGTAAAGTCCGATGAGTATGCCCACCATGGGCAGTATCTCCGATTTTGCCAGAGACCACTGTTTCGCAAGAAATGCGGAGTTTTCCGCTATCCATTCCTTCGGGACAGCCATAAGTCCGCTGACGCCGGCTGCCTCTCTTATAATGTCGACTCTTGCGGTGATCGCCGCAAACACCTTCTGCATAAATATTGCCGGTATTGACGAAACAACCGCCGACAGCACAATGCAGACAATGACAATCGGTATCAGAACGGGGTAGGATTTTATAAGAAGCCCCGTAACTCTTTTGAGAACGCCTTTGTCCGGCTTGCGACGTCCGCCCATAGCCGCGCCGCCTCTTGACTGATGCATTCCGCCTCTCATTCCGCCTTTATTCATCGTCCTCACCTCCGCTCATCTGCTGAATATATGTCTCGCGGTAGGCTTCGCTGGACGCCATAAGCTCCTTGTGCGTGCCGCTTTCGGCGATTCTGCCGTTTTCCATAACGACTATCAGATCAGCCTCCATAACGGAAGCAATCCTCTGCGCAATTATTATTTTCGTCGTTTCGGGAATGAAGTTTTTCATTCCCGCTCTGATAAGCGCGTCCGTTTTCATATCGACGGCGCTCGTCGAGTCGTCCAGAACGAGTATTTTCGGCTTTTTGAGAAGAGCTCTGGCGATACAGAGCCTCTGCTTCTGTCCGCCCGAAACGTTTGAACCGCCCTGCTCGATCTTTGTGTCATAACCGTCGGGGAATGAGCGGATAAACTCGTCCGCCTGAGCCAGCTTGCACGCTTCAATCATCTCCTCGTCTGTGGCGTTTTCGTTGCCCCAGCGGAGGTTTTCCTTTATAGTGCCGGAGAAGAGCAGGTTCTTCTGAAGAACAAACGCAACGGAGTCGCGCAGGGAAACGAGGTCATAATTGCGGACGTCCTCTCCGCCGACCTTCACCGACCCCTCCGCAACGTCATAAAGTCGCGGAATGAGCTGAACAAGCGTTGACTTTCCCGAACCCGTCACACCGAGAATACCGACGGTCATTCCCGATTTTATATGAAGGTTTATATCGGAAAGCGAATTTTTCTTTGCGGTTTTTGAATATTTGAAGGAGACATCGTCAAAATCAATTGAGCCGTCTCTGATTTCCGTAAGCGGATAACTGACGGTCGTTCCGTCCGGAAGGGTGACTGTCTTTGCGGCGGGATTTGTCAGCGCGGATTCCTCGCCCAGCACCTCGGAAATACGCACCATGGACTCGCCGGACATCGTCAGCATGACGTAAATCATTGCAAGCATCATAAGCTGCATGAGTATCTGAAAGCCATACGTCAGCATTGACGACATCTCGCCGACGCCGAGAGAGCTGCCCGCGCTCGTGATTATGAGTTTTGAGCCGACTATCAGTATAAATGCCATGTTGAAATAGACGCAGAGCTGCATGAGAGGAGAGTTGAGAGCGACTATTCTTTCGGCTTTCGTGAAGTCCTTGCAGATATCGCCTGCGGCTTTGCCGAATTTCTTCTTTTCATAGTCTTCTCTCGCAAATCCCTTGACAACTCTCATTCCGCGAACGTTTTCTTCAATCGACTCGTTTAAGCGGTCATATTTTCTGAAAACGCTGCGGAACGCCGGCATTGCCTTTCTTGCGATTATCGCAAGTCCGACAACAAGCACGGGAATGATTATGACGAAGAGCGTTGCGAGCTTGCCGCCCATTATATAAGCCATTATCACGGAAAAAATGAGTATAAGCGGAGCGCGGATTGCCGTGCGTATTATCATCATATAAGCCATCTGCACGTTGCTTACGTCCGTTGTCAGTCTTGTGACGAGCGATGACGATGAAAACTTGTCTATGTTTTCAAAGGAATACGTCTGCACCTTTGCAAAAAGGTCGTGACGGAGGTTCTTTGAAAAACCGGACGACGCCTTTGCGCACGTCAGTCCCGCAATGCCGCCGCACGCGAGCGACGCCACCGCCATACAGGCGAGCAGGAGTCCGGTTTTGATAATATCGCTCATTTCGGAGCCGAGCTGAATACGGTTTATCAGTCTTGCCGTGATAAACGGGATAATACATTCGATGACCGATTCGCCCAGAATGAATATAAACGTCAATATCGAGGGGAGTTTATATTCCCTGATACTTTTCATCAGCCGTTTTATCATAAAAATGTTTTTCCTTTCTGAAGGTTCAAGTGAAAAAAATAAAGAAACGCAAAAGCGAAAATCGCAGTGGTTGCGTGATTTTTTCTTCTGTCTTTATTGCATTTACGCTTTTGCATTATACTATTGTTAGCCGTCAAACACAAGCGGAAAATTGTTAATTTTTCGTTAAGGCGAAAATTTCTCCGAGGAAAGCTCGGAGAAATTTATTTTTCATATCCGTTTTTATTTTGTCGCGCCCGACTTTTTCTGCGCGAACAGCCAGTCGATAAGCTCCTTTTCGGAATATGCCTGCGGCCACGAATTATGTCCGACTCCGGGGTAAAACGTCGTGCGGATGTTGCCGCCCGCCGCCCTGATTGCATTTTCCATATCGCGCGTGCCCTGCGGAGGAACGGTCGTATCCGCTTCGCCGTGCATTGCCCAGATTGCGATGTTTTTAAGTCTCTCCGCAAGTGAAGGAATTCCCGATCCGCAAACGGGAACAGCCGCCGCAAACCATTCCGGATGACGGGTTATCAGTTCCCATGTTCCGTAGCCGCCCATTGAAATTCCCGCGGCATAGACGCGGTCTTTATCGACCTTCTCGTCCGAAAGCCATGTTTTCAGAAGCTCGGTCGCCGCCGCCAGCGAGACCGTCGGCTTTTCCGTAAGTTCTCTTGAACCTATGCTCCATTGCTTGTTTATCGGAACCCAGTTCAGTTCTGCCGGCGACGCCTGACACTGCGGCGCAACGATTATGCAGTCGCCCTTTTCGACGACTCTGTCGAGCAAGGCGTTCGGTCCGCCGAGAACGCGTATCTGCTGCATATTGTCCGTGCCGCATTCGCCGTAGCCGTGGAGGAAAAAGAGCAGGGGATATTTTTTGCCGTCGTTTTCCTTATATCCGTCCGGAAGGAAGAGCCTGTATGGCAGGGTGACGCTTGCGCCGCTTTCGTTATCCTTGTAGTCAAAGCTCTTGTATTCCATAACGTCAACGCCTGTCACGGTAAAGTCTGCGGGCTTTGCGCAGTTATATATCTTTATCTCGTCAACCGAGCCGATAAAGGCGCTTTCGGCGTCGCAAAAGCCGATTGTAAGCGGCATATCGGGAGCGGAAATATTGACGGACGGCTCCTGCCTCTGCGGAACGCCGTCGATGAAAAAAGAAAGCGTTCCGGCTTTTCCGTCCTGAATGGCAACAGCCTTGTGCCAGTCGGTATCGGCATTTATTTGCGCGGTGATATTGTGCGTTCCCGCGCCGCCCGCGCCCGTCACTCCGAGGGCAATCCGCCGACAACCGCTGTTTATCCAGAAGCCCAGATAATGAAAGGCTTTTTTCGATATGTCAAGCCCTCTCTGCATTATGCACGGCCAGCTTTTTCCCGCATATTTTCCGTCCCATTTATAGCATATCTCGATTGTGAAGCTGTCCTTTTCCGTAAAGTCGAAGCCTTTTGTGTTTTCAATAACGACTCCCTGTCCCGACTCCGTTATGCGCAGACCGTTATAGATATATCCGGGGCATATCTCCGGCTCGCCGACGACTTTTCCGTCGTGACCGCCGCCCGATACGTCTCTTATAACTCCGCTTTCAATACTGTCGAATGCCCAGTACGCAATCAGATTTTCTTCCTTTTCATATGTATAAAGAGTTGCTTTCTCTTCCAATTCGGTCGCCTCCGATTTTTTACCGTATTTTGAGAATATATTATAATAAAATCCCGACCAAAAGTCAATACCATACTTTTCTTTGGAAAAGAAAAGTAGGCACCATACTTTTCTTTGGAAAAGAAAAGTAGGCAAAAGAAACTTCAGTTATCGGGAAGTTTGTGCGGAGTTTTATGCCTCCCCTGTGTAAGGGGAGGGGGACCACGAAGTGGTGGAAGGGTTGTAAAGAACAATCCCTCACCGCCTTCGGCGGAGCTCCCTTTACACAAAGGAGCCTTTCTCATCTCCGTTTTTCAATCATCCCGCGCCGCAGGCGCACCTTTTCTCTTTGATCTTCTCTCTTCTCTCAAAAAAAGCCGCCCGAAGGCGGCTTTTTGTGTTTTTTATTCTTCTGCGTTTGCCTTTGCGTCTGCAATGATCTTATCGGCAACCATCTGCGGAACGTCCTCATAACGTTCAAACTTCATTGTGTAGCTGCCTCTGCCCTGCGTAATGGCGCGGAGCTGAATTGCAAAGTCGGACATTTCGGCAATCGGTGCTTCCGCTTCGAGCATCTGCTCGCCTTTTCTTTCGGTGGGCGTCATTCCGAGGACTCTGCCTCTGCGCTTTGTGAATGCGGACATAATATCGCCTATCATATCGGAGGGAGCATAAACCTTGACGTTTGCAACAGGCTCAAGGAGAACGGGGTTCGCCTTCATAAGTCCTTCCTTATATGCAAGGGAAGCGGCAATCTTGAACGCCATTTCCGAAGAGTCAACGGGGTGATACGAGCCGTCATAGAGGTCGGCTTTCAGGTAAACGACGGGGTAACCGGCGAGAACACCCTTCTGCATCGACTCAAGAAGTCCCTTTTCAACTGCGGGGTTGAAGTTTTTCGGAACCGTACCGCCGACAACGGATACTTCAAATGTAAGTCCTTCCGTTTCGCCGGGAGAGAAGCGGATGCGGACGTCACCGTACTGACCGTGACCGCCGGACTGCTTCTTGTGCTTGCCCTGAACATCGCTGCGACCTCTGATCGTCTCTCTGTATGCAACCTTGGGCTGTTCGAGATCGACGGAAACGCCGAAACGCGATTTCAGCTTGGAAACGATAACGTCGATATGAATATCGCCCTGACCGGAAACGAGCATCTGCTTTGTTTCGGGGTTGTTTTCATACTTGATGGAGGGATCTTCTTCGATAAGTCTTGCAATACCCTGAGCAATCTTATCCTCTTCGCCCTTGCCCTTGGAGATAATGGCTCTCTGATAGAAGGATTCGGGATAGACGATCTTCTTATAAGGCTTTGCCGCGGGATCTGCGGAAAGGGTGTCGTTTGTGTTTGTGTTCGCGAGCTTGGCGGTAACGCCTATGTCGCCGCAGCAGAGAACGTCGACCTCGGTCTGCTTTTTGCCGCAGATTGTATAGATATGGGCAAACTTTTCCGTCTGCTCGGTTCTGAGGTTCTTGAGTTCCGTGCCGCTCTTGAGTTCGCCGTTCATAACCTTGAAGAACGACATCTTACCGACGAACGGGTCGGCGATTGTTTTGAATACGAAGATAGAGGGTGTGCCCGTTTCGGACATTGTGACGGCGTGCTCCGTGCCGTCGTCGTCAACAACGGTTTCGCCCTTGTGGAAGAGCGGGTTCGGGAAAGTGCCGACGATGAAGTCCATAAGCGATTCGATTCCGCAGAGGTTGGTTGCCGAGCCGCAGAGTACGGGAGCGATTGTACCGGTGCGGACGCCCTCGTGAACGGCGTTGAGCGCCTCGTCTCTTGTGATTTCCTCGCCGCCGAAATATTTTTCCATGAGCTCGTCGCTCGTTTCGGCGATGGATTCCATCAGCATTTCGCGGAATTTTTCAATTCTTTCGTTATTTTCTTCGGGAATTTCGATTTCCTTGCCTGCGTTGCCCTTGCCGAAGCCGAACGCCTTCATATCGATAAGGTCGAGAAGACCGATGATGGTATCGCCTTTGAGCACGGGGATAACAACGGGACAAACGCTGTTTCCGAACATTTCGTGAAGCTCTTTGAAAACGTGACCGAAGCGCGCCTCGGGATCATCGCACTTGTTGATGAAGAACGCTCTCGGAACGTGGCGGTCGGTAACGTTTCTCCATGCGATTTCCGTGCCGACTTCAACGCCGGCTTTCGCGTTTACGACGATGAGTGCGGAGCCTGCAACGCGGAGAGCCTGAACAACCTCGCCTGCGAAGTCAAGGTATCCGGGAGTGTCTATTATGTTTATCTTTGTGCCTTTATAATTAACCGGAGCAACAGACGCGGAAAGAGAAAATCCGCGCTTGATTTCTTCGGGATCATAATCGCAAACGGTGTTTCCGTCCGTGGGATTGCCGAGACGGTCTGTGCCTTTCGTAAGATAAAGCATTGCCTCCGCAAGAGACGTTTTACCGTCGGCGCTGTGACCGAGAAGGCATACGTTGCGGATGTTTTTTGTAAGTACTTTTTCCATGTATCTACTCCTTGAATAATATTGTTTAGCTTCGTGTTTCCGTCATTTTGAACAGAATAACAAAATTTCAACATATATATTATATAACTTTTGTGAGAATTTATCAAGACAAATTTGATTTTTTGACATTCGGCATATTGGCAGAAAAAGATAATTTATATTTGTGGAATATTTACAGAAATACTCCCGCAAACAGGCATTCTTCGACAAAAAACCGTTTTTCGGGCTCTGCGCGGCGAAATTTTCGCCCGTCGCCGGCGAAAGCGGTATTTGCAAAGTCTGCCCTTTTTTCTATTGACAAAACCCCCGTCCGGCTATATAATTAGATTGCAAAAATTCAATGCGGAGGTATTTATTATGGAAATTACAAAGCAGTCCGTCATAGGCGACGTTCTTGATTTCGCTCCCGAAACGGCGGAGTTCTTCTTTGAAATAGGCATGCACTGTCTCGGTTGCCCCATGTCCAGAGGCGAGACGATTGAGCAGGCGTGCGCCGTTCACGGCACAGACGCCGACGAGCTTGTCAAAAAGCTCAATGCGGCTGTCGCAAACAAGAAATAATTTTCAGAAATTTTCCCCCGAAACCGAAGGGCTCGGGGGAAAGTTTTATAAAGGAGTAATATGACCGGATTCCGAAAGCCCGACCCCCGTCTCTCCGCCGTCGGAGAGCTTGTGTCCGGCAGGTTTTTAATCGACGTCGGCACGGATCACGCCATTCTGCCGATATACCTCTGCCTTGCGGGGAAAATAGATTCCGCAATAGCGTCGGACATAAAAAAGGGTCCGCTTGAAAATGCGAAAAAGAACATTTCCGAACACGGACTTTCCGAAAAAATACAAACGGTGCTTGCGCCCGGACTTTGCGGAATGGATAATCTCTCCCCCTCCGATATTGCGATTGCCGGCATGGGCGGGATAATGATAAAGGATATAATCGCGCCTTCGGCGGTTGCCAGACGGGCGCACCTTATCCTCCAACCGATGACCCATGCGCATATTCTTCGCGACTATCTCTGCAAAAACGGCTTTGAAATAACGGAGGAGCGGCTCGCGAAGGCGGACGGCAGGGTTTACGTCATAATGACTGCCGTATATACGGGCAAAAAATGCGATTATTCCCCCGTCGAAATATATGCCGGCAGGTTCACCCGCGATTATAAAAAAGAGAACGCCGCGCTCTGCACGGAGCATTACGAAAAGCTCCTTGCCGTGCTCGGAAAGAAAGCCGATTCCGGCAGAGACGCGGAGGCTGCGTCGCTTTATGCCGGAACGGATAAAATGAAAAAGGAGATTTTTGATAATGGCTGATGTGAAGGAAATATATTCTCATCTTGATTCGCTTTTCCCCCGCTCGCTTTCGTGCAGCTGGGACAACGACGGTCTTATGGTCTGCCCCGACTCTTCGGGAAAGGTAAAAAAAGTTCTTCTCGCGCTCGACGTTACTCAGAAGGTCGCAAATGAGGCGATATGCGGCGGATATGACGTCATCATCTCCCATCATCCGCTGATATTCCGCCCGCTCCGTCAGCTTTCGGAGGAATTTGCGGGAGCCGCCGTGCCGATGAAGCTGTTTTCGGCGGGAATTTCGGTCATCAGTCTGCACACGCGCTTTGACGCGGGCGAGGGCGGCATAAACGATACGCTCGCTTCGCTCCTCGGCTTTGACGTCACCGCGCCGTTCGGCGAGGAAGGGGAAATGTGCGGCAGGCTCTGCAAAACGGAGAAAACGACTGTTGCGGACTTCTGCAAAAAGATAAAATCCGCTCTCGGCTGTCCGTGCGTCGCCTGCGGGGACACGGGAAAAACGGTGGAAACCGTTGCAATATGCGGCGGCGACGGAAAGAGCTTCGTTCCGGCGGCGGTCAGAGCCGGCGCCGACGCTTTTCTGACGGGCGCCTCCGGATATAACGCCGCAATAGAAGCCGCCGATATGGGACTTTGCGTAATAGACGCAGGTCATTATCACACGGAATTTCTTCCGTTTGTAACGTCCGTTCAAAAGATACTGTCGTCCGCCTTTCCGGAGGTTGAGGCGAAAATATCGTCGGCAGGGTGCGAAATTTCGTGCTTCTGACCGTATTGTTACAGTTGTGTTTCAGAATCACGCTTTGCATTGACAAAGATCGGACGATATATTATAATAACAGTTGTGGCTTCTGCCGCAAAATAAAGAAAGAAGGAGGTGTCATCATGAACGGAATAGTCTTAAAAAAGGACTTTGTGTCACAGGGAATGATGGGCGCCTTCGGATTGATTTTCTGAAAGCATATCTTTGCGCGATTCCGGCGCAGCCCTGTGGCTGCGCCTTTTTCATTCGTGCGCGGGAGCGCAACAACAATTCGTCACAGGTATAATTTATGAATTCAAACAAGACAAAAAATCAGAATAAAAACGAAAAGCGCGGCAGAATGAAAATGACCCTCGGCTTTATGCGCGGCGCCATCGGATTTTTCATAACGAGTATAATCGCGGCGCTGCTGCTTGCCATAGTCGATACTCTCGGCCCGAAAATAATAAGTGTGACCGTTGACAACGTGCTGGGCAACAAGCCCGCAGAGCTGCCGGAATGGGCGCTGTCGCTTATAAACTCGCTCGGCGGCTTTGAATATTTCCGCAGTCATCTGTATTATATCGCGCTGCTGCTCGTCGTTCTCGGCTTGCTGACGGCAATCTTCCAGTATTGCAACCGCGTGTTCAACGCAAGAGGCGCGGAAACGCTTGTCAAAAACATGCGTGACAGCATTTTTGCCCATATCGACCGTCTCCCTTTCTCCTGGCATATGAAAAATCAGACGGGCGACATCATTCAGCGCTGCACCTCCGACGTCGACACGGTAAAGCGGTTTCTTTCCGACCAGATGACAGCCGTTTTCAGAATAATCATAATGCTCTGTCTCTCGCTCTATTTCATGTTCTCAATGAACGTCAGGCTCGCGCTTGTTGCGGTCGCCTTCATGCCGTTTATCATAGGCTATTCGGCACTTTTTCACAGGAAAATCGGCAGGCGTTTTGCGGTTTGTGACGAAAACGAGGGAATTCTCTCCGCAATCGCGCAGGAAAATCTGACGGGCGTGCGCGTTGTCCGCGCGTTCGGCAGAGAGAGCTATGAAAGAGAAAAATTCACAAAGCAGAACGAATATTACACGGGGCTGTGGGTTGACCTTCACAAAACGTTTTCGGTGTTCTGGTCGACCTCCGACCTTCTCTCCGGAATATGGGTTATGTGTATCGTTGTCGTCGGCGCGGTGATGTGCGTCAGAGGCGACGGAATGACAGCCGGCAAATACATAGCCTTCATCTCATACAACGCCATGCTCATATGGCCGATACGTCAGCTCGGACGAATGATATCCGAAATGAGCAAGGCGGGAGTTTCCCTCGGCAGAATTTATCAGATAATGTCGGCAGAGGAGGAGCGCGACAAGCCCGACGCCGTCACGCCCGATATGCACGGCGACATACGCTTTGAACACGTCAGCTTTGCTTATGAGGGCTGTCCCGAAATACTTTCCGATATAAATTTCAGCATAAAAGCGGGGACAACGCTCGGTATTCTCGGCGGAACAGGCTCCGGCAAATCGACGCTTATGTACCTTTTGGACAGGCTCTATGACATACCCGATGGGTGCGGCAGGATAACCGTCGGCGGTGTGGACATTGCAGATATGAAAGCCGCGTGGGTCAGGGAAAATATCGGAATGGTGCTTCAGGAGCCGTTCCTTTTCTCAAAATCAATTGCGGAGAACGTCGGCATAACGAAAGAAAACATCGACCTTCCCGAAATCCGTCGGGCGGCGAAAATCGCCTGCCTTGACGATACCGTCATATCGTTTTCAAAGGGCTATGACACGTTCGTCGGCGAAAGAGGCGTGACCCTTTCCGGCGGGCAGAAGCAGAGAACGGCAATAGCGCGGCTTATCGTCCAGAGAACGCCCATTATGGTGTTTGACGACTCGCTTTCCGCAGTCGACACGGAAACGGACAGCAAAATCCGTCATGCTCTTTCGGAAAATCTCGGCGGGTCGACCGTCATTCTCATTTCCCACCGCATAACAACTCTTATGCAGGCGGAAAAAATAATCGTGCTGGACAAGGGCAGAATTGCCGAGGAAGGCACCCATTCCGAACTGATTTCAAAGGGCGGACTTTATAAGCAGATATACGAAATTCAGACGAAAGGAGCGGAGGAAGCCATATGAACGCACAAAAAACAAAGGATAACGGACAATATGTCTCCCTGCCTTTTTTCGGACTGCCGAAAATACTCAAATACATAAGAAAATATCGCTCATGGATAGCCATAATGGTTACCTGCGGCGTGCTTGCCTCCGTCGGCGATATCGCCATTCCTTTCTTTCAGAGATATGCGCTGAACCATCTTGAAGACGGCGTTTTCATTGCAAACCTCGTCCCGTTCATACTGTTTTACGTGCTGACTCTCCTCGGAAAGATTATAACGGACTTCATCTCCTCCTTTCTTTCGGGAAAGGTTGAGCTTTCCGTTCTGCGCGACCTCCGCAAGCTCAGCTTCGACCATTTGCAGACGCTCTCCTTCTCATATTTCAATCAGAACAGCGTCGGATATATTCATTCGCGCGTCATGAGCGATACAGCACGCATAGGCGAGCTTGTCTCATGGGTCATAATGCAGGGTGTATGGAATTTTTCATATCTTATCGGCGTTGTAATCGTTATGCTTTCGATGAACGTAAAGCTGACATTGCTCATACTCGCCGTAATCCCGCTTATAACCGTTGTTTTTGCGATATTCCAGAAAAAACTCGTAAATGAAAACAGGCACATAAGAGAAGTGAATTCCAAAATAACGGGCAACTTCAACGAAGGCATCACAGGTGCAAAAACCATAAAAACGCTCGTCATCGAAGACAGGGTGGAGCGGGATTTCGTCCGCGACTCAAAGGAAATGAAGCGCAGCTCCGTTATGGCTCAGCGTTACCGCTCAATCCTTGCCGCGATGATAGGCTTTGCCTCCTCAATCGCGCTTGCGATAGTCGTCTGGAAGGGCGGCGAGCTTTCGCTCATCGGCAATGACGCCATCGGCTACATGGACGTCGGCACGCTTTCGCTTTTCATGTCATACGCGCTCGGCATTATCGAGCCTATCCGCTGGATAGTCGATATGATATCGGACCTTGTCCGCGAGCAAGTCAATATCGAAAGGCTGACAAGGCTTCTTGAAACAAAATCGGACGTGACGGACACTCCGGAGGTCATTGAAAAATACGGCGACACGTTCTCCCCGAAAAAGGAAAACTGGGAAACGCTGCACGGCGATATCGAATTCCGTGATGTTTCATTCAAATATCCGGACGGCGACGAATACATTCTTGAGCATTTCAATCTGAAAATCCCGCAGGGGTCGAATATTGCAATCGTCGGCGAGACGGGAGCGGGAAAATCCACGCTTGTAAATCTTATATGTCGCTTCTACGAGCCGACGTCGGGTCAGCTCCTCATCGACGGCAGAGACGCGCGCGAAAGAAGTCAGCTCTGGTTGCACAGCAACATCGGCTACGTTCTTCAGACGCCGCACCTCTTCTCCGGAACAATCCTTGAAAATCTGCGCTACGGCAAGCCGGACGCAACAATCGACGAAATAAACGACGCTCTGCGTCGGGTTTCGGCGGACGGCGTTGTCGCAAAAGCCGAAAACGGTCTTGAAACAAACGTCGGCGAGGGGGGCGACCTGCTCTCAACGGGCGAAAAACAGCTCATCTCCTTTGCCCGCGCGATAGTCGCAGACCCGAAAATTCTCATTCTTGACGAGGCAACCGCGTCAATCGACACGCTCACCGAGCAGAACATTCAAAAGGCGATAAGCGAGGTTATCCGCGGCAGGACGTCAATCATGATTGCGCACCGGCTTTCAACCGTCCGCGATGCGGATATGATACTCGTCGTCAGCGACGGAAAAATCGTCGAACGGGGAACACATTCCTCTCTTATGAAGCAGAAAGGACATTATTACAGTCTCTATACCCGCCAGTATGAAGAGGACGTCACCAAAACCCTCCTCAACTGACCTACTTTTCTTTGACCGTACTTTTCTTTGAAAAGAAAAGTAGGCAAAAGAAACTTCAATTATCGGGGAGTATTACGGCTCCCTTGTGTAAAGGGAGCTCCGCCGCAGGCGGTGAGGGATTGTTTTTACAACCCTTCCACCACTTCGTGGTCCCCCTCCACTTACACAGGGGAGGCGAAATCCGAACTCCTCTCGCCGAGAGGAGGGAAGGTGGCAGCCGCAGGCTGACGGATGAGGTGTACTTTTGCAAGAGAAACTTCGATTATCGGGGAGTCTGTGCGGATTTTTCATTATCTGTGCAGACAGGATTTATAAAAATAAAAGCAGAGGTGATTTTTTCATCTCTGTTTTTGTTTTGCACAAAATTTTCCGGCTCCGTTTGTGCAAATGAGCCTGACGAGGAAGGCAGAAAAATTTTTGCAATAAAATAATATTTGTAAAAAATATTTTTATCTTGCTCAAATCGGTTGACGAAACGGATAAAATGTGATATGCTGAATAATGTAAAAAGTTTCAGAATAATGTGTAAATTTATACATCTGTGTTGTTCGTTTTTTATATCGGGGTTTTTCCGAAAAATATCTCCGCGAGAAAGGGCAGACCAGTATGATTTTTGATATCCAGAAGGCAAACGTGCTGAAAAGAATATCGGCTTTCATTCTTGACGCGATAATTATCTGTATCGTTGCAACGGGCTTTGCCGCAGTTATATCGAAAATCACGGGATATGACAGTCACAGCAACCGTCTTGAAGCCTATTATGCCGCATATGAAGCCGAATACGGCATAAAATTCAATATGACAAAAGAAGAAGCGTCCGCAATGACGGAGGAACAGCAGGAGCAGTATAAAAAGGCATACGAAGCGCTTACGGCGGACAAAGAAGCGATGAAGGAATACGTCAGGGTTTTCAATCTGACGCTTACAATCATTTCGCTTTCCATCCTTCTTGCCTTTGCCGCGACGGAATTTATCGTTCCGATTTGCCTTAAAAACGGGCAGACTGTCGGCAAAAAGGTGTTCGGCATAGGCGTTATCCGAGCGGACGGCGTGAAAATGAACACCGTTATGCTTTTCGTCCGCACGTTTCTCGGAAAGTTTACCATTGAAACGATGATACCCGTCCTTATTATAATATTGATATATTTCAACAGCATCGGTCTCATGGGGCTTATTGTCCTCTGTGCCGAATTGCTGCTGCAGATAATTCTTTTCTTCGCAACAAAAACAAATTCTCTCATTCATGATATTCTTGCGTCGACCGTATGCGTCGATATGGCGAGTCAGATGATTTTCGCAAGCGAACACGAGCTGATAGAATACAAGAAAAGGCTATCTGCGGAGAGAGCCGCCCGCAGCCCATATTAAAAGCTACGGCGGCATTTTTTCTGTCGGACATAAATAATTTGAGAAAGGATATAAAATGAAAGTCGTATTACAGAACCTGACAAAGATATTCCCCAGCCGGAATAAAAAATCAAACGAGGAGGTTGTCGCGGTAAACGATTTCACCTTTGAAATACCGGACGGCAAGCTCATCGGTCTTCTCGGCCCTTCGGGCTGCGGCAAGAGCACAACTCTTTATATGATATGCGGATTGCAGAAACCTACTTCGGGCAGAATCTTCTTCGGCGATGACGACGTTACCGATCTCGCCCCCGAAAACAGAGGCGTCGGACTTGTTTTCCAGAACTACGCCCTTTATCCGCATATGACGGTCAAGCAGAATATTCTTTTCCCGCTTCAGAACCTTCGCGGAGCAGACAAGCCGACAAAAGAAGAAATGCTTGAAAGAGCCTATTCGGCGGCACAACTCGTTCAGATTGACGAGCTTATGGATCGCAAGCCCAGCGAGCTTTCCGGCGGTCAGCAGCAGAGAGTTGCGATCGCGCGCGCTCTCGTCAAAATGCCGAGAGTGCTCCTTCTTGACGAGCCCCTTTCAAACCTTGACGCCCGTCTCCGTCTCCAGACGAGAGAGGAGATAAGAAGAATTCAGAGAGAAACGCAGATAACGACGGTCTTCGTCACGCACGACCAGGAAGAGGCGATGAGCATTTCCGATATGATAGTCGTTATGAAGAGCGGCGTCGTTCAGCAGATAGGCGCGCCGCAGGAGGTTTATGACGACCCGAAAAACCTCTTCGTTGCGAAATTCCTCGGCACACCCCCGATAAACGTTTTCGAGGGCAGAGTTTTTGAGGGAATACTTTATATCGGCGAGGAGCGCATCCTTTCCGTTCCCGGCGCGGACGACGGCGAGGTTTACGTCGGCATACGTCCCGAGGGCTTCATTCTTGATGACGGCGGTCCGTTGCACTGCAAGCTTTCCAGCGTTGAGGTCATGGGCAGGGACGTGAGCGTCGTATCGACAAACCCCTTCGCCGTTTCACCCGTTATCCGCTCCATAATCAATGCGGACAACAAGGTAAACACCGAATCGGAGACGGTCAGCTATTCGCTCAAGCGCCATAAGGTGTTCATCTTCGACAGGGAAACCGAAGAAAGAGTTTATTTTGAGGTGTGAAAAATGGTTGAAAGCAAACAACAATGGAAAGCGTGGCTTTATCTCTCTCCTGCGATAGTCCTGCTTCTTGTGTTTACGGTGTGGCCGATAATAAACACCGTCCGCATGGCGTTTCTTGAAGATTACAGCGGTCTTGAAGCCATCGGCGGAAGGGTTTTCACCTTCGGCATAGGAAACTTCGCAAAGGTAATAAAGTACAAAAGCTTTTTGAAATGTCTCAAGAATACGGTGCTTCTCTGCGTGCCGACGGTGCTTGTATCGTCGTTCCTCGCGCTGCTCATCGCCGTATGTCTCAATTCAATTAAACCCCTGCAGAAGCTGCTGCAGACAATATTCTTCCTGCCCTACGTAACAAACTCCATAGCAATCGGAATGGTGTTTGCCGCAATGTTCAATATCGTCGGCAATCTCGGCACAAAGGGCCACGACATCATCGTCACGGCGGGAATTATAAACAACATCATAGAATTTTTCGGCGGGCACGCGGTAAACTGGATAAACGCCGGTTCAACCTACGCGGCGAATATGACCGTTATGATCATTTACATCGTGTGGAACGCGCTCCCGTTCAAGATACTCATTCTTCTCG
Organism: Eubacteriales bacterium; assembly: GCA_018383975.1. GTDB lineage: Bacteria > Bacillota > Clostridia > Oscillospirales > CAG-272 > CAG-841. The sequence goes on along the minus strand of JAHAZT010000065.1, from coordinate 19,672 downwards.
GCGGATTGCAGAGCATAAACAAACAGTATTATGACGCCGCAAGGGTTGACGGCACGTCCAGAACGAGAATTTTCTCAAGAATAACCGTGCCGCTCCTCTCCCCGATGATAGCCTACGTTGTGATAACGGGCTTTATCGGCGGGTTCAAGGAATACACGAGCATCGTCGGTATTTTCGGCGAGTCCATGGGACCCGTTCACGATTCGGGACGTCTCAATACGATGGTCGGATTCATATACGATTCGCTCAGCCGCAACAGGCAGGGAAGAGCGAGTGCCGCCGCGCTTATCCTGTTCGTCATAATTCTTATAGTCACTCTTATAAACCTTCAGGTAAGCAAGAAGAAAGTTCACTATTGAGAGGAGGACGGATATGAAAAACAACACAGTAACAATGCACGAAAGAGATATGCAGAAGGTATCCGTCAATCAGAGAATCGGAAAAATAATCGCCCTCGTCCTCGTTTATGCGTTTCTGATATTCATGGCGATTGCCGTTCTTTTCCCCTTTTACTGGATGCTGAACTCATCTCTCAAAAGTCTTGATGAATACAGGCAGAGCGTGCCGACCTTCTGGCCGAAGAAGGTGCTTTTCTCAAACTATGCGACAGCCTTCACAAAGGCAAACCTCGGCAGACTTTTCATGAACACGCTGTACGTCGGTCTTGTATCGACAATTCTCTCCCTTGTGATAACGGTGCTTTCCGCATTTGCGTTTGCAAGGCTTGAATTCAAGGGCAAGAACGTACTTTTCGCCGCGCTTCTCGCAACGATGATGATCCCCGGCGAGCTTTTCACGATAACAAACTACATAACGGTTTCAAACTTCGGTTGGAAAAATACATATACCGTTCTCATTGTGCCGTTCCTTGTCAGCGTGTTCTATATATATCTTCTCCGTCAGAACTTTTTGCAGATACCGAACGAGCTTTACCTCGCCGCCAAGGTTGACGGCACGAGCGATATCAAATATCTCTGGAAGGTTATGATACCGCTCTCCCTCCCGACGCTCATTTCAATCACCATACTCAAAATGATGGGCGCATGGAACTCATATATCTGGCCGCGACTCGTCGCAAACGACGAAGCCCACCAGATGATAACAAACGGCTTGCGCAACGCGTTCACGGAAACGACGGGCGACGTTAACTATCCCGTTCAGATGGCAGCTGTTGCAATCGTTTCGCTCCCGCTCTTCCTTGTGTTTGTATTCCTCAGGAAATACATCATGAAGGGCGTCAGCAGAAGCGGAATCAAAGGTTAAACAAGCCGGACGGCTTTTTAACATAAAAACAAAATTTTTGGAGGAAAAACCAGTCATGAAGAAGTTTTTGGCAATTATCATGCTCCTTGCCCTCACGATGACAATGCTGTTCTCGTGCGGACCGAAGCCGAACCCGGATCCGGACACAGACAAAAAAGTCGGCAACTTTGAAGTTCCCGAAGTCGGATACGACGGCAGCGAAGTTACAATCACCTTCTACCACACGATGGGATCAAACCTTACCGACGTTCTTGATCCTTACATTGCAGAGTTCAACAAGCTTTATCCCAACATTCACGTAGTTCACAGCAAAATCGGCGGTTATGACGACGTAAGAGACCAGATAAGCACCGAGATCACGACAGGCGCACAGCCCAACATCGCATATTGCTATCCGGACCACGTTGCTCTTTATAACCTCGCAGGCTCCGTCATCACTCTTGACAACCTCATAAACAGCACGATTGAGGTCACAAGAGCGGACGGCTCAAAGGAAACTCTCGGACTCACAAAAGACCAGATAGCAGACTTCATCGAAGGCTACTACAACGAAGGCAGGCAGTTCGGCGACGGACTTATGTACACAATGCCGCTTTCAAAGTCCACAGAGGTTCTTTATTACAACGCAACCTTCTTTGCAAAGCACAACCTCACTCCGCCCACAACATGGAACGAAATGGAAGAGCTCTGCAAGAAGATCAAAGAAATCGACCCCAAGAGCATCCCGCTCGGCTATGACAGCGAAGCAAACTGGTTCATCACAATGTGCGAGCAGTACGGCTCTCCTTACACAAGCGCCTCCGGCGACCACTTCCTCTTTGACAACGAAACAAACAGAGAGTTCGTCAAGAAGTTCAGAGAATGGTATCAGAAGGGCTACCTCACAACTCAGAAGATCTACGGCGCATACACATCCGGCCTCTTCACTTCCACAAATGAAGTAAAGAGCTATATGTCCATCGGCTCTTCTGCCGGCGCGACACATCAGCGTCCGACAGCCAACGCAGACGGCTCCTATCCGTTTGACGTAGGCATTGCGACAATTCCTCAGGTAAGCGAAACAAACAAGAAGGTCATCTCTCAGGGACCCAGCCTTTGCATATTCAAGAAGGCAAACCAGAATCCTCAGGAAGTTGTTGCGTCATGGCTCTTTGTCAAGTATCTTACAACAACTGTTGAATTCCAGGCGGAATTCTCCATGGCTTCCGGTTACGTTCCCGTAATCAAGTCCGTTTCCGAAAACGAAACATATAAGGCATTCATCGACGGCGCAAACGGCGGAACAAACATTGCCGCTCTTTCCGCAAAGGTATGTCTTGAGCAGGAAGAAGCATATTACACATCTCCCGCATTCAACGGCTCGTCCACAGCACGTGACCAGGTCGGCGCGCTCCTTGCAAAATGTCTCTCCGCAGACGACGGCGGCAACGTCGACGCAATGATAAAGAAGGCATTTAAGGAAGCTATTGAAGAATGCGAATATTGATAATTCCCGAAAGTAAAAAATAATTTCCGAAAGCAAATAATCAAATGAAAACAAAAAGAGTACTTTCGCTTCTGCTGGCTCTGATAATACTGGTTCTTTCTCTCGCTTCATGCACTTCCGAGGGAGGCGTCACAACCACCTCCCCGGGAGGCACGGAGCAGGTCGAAAAGCAGGACTATGTATCGGGGCTGAAGCTGAATATGAAATCCGAAACGAAAAAGCAGGTTGTCACGGTGAAGACCTATGTCGACGGTGACACAACGCATTTCAACGTTCCGGAGGACGTCGTCCGCGGCGGTGTGCTGAAAGCAAGATATCTTGCCATAGACACGCCCGAATCGACGGGAAAAATCGAGCCGTACGGCAAAAAGGCTTCCGAATTCACAAGAGAGAAGCTGTCGTCCGCGGTAAGTATCATTGTCGAATCGGACAACGAGAATTGGAACCTCGATTCAACGGGTTCAAGATATCTTGTCTGGATATGGTATAAGGAAAGCGACGACGGAGAATACAGAAATCTCAATCTTGAAATTCTGCAAAACGGGCTTGCCATAGCTTCGTCAACGGGAAACAACCGTTACGGAAGCATCTGCCTTTCGGCTCTGGCGCAGGCAAGAGCGGAAAAGCTCAACGTTCATTCTGGAGAAAAAGACCCCGATTTCTACTACGGCGACGCTGTCGAGCTGACGCTCAGAGAGCTGCGGCTCAACGTTTCCGATTACTCAAACATAAAGGTTGCATTTGAGGGCGTCATCACCCGCAACGACGGAAGAAGCATTTACATAGAGGACTACGACCCCGATACGGATATGTATTTCGGAATGACCGTTTATTACGGCTTCGGACTTTCGGGAGCGGGACTCTCTATAATCTCCGTCGGCAACAGGGCGAGAATAGTCGGAACGGTTCAGTATTACGAGGCGGGAGACAGTTATCAGGTTTCCGGTCTTACGTACCGTCAGATGAAGCCGGACGACCCGAGCAATATCAAGAAAATAAGCGATGGACATAAGCCCGCGTTTATGCCGGTGTCGGCTGAAAAATTTGCTCGCGGCACGGTCACTTTGGAAAAAGACGGAAAGGAATACCGCTTTGCGTCGCTTGCGCTTTACACAACCGTTTCAATGGAAAATCTCACCGTGAAAAGCATATACACAACCGTCTCCGAGGAGAGCTCCTCAAAGGGAGCGATGACTCTCACCTGCGAGAGTGACGGAACAAAGGTTGTCGTTCGCACCGCCGTTCTGACGGACAGTGAAGGCAATCTTGTCACGGCGGACAGATTTGAAGGCAAAAACATAAGCGTGAGAGGCGTTGTGGATTATTATGACGGCGAATATCAGATAAAGGTTTTATCGGCAGGCGATATAACGATCAACAATTAAATAATATAAGGAGATAAAAATGAAAAAGATTATAGCTATCCTTTTGGCGCTCACTTTTTGCGCGCTGGTCTTTGCGGGATGCAAAACCAATCCCGATCCGGCGCAGACAACGACGTCAGCTCCCAACACAGAAAAAGTTGACACGCTTGAAAATGCAAAGCAGTATCTTTATGCAATGTATAAAGACGCCGCGGAAAAAACACTCAAGCCCTTCAAGCGCGTGGGTATCGTAACTATCAGCGGTGAAGTTTTTGATGTTGAATGGACAGCAAAAGTGCTCACAGGCCCCGAAGACGGAATCAAAATCGTTGCCGGAGACAAGACGGTTACAATCGAAATGAACGAAACTCCCGAAGAAGAGCTTCGCTATGAGCTTACGGCGACGGTCAAAAAAGGCGAAGAGTCTAAATCCGTAACATTTACACACTATGTTCCCGCAGTTCCGAAGGCAGGCGGCATAGAGGTTGTAAAGGAAGTCAAGACAGACACCCCCTTCAAGTTCGGGCTCGTTCAGGGCAATCTTGAAAAGACACTCTTCTTCGCAGGCAAGATGAGCGGCAACTATCTCGCAACAACAGAGGACGCCATGGCGGCTGAAGACGTTTACGTTGAAGCTGTTGAAGGCGGCTACCGTCTCTATTTCTTCGCAGGCGAAACCAAGACATACATTGACCTTCACGAATACAAGGAAGGTAAAGCAGGCATCCGTCTCACGACAGAGCCGACGGCAACGTTCGTATGGAACGAAGAGCTTCACCTCTTCACGACAAACGTAGCGGGCGAGGACAGATACCTCGGCACGTACAACACGTTCAACACAATCAGCGCAAGCGCAACGTCCTATATCACGGGCGACAACGCAGCGAAGATCGGCGTTTCCCAGTTCCCCGCATACCTCTACAAGGTTGAAATCAAAAAGGCAGTAGTTACGGAAGTTGCAACAGACACAGCCTTCAAGTTCGGTCTTGTTCAGGGCAATCTTGAAAAGACACTCTTCTTCTCCGGCAAGATGAGCGGAAATTATCTTGCAACAACGGAAAGCATCGCCAAGGCTGCCGACGTATTCGTCGAGGCTGTTGAAGGCGGCTATCGTCTCTACTTTATGGCAGGCGAAACCAAGACGTACATTGACCTTCACGAATACAAGGAAGGCAAAGCAGGCATCCGTCTCACTACAGAGCCGACGGCAACGTTCGTATGGAACGAAGAGCTTCATCTCTTCACGACAAACGTAGCGGGTGAGGACAGATACCTCGGCACGTACAACACGTTCAACACAATCAGCGCAAGCGCAACGTCGTACATCACGGGCGACAACGCGTCTAAGATCGGCGTTTCCCAGTTCCCCGCACAGCTCTATACGATTGAGTACACGAGAAATGTTGCAACGGAAGTTGTCGCAGGCAAGGCGTACAAATTCTCTCTCGTTCAGGGCAATCTTGAAAAGACGCTCTATTTCTCCGGCGCAATGAGCGGAAACTATCTCGCAACGACAACCAATGCGGCAGCGGCTGTTGACGTTTTCGTCGAGGCTGTTGAAGGCGGCTATCGTCTCTACTTTATGGCAGGCGAAACCAAGACATACATTGACCTTCACGAATATCAGGCAGGCAAGGCAGGCATCCGTCTCACGACAGAGCCGACGGCAACATTCGTATGGAATGAAGAGCTTCACATTCTCACGACAAACGTAGCCGGTGCTGACAGATACCTCGGCACATACAACACGTTCAACACCATCAGCGCAAGCGCAACGTCTTACATCACGGGCGACAACGCAGCGAAGATAGGCGTTTCCCAGTTCCCCGCACAGCTCGTAACCCTCAGCGTTTATTGACCTACTTTTCTTTGAAAAGAAAAGTAGGCAAAAGAAACTTCGGTTATCGGGAAGTCTGTACAGATTTTTAATCATCTGCACGGACGGGACTTATAAAAAGGCAAAAGAAACTTTAATTATCGTATTGTTGAAATTTTTTAATTAAGAAAGCAGAGGTGATTTCTCACCTCTGTTTTTGTTTTGATGAGAAGGCAAAAGAAACTTCGGTTATCGGGAAGTATGTGCGGAGTTTTAATATAGCCTTCCCCAGTAGGGGAAGGTGGCAGCCGCAGGCTGACGGATGAGGTGTACTTTTGCAAAAGAAACTTCAATTATTGGATAGTTTTATAGGCTCCCTTGTGTAAAGGGAGCTGTCGGCGCAAGCCGACTGAAGGATTGTTTTTTTACACTCCAACCGCTGCGCGGTTTCCGAACCCGTCTCGGCGACGCCTGCAAGCATGCTCCGCATACTTGCAAATCCCTGCGCAAACGGGGCTTACTAAAAACAAAAAACAGAGGCGAAATTTTCGTCTCTGTTTTTATTTGGCCCTGATTTTCAAAGAAGATTGCGGTCGCTTTCGAGCACGGAATAGATTTTTATCGTCCGATATGCGCCTTTCACGTAAAGCAGGTCGCGCATAGTGGCTTCAAGCGTCATGCCGCACTTTCTCGCAACGGATTCGCTGCGACTGTTTCCGTCCATAATGCGGGCGCAGATGCGATGAAGCTCCAGCTCGCAAAAGCCGAAATCAATCACACTTTTCAGCGCCTCCGGAGCGATACCGAGTCCCCAATAGCTGCTGCTGAGCACATAACCGACCTCGGCGGAGTTATTTGAAAGGTCAAATGAGGTAAAACCGCATGTGCCGATCATTTTCCCCGTCGATTTCACAGTCACCGCCCAGTCATAAAAATTTTTCGTCATGTATTGACTCTGCAAAAAATGCAGATAATTTTTCGTATAGCGCGGGGTTGCGTGCGGAAGCCACAAAAGATATTCGGATACCTCCGGTCGCGACGCGTATTCAAACATATCCTCCGAATCCGACGGCTTCATTTTGCGCAGAACCAGCCGCGGAGTTTCAATCGTCGGGATTTTTGCAAAAATGCCGAGTTTGTCTTTATCCATAAAAGTCTCCGTGCGGAAATTATCTTAAACCTATTATATACATTCCTGCGCGAAAATTCAATAAATATAAAAAACTTATTTACGCAAGAGATAAGAAACGTTCAACACTTTGTCACATTTGTGAGTTAAAATGTAAGCACAACAGCAAAAGAAAAAACATCCGAAGGGGAAAAATAATGTTATACGATGATGAAAAAAGACCGGAAGAGGACGAATCCGGCAGAAACCGTAACGAAGAAAACAATGGATACGGATACAATCGGGAAAATGCAACCCCCGATAACAACGAAGCCCCACAGTATTCATACAATAATTATAACGGCGGAAATCAGTCCGGCGGCAAAAAGCCGAAGGACTCATACATGTCCAAAAAGACCGTCGGCTGGATTGTGGCACTTTGCCTTGTCGTTTCGATAATCTGCGGCATATGCGCGAATGCGGTGACGGGTATTATCCGCAACACGAAAACGGAAACCACGACGTCGCCTTCGTCAGTCACGACGGAAGACCCCGGAAAGACGACCGACGTAAACGGGCAGAATCAGACAAGCACCTCGGATAATATTGTCCCCGTTACAAAGGTGAACGCAAAGGACATTCCGCTCGCGGTAAAATCAACCACCGACAAATGCCTTGCAAACTATGCGGAGGTTGCCGAAAAATGCATAAACTCCGTTGTTCAGATTGAAGCTACGGAAACCGTTCAGTCTTATTATTACGGTCCTCAGACGTCTGTCGGCAGAGGTTCGGGCGTTATTTACACGACGAACGGATATATAATCACAAATTATCACGTCGTCGGCAAGAATACGGAAAAGATAACTGTCACGCTTTATGACGGCACGAAATATGAAGGTGCGTACATCTGCGGCGACGAAAGTGCGGACGTATCTGTTATAAAAATAAACAAAAATGACTGCACCGCCGCCAAAATCGGCGACTCGGACGCACTCAAGCTCGGCGAGCAGGTGCTTGCAATAGGCAACCCTCTCGGCTACGGAATAACCCTTTCGGACGGCATAATCAGCGCGCTTTCAAGAACGGTTACCGTTGAAAACACAACAATGACCCTTATGCAGACGACGGCGGCGATAAACTCCGGCAACTCCGGCGGCGGACTTTTCAATATGAAGGGCGAGCTCATCGGTATAACGAACGCAAAGGTCGGCGGAACGAGCGTTGAGGCGATGGGATATGCAATCCCCTCGGAAAAGGTCATAAAGTGCGTAAACGATTTTTCGCAATACGGTTATCTGACGGGCGTTGCACGTCTCGGCGTCAGCATTTACAATTATATTGAAATCGGTATGAGAAAAATAACCGGATATATTCGGGTTGATACTGTAAAGGAAGGCGGAACGGCAGCCCTCGCGGGGATAAAACCCGGCGACATTATAACAGCCATCGACGACGTTGATTGCGGTGATTTCTCAATTCTTACCGAGCTTCTTACAAAATACAAGGTGGGCGATACGGTTACGCTCAAAATCCTCCGTCCCACCGAAGCGTCAAAATCAAGCGGATCATACAATGCGTATCTGCGTTCATGCGAGGAAGTAACGCTGAACGTTACCTTCGTCGAGTTTGACCCTTCATAAAATAAGCTAACTTCTTCATTTGTTCTCCTTAAAATAAAGAAGCGGCGGTCTGACGAAAGTCAGCCGCCGTTTCTTTTTTTGTATTATTGATTTTCTTCGGATGAATGTTCTTCCGCCATGGGAGTTTCTGCGGAGGGCTCGTCCTTCGGCATTTTTTTGAGCTTTGCACCGAGGACAACGCCGTAAATAAGCAATCCGAGGACAACGAGATGAATAAACGCTTCAAGAGCAAGTTCTTTTGTAAAGACGGAGACGAGAAATACGCAGTCGATTGAAAAATATACAAGCGCCGCGATCATGCAACCGTAATGTTTTTTGGAGAATATCCAGAAGAATAGGTACGGAATACAGAATACAAACGAAAGCACGGAGGGCACTGTCAGAGAGGAGATAAGCCCTTTTTCGAGAAGCGCACGACCGATTCCAAGCACAAAAAACGGTATCTCTGCGGAAAAGAGATAGTACAAATTCGAGTCTGTAAATGACAAAACAAGGTTGACAATTGTCAAAGCGAAGATAATGAAAATATCATATCTTGCGCCTTTGTAAAGGTTTTCAAGAGCTTTGCGTGGAGAAATAGAGGGTTGATTGTTCATAAAAAGCACCTTTCAAAAAGTTTTATATATCTATTTCATCAATAAAGAAACTTTTTGTCAATAGTTTGCCCAAGCGATAATCCCGCTTGGGCAAATAAAACATTATCTCAGAGCTGATGCGTCCTTATCCATTCGCCGACGCTTTCGCAGATTTTCTTCATGCCGCCGTCCTCATAGGGAAGGAAGAGTCCTGCCTCGGAAACGACCTCTTCAAAGGTCTTTGTGCCGGCTTTGTCCGTAAATGCGAGGTAACGCTTCCATGCGTCCTCTTTGTTTTTCATATATGCAAGCCAGAACTGGAACGCAACCGTCTGCGCCATGCAGTAGTCGATATAATAAAGAGGATACATATATATGTGAAGCTGTCTCTGCCAGCCTGCGCCTCTGCCGTAGAAGGGGAGTCCCTCTGTGCTGAGATACGGGCAGTATTTCTTTTCAAGGCTTGCCCATACCTCGTTTCTCTGCTCCGGAGTGAGGGCCGGATTTTCATACATTCTGTGCTGGAATTCGTCAACCATACAGCCGTAAGGAATGAAGCAGAGAGCGTCCTCGGCATGAGAAAGCTCGTATTTTGCCGTATTTTTGCCGAAGAAGAGGTTGTGATATTCGCTTGTCAGAAATTCCATGCTCATTGAATGACATTCGCAGGTTTCCATCGTGGGATTTGAAAGGTCGCCCGTGATTCCCAGCTTTGCGGCGCGGTATGCCTGGAAAGCGTGACCTGCCTCGTGCGTGAGAACGTCGACGTCGCCCGCCGTGCCGTTGAAGTTTGAGAAGATAAAGGGTGACTTATAATCCGGAATGAAGGTGCAGTAGCCGCCCGGCGCCTTGCCGTCCTTTGAGAGAACGTCAAGAAGCTCGTTGTCATACATAAAATCAATGAATTCCGCCGTTTCGGGAGAAAGCTCGTGATACATTTTTCTGCCTGCGGCAAGAATATCGTCTGCCGTGCCTTCGGGAACGGCGGTACCGTCGCTGAAGGTAAAGCCGTTATCATAGAGCATGAGCGTGTCAACGCCGATTCTCTTTCTCTGAAGCTCCTTAACTTCGGCGACAACGGGAACAGCGTCCCTTGCGATTGCCTCTCTGAACTTTGCAACCTCTGCCGGTCCGTAGCAGTTTCTGCCGAGACGGTCATATCCCATCTCGACAAAGCTCTTATAACCCAGCTCGTGCGCCATTTTCGTGCGGACTTTTACGAGCTTGTCAAAGAGGTCGTCAAATTCTTCTCTGTGCTCATCAAAGAATTTGCCGTCGGCTTCAAAAGCGGCGCGACGGACGTCTCTGTCACGGCTTTCCTTATAGGGAGCGAGCATGGGGAGCGGGAGTTTTTTGCCGTCAAAATCGACGAGGGCAGAGCCGTAGAGCTTCTGATAAGCGGAAACGAGCTTGTTTTCCTCCTGCATGAGCGGAATGATTTTAGGGTCGAAGCAGCGCGCGGCTATCTCATAATTTGTAAAGAGCAGCTTTCCGTAATGCGCTTCAAGCTCGGAACGGAACCCGGAAGCGAGCATGGCGTCCGTAAACGCCTGAATTTTTTCGCTTACAAAAGGCGAATTTTCATCGATATATTCGTTTTCCTTATCATAGAATTCGTCCTTCGTATTGACCGAATTGCGGATTGAAACGAGCGTTGCCTCCGTCATAAAATGACTGCGGAGCGTCTCCTCCTCGGAGATTATCGCAATCTGCTCATCAGCCGATTTTGCCGCCTTGAAGCGGGCTATAAGCTCATCATACTGCGCGCGGATTTTTTCCGTATCCGGACGCGTATAAGGCATTTCCGAAAATTTCATATAAAATTACCTCCGTAAAAAAATATTACAAGAACATTCTACCCCTTTTTGCATTTGTTTTCAAGCATTTTTTCGCTATATATTGAATTTGTGACGGTTTTATGATAAAATTTTAAGACAAAACGAAAAAATCAAACCGAGGGGGAAAATAATGAAATACAAAGCGCTCGTACTGGATCACGATGATACATCCGTAAAAAGCACTCCGGAAATACATTATCCCGCCTTTATGAAAACGCTTGAGCTTCTGCGCCCGTCGGAGAGGCTTACGCTTGACGAATTCATAGAGTATAATTTCGGTATTGGCTTTCTTGCGATGTGCAATGACGTCTATCATTTCACGGAGGAGGAAATGAAGCTTGAGGTTGATATCTGGCGCGAATTTACAAGCACGCACATACCCGACTTTTATGACGGAATAGGGGAGATTATCCGACGTCAGAAGGAGGCGGGCGGAATATTCTGCGTTGTTTCTCATTCGTTTTCGGATACGATTCTGCGCGACTATTCTCATCACGGCTTGCCCGCGCCGGACGTGGTTTTCGGCTGGGAGCTTGAAGAAAAATACAGAAAGCCGTCGACATATCCGCTTGAGCGGATAATGGAGAAATATAATCTCTCCCCGAAGGATATTGCCGTTATAGACGACTTAAAACCCGGCTATGATATGACGATTGCCGCCGGCGCCGATTTTTATTATGCCGGCTGGTCAGAGAGCAAAACGCCCGAAACGGAGGGCTTTATGCGCGAAAACGGCGTCAGAATACTTTCCGTGCCGACGGATTTTCTTGATATCAATAAATAACGGGAAAGCATATAATACATAAAAAAACGAAAGAGGGAGCGGCTTTGACGGAGTTTCTCAGGGCTTGGGCGGAGATAGATATCGACGCTCTGATACATAATCTGCGCGGGATTAAAAAACGCGCGGGGAAAAGAAAAATAACGGCTGTTGTCAAGGCGAATGCATACGGTCACGGAGCAATGCAGCTTGCTCCCGTGATAAGCGGATATGCGGACGCGTTCGCGGTTGCGACTTTTGAAGAAGCGATGGAGCTGCGCAAGGCGGGGATAGAGAAGGAAATTCTCATTCTGAGCCCCGTGCCGCAGGCGCAGTATCCGATGATAATCGAAAATGACATCGCAACCGTTGTTTTTTCCAAAGAGAGCGCAAGCGCGCTTTCGGCAGCGGCGATGGCGGAAGGCAAAAGGGCAAGAGCATATATCGCCGTCGATACCGGTATGGGCAGGATAGGCATTGCCTCGGACGACTGCGGAATATGCGAGGCAGAGGCGATTTATGCGGAGAAAAACATTGATTTTATCGGCATTATCACGCATTATGCATGCGCCGACAGCAGCGATAAATCCTCTTTGCGTGAGCAGGCGAAAAGGTTTGACGCCTTTTGCGAAAAACTTCAAGCGGACGGATATGACATCGGTCTGCGCTCATGCGATAATTCCGCCGCGTTTACGGACTGCGCCGACAGCTATGAGGCGGTTCGCGTCGGCATAGTTATGTACGGAATGTACCCCTCGGACGAGGTCAGAAAGGAAAATCTCCCGCTTCTGCCGGTTATGTCGCTGAAAACGAAGGTGACGCATGTAAAAACCGTTCCGGCAGGAACAAAAATAAGCTACGGGCATACGTTCACGGCGGAAAAGCCGATGAAAATCGCAACTCTTGCAATCGGCTATGCGGACGGAATTCCGCTTTCGCTCTCCGGCAAGGGCAGCGTCATCATTTCCGGCAGGAAAGTGCCGATAGTCGGCAGGGTCTGTATGGATCAGATGATGGTTGACGTGACGGACGCCAGAAACGTCGGCGTCGGTGATACGGCTGTAATCTTCGGCAGGGACGGAGACGCCGTTATAACTGCGGACGACATTGCGAAAATCGCCGGCACGATAAATTATGATATCGTCTGTCGGCTGGACTGCCGCGTGCCGAGGGTGTTTATCTCCGGCGGAAAAACAATCGGCACGTTTTCATATATCGGAAATTATTTCGGGTGAAACAAAAACAGCAAGCGCAACCGCTTGCTGTTTTTCTTTTATTCTTTTCAGCCGCCGTAGATGTGGTTGAAGCGGTCGTCGTCGTTGCGACGGCGCTCCTCTTCTTTTCTGCGACGCTCTTCATCCGCGCGACGGTTTTCTTCGTCGGCTTTTGCGCGGAGCGCATTTTCTTCTTCGCTCTTTTTGCGGCGCTCCTCACCTATCTGCTCAACCTCTTCCATGGTTGCGCCGTTCATAGCCGCCGTAAACTGCTTGTCGTCCATAACCTCATATTTGAGAAGGAATTCGACGATAAAGTCGAGCTTGGAGCGATTTTCGGAAAGAATACGCTTTGCTTCCGCATATGCTCCGTCGACAATCTTCTTTATCTGCTCGTCGATAAGCGCGGCGGTTTCCTCCGAATAATCCTTCGACGAATTGAAATCTCTGCCGAGGAAAACCTCATCGCTTGAATGTTCGCCGCCGAAGCGGATTGTGCCGAGGTCGCTCATACCGTAAACGGTGACCATTTTTCTTGCGACCTGCGTCGCGCGCATAATATCGTTGGACGCGCCGCCGGAAACATCGCCGAAGACGATTTCTTCAGCCGCTCTGCCGCCGAGAAGCATTGTGATTTCTTCAATAAGCTGCTTTTTGTATTCGCTGTATTTATCTTCAACCGGCGGATTGAGCGTATAGCCGAGGGCTCTGCCGCTGGGAATGATTGAAATTTCGCGGACGGGGTCCTGCGTCGGGAGCAGGTGAGCCAGCACTGCGTGACCTGCTTCGTGATAAGCGGTGTTTCTCCTTTCGCTCTCTTTGATTTTTCTTGATTTTTTCTGCGTGCCGACGGTTACTTTTATAAGTGCCTCTTCTATATCCGGCTCGCCTATGAGCGATTTGTTCTTTCTTGCCGCGAGGAGAGCCGCTTCGTTGAGAAGGTTTGCAAGGTCTGCGCCCGTAAAGCCGACTGTCGTCTGCGCGACGCGTGAAAAGTCAACGGACTGCTCAAAGGGCTTGTTTCTTGCGTGGACGCGGAGAATTTCCTCTCTGCCCTTGATGTCCGGATAGCTGACGGTTACCTGACGGTCGAAACGACCGGGGCGGAGAAGAGCGGGGTCAAGAATATCGGGGCGGTTTGTCGCCGCCATTACGATGACGCCGTCCTGAGATCCGAAGCCGTCCATTTCGACAAGCAGTTGGTTCAGGGTCTGCTCTCTTTCGTCGTGACCGCCGCCGAGGCCTGCGCCTCTGTGACGACCGACGGCGTCGATTTCGTCTATGAATATAATGCTCGCCGGAGCGCGCTTTGCCGTTTCAAAAAGGTCGCGGACTCTTGACGCACCGACGCCGACATACATTTCCACAAAGTCCGAAGCGGAGATTGAGAGGAAGGGAACGTCGGCTTCACCGGCAACCGCCTTTGCGAGAAGAGTTTTACCCGTTCCGGGAGGTCCGACCAGAAGTACGCCGTGCGGTATTTTTGCGCCGAGCTTTCTGTATTTTGTGGGGTCGCGGAGGTAATCGACAACCTCGCGCAGATCCTGCTTTTCCTCATCACAGCCGGCAACGTCGGAGAAGAGGACTTTATCCTTTCTGTCGTTTCCGAAGGTTATATGCGCACGGGAGAAGGCATTCATCTTTCCGTTCATACCGTTTACCTTCGACGTCATATAAAGCCAGAAGCCGATAAAAATCACAAGCATAATGCCATAGGGAAGGATGGACAGCCAGATTGACGGCTGATTGTCCTTGATATCCCATTTCACGAGCGTTCTGTCCTTTTCGGGGAGCGCGAGCTGCGCCGTGAGATACCCGTCGATATCCTTTCTGAACATATCGACGCTGCGTATAACTATTTCAAACTTCTCGTCGTCCGTGGTTTTGACGGTGAGCACGTTGTTTTTGTTTACGTTGAATTCCGTAACCTTGCCTTTGTTGAAAAGGTCAATAATATCTCCGTATGTCGGCGCTTTGTTCTGTCCGGACGAAAGCATCCACGATACGGCGAGGATTATTGCAAGTACGACGGCAGCATAAAGCAGAACCGTTTTCAGGGTTGATTTCATTATGTCAGTTTACCTCCGTTTGCCGCATTTTTCAAAGCGGTGACACGCTTTAATTTATGCGATTGTTAAAATATTATGCCCGATATTCATAAGCTATATAAATAATAACAGAGAAGCGCGCCGCGTGTGTTGACGTTTTGTAAATAAATTGTGTATTTGAGAGGGGATAAATGCCCTGCCGATTTGAAATTTTGCATTTTTCTGTTGACAATCGGGCAAAAACGCTGTATAATAAGCATAGAAAGAAGCCACCGATTACGGTTGCTCCCTTATGAGTTAAGAATTAACCGCACGAGTTCGCAGCCCTGGCGGTTATTTCTTTTTTTGTTCTGATATATACCCGGCAAGGAGAACGCAAAAGGTTAATATTGCGATAAGCTCCGAGAGCGTTATGTACATAGCATCACCTCCCTCCGTTTATCGAGGGAGAAAGAAATTTTGCACTCCCTCTTGAATAAGAAGGGAGCAACCGCACCGTCATGGTGGCTTCCGAAAAAAGATTATAGCATCAAATATGGGAAATGTCAATACAAAACGCACCGCAAGCGCGGTGCGTTTTGTCATCAGAGCAGCTTTGCAAGGAACTGTCCGGTATAGGATTTTTCGCATTTTGCGACCTCCTCCGGCGTTCCTTCGGCAATTACCGTTCCGCCTCCGGAGCCGCCCTCCGGACCGAGGTCGATTATATGGTCGGCGGTTTTGATGACATCGAGATTATGCTCTATCACTATGACGGTGTTTCCGTTTTCGCAGAGTCTTGAAAGCATTTCAAGCAGCTTGCGGACGTCCTCCGAATGGAGACCCGTTGTCGGCTCGTCGAGAATATAGACCGTCCTTCCCGTGCCTCTTCTCGCAAGCTCCGTTGCGAGCTTGACCCTCTGCGCTTCGCCGCCGGAGAGCGTCGTTGACGACTGCCCGATCTTTATATATCCGAGACCGACGTCATAAAGCGTTTGCAGCTTGCGGCGGAGCTTCGGCAGATTTTCAAAGAATTTCAGCCCCTCTTCGACAGTCATATCAAGTACGTCGAAAATACTTTTGCCCTTGTATTTCACTTCAAGCGTTTCTCTGTTGTAGCGTTTGCCGTGACAAACGTCACACGTGACGTAAACGTCGGGGAGAAAATGCATTTCGATACAGCGCACGCCGTCACCCTGACACGCTTCGCAGCGCCCGCCCTTGACGTTGAACGAGAAGCGACCGGAGGAATAGCCGCGGACTTTTGCGTCCGGCGTGCTTGCGAAAAGCTCGCGGATGTCCGTAAAAAGTCCGGTATAGGTTGCAGGATTTGATCGCGGTGTGCGCCCGATCGGGCTCTGGTCGATTGCTATCACCTTATCCAACTCTTCGATTCCGTCGATACCGTCGCATTTGCCGGGGTATGTTATGGCGCGGTTGAGCTTTTTCTGGAGCGTTTTGAGAAGCACGGCATTGACAAGCGACGATTTTCCGGAGCCGGAGACGCCCGTCACGCAGATGAATTTTCCGAGCGGGAAGCGGACCGTTATATTTTTGAGGTTGTTTTCTCTCGCTCCGCGGACAACAAGATATTTTCCGTTGCCTTCTCTGCGTTTTTCCGGCACGGGAATGACTTTTTTATGCGAAAGATACTGACCCGTTATCGACTTTTCGCAAGCCATAATTTCCTCCGGAGTGCCCACCGCGACGACCTCGCCGCCGTGAACGCCCGCGCCGGGACCGATATCGACGATATAGTCCGAAGCGAGCATTGTTTCCTCGTCGTGCTCGACGACGATGACCGAATTCCCCGTATCGCGCAGGCGGAGAAGGGTATCAATCAGCTTACGGTTGTCGCGCTGATGAAGCCCTATGCTCGGCTCATCGAGAATATAAAGCACGCCGACAAGCGACGAGCCGATCTGCGTTGCAAGGCGTATTCTCTGCGCCTCGCCGCCGGAAAGCGTCCCTGCCTTTCTGCTGAGCGTGAGATATTCGAGTCCGACGCTTTTGAGAAATCCGAGCCGTGATTTTATCTCTTTCAGAATTTCCCTTGCAATCTGCTCGTCCGCGCCCGTAAGCGAAAGTTTTTCAAAAAAGTCGAGAGCGGAAGCAATGTCGAGCGAGCAGACCTCGTCTATATTCCGTCCGCCGACGGTGACCGAAAGCACCTCTTTTTTCAGTCGCTTGCCGTGACACTCCGGACACGGGACAAACTCAAGAAATTCCTGATAATATTCGTTTTGCATCTGCGCAAAACGCGTCTGAACGGTGTTCACAAGTCCTGCCCATTTTACAATCTGGTCGTGTTCAAGCCCCGCAAAACTGCGGATAACGTGATATTTTTCGTCGCCCGTGCCGTAGAGCAGGGCATTTTTCGCGTCGACTGAAAAATCGCAGAGCTTTGTATCAAGCGTAAAGCCGTGACTTTTGCCGACCTCCTCTATCAGAGGCCCCGACCAGGAGTCCTCGTCAAGACTTTTGAAGCCGTTTACGTTGATTGCTCCCTCGCGCAGGGAAAGCGACTCGTCCGGAATCATTTTTTCGACGGAAAACGTCTGAAGCTCGCCGAGCCCCGCGCATTTTTCGCACGCGCCTATGGGATTATTGAAGGAGAACATTCTCGGTTCAAGCTCCGGAACGGAAAAGCCGTGCTCCTCGCAGGCGTAATTCTGCGAAAAGGTCTGCTCCTCCTCCGTTTCCGCATTGATTACGGAGACGGTGCCGCCGCCCATTGAAAGCGCGGTTTCAAGCGAGTCCGAAAGGCGCTGCTCAATCCCCTCTCTGCGGACGAGTCTGTCGACGAGGATTTCAATATTGTGCTTTTTGTTCTTGTCAAGCTCCGGAATCTCGTCGATTGAATATACCGTTCCGTCGACGCGCGCCCTTGAAAAGCCGTTTTTGCGTGCGTCGTCAAACACTTTCTCAAACCGACCCTTTTTCCCCCTTGCGACGGGCGCGGAAACCATAAATTTCGTGCCCTCGGGCATAGCCATTATCCTGTCTATCATAACGTCGGTGGGCATGCGGTATATTTCCTTGCCGCAGACGGGGCAATGCGGAATTCCGACTCTTGCATAAAGCAGGCGGAGATAATCGTATATTTCCGTCACCGTGCCGACGGTCGAGCGCGGGTTTTTGGAGGTTGTTTTCTGATCAATCGAAATAGCGGGCGAAAGTCCCTCGATAAAATCTATATCGGGCTTGTCAAGCTGACCGAGAAACTGCCTTGCGTATGACGAGAGCGACTCAACGAACCGCCTGTGTCCCTCGGCATAGATTGTATCAAAGGCGAGCGACGATTTACCCGAGCCGGAAAGTCCCGTGAATACCACGAGTTTATCGCGGGGGATTGTCAGCTCTATGTTTTTGAGGTTGTGCACTCGCACACCCTTCACATGAATGAATTTTGCGGGCATTTTATTTTTTCTCCGTGTTTTTTATCTTTGCAATGCTGTCGCGCAGGTAAGCGGCACGCTCAAAATCAAGCTGCGAAGCGGCTTTTTTCATTTCCGCCGTCAACTTTTCAATAAGAGCGTCTCTTTCCTTTGCGTCCATCTTCTTTTTGCCCTTTGCGGCGTTTATCTCCTTGCTTGAAGCAATTTCGATGACCGCGCGGACGTCCTTTTTTATCGTGTGAGGAATGATATTGTGTTCCTTATTGTATTTTTCCTGAATACTGCGCCTGCGCTCCGTTTCGTCAATCGCGCGGCGCATCGAATCGGTTATGGTGTCGGCGTACATTATGACGGTGCCGTTTTCGTTTCTTGCCGCCCTGCCGATTGTCTGAACGAGCGACGTTTCCGAGCGCAGCAGTCCTTCCTTGTCAGCGTCGAGAATCGCAACGAGCGACACCTCCGGCAGGTCAAGCCCCTCGCGCAGCAGATTTATGCCGACGAGAACGTCATAAACGCCGAGGCGGAGGTCCCGGAGCAGCTCCTGCCGCTCCATCGTCTCAACCTCGTGATGAATATAGCGGACCTTTATAAGGTTCATTTCAAGATACTCGCAGAGATCCTCAGCCATTTTTTTCGTAAGAGTTGTGACGAGAACCCTCTCTCCCTTTTCCGTGCGCTTTTTGATCTCGCCCATAAGGTCGTCAACCTGTCCCGCGACGGGGCGGACTTCGATTTTCGGGTCGAGAAGTCCCGTCGGGCGGATGACCTGCTCAACGAGCTGCGTGCTGTGCGTCTTTTCATAAGCTCCGGGCGTCGCGCTGACGTATATCACCTGATTTAATTTGCTTTCAAATTCGTCAAAGGTCAGCGGGCGGTTGTCATATGCGGAGGGCAGACGAAAACCGTAATCTATAAGATTTTTCTTGCGCGAGAAGTCGCCTCCGCTCATAGCCCTGACCTGCGGCAGCGTGACGTGCGATTCGTCGACAAAGAGCAGAAAGTCACGCGGGAAGTAATCGAGCAGACAGAAGGGAACAGACCCCTCCGGCCGACCCGAAAGCACTCTGGAATAGTTTTCTATTCCGGAGCAGAAGCCTATCTCGCGTATCATTTCCATATCGTATTTTGTGCGCTCTTCTATGCGCTGTGCTTCGAGGAATTTTCCCTGCTCCCTGAATTCCGC
>JAHAZT010000063.1 GCA_018383975.1 Eubacteriales bacterium | reverse complement strand
AAAATCGACCGGAACCGCCCGTTTTTGCGGAATAAAGGAGGGCTGCTGAGAGTATTATTTAACAAAAACCGTGAAGGGACAAGTACAAAATGAAAGAATTCGTTCATTCCGCGCTCCTGACGGCGTTGCCGCCGGTCATCCTTTTCTGCGGGACGTACTTTTTTATATATCTCCGCGGATTTTTCGTCCTTCACCCGATAAAAACCGCAAGGCTGATGTTTTCGGGAAAGTCAAAGCTGCGCGAACTTTCCGTTTCGCTTGCGGGGGCGCTGGGCGTCGGCAATATCGTCGGCGTTGCGGTTGCGATAAGCCTCGGCGGAGCGGGGGCGGTGTTCTGGATGTGCGCCGCCGCTTTTGTGACAATGTCTCTCAAATACTGCGAAATTCTCCTCGCCGTCAGATACAGGCATGGGCGAAACGGCGGTTTTTTCGGCGGACCTATGTATTATATGCGCGAAGGCGTCGGCGGGAGAACGGGGAAAACTCTTGCGGCGATATTTTCCGCTTTCGGACTTTTCGGCTCTGTTGTTATGGGGAACATAGTGCAGACGGGGGCGGCTGTTTCGTCCGTCAAAGAGGCGATAGGAATTCCGAAGGCGGTGACGGGCGCAATATTCTGCGCCGTCTGTCTGCTTGTCGTCATGGGAGGTTTTACGGGAATATCGAAATTCACCTCGGTTGCCGTGCCGGTTATGAGTGCGCTTTATATCGGCTTTTCCGTCTACGCATTGATATATCGCAGGGAATTCATACCCGCCGCATTGAAGGATATTTTCTCGTCGGCGTTCGGTCCGGACGCAATGGCGGGCGGAATTTTCGGCTTTCTTTTTTCTCCCGCCGTAAAACAGGGCGTCGGCAAGGGGGCATATTCAAACGAGGCGGGCGGGGGCACGGCGCCGATGGCTCACGCCGGCGCGGACGCGATCTCTCCTGCGGCGCAGGGCACGCTCGGACTTTTTGAGGTGTTTTTCGATACCGTCGTTATGTGTACGCTGACTGCGCTTGTCATTCTGACCTCCGGCGTTCCGCTCGGCTGTGCCGGCACGGAACTTGTCATAACGGCATTTTCCGTTTCGTGCGGACGGCTTGCAAAATATGTAATTGCCATATCGGTTATGATATTCGCCCTCTCGACGGTTATCTGCTGGGCGCATTACGGCACGACGTGCCTTGAATACTTCACGTCGGGCAAAAAAATGCTGAAGCTGTACCTGCTCGGATATTGCTTTTCGGTCATGATAGGCGCATTTATGGCGGAGAGCGTTGCCTGGGAGCTTTCGGACATATGCGTTGCCGCAATGACGCTTATAAATCTTTTCTCCCTTATGCTGCTGAGAAAAAAGGTCAAAGCCGAAACGGCTCTGACCTTTGCGCAACGAAAAAGCGCGGCGGAGCGTCGAAAAGCCGCCGCCGCGTATAAAAAGTCGCAAAAAACCGCGTGATACAGCGGTAGTATTTATCTTTTCAGCCTGCCGATTACTCTGCCGAAGCATTTCAGACCGTCGCCCGCGCCGAAAACGATATCTTTATATTCGGGGTTCAGGGAAATGAGCCTGTCGCCGCCGAACTTTTTGAAATAGCTTTCGCCGTTGAGCATGAATATTCCCAGCTCTCCGATATTGATTTCCTCCGCGCCGGAAACAAGAAGGATATCTCCGTCCTGATATTTCGGGTTCATACTGTCGCCGCGGACTCTTATCGCAAAATCTGCAAGCTCCGTCGTCGGATTGCCGTAAACATTGATTTTTGAATAGCCGACGTCGGAATCAAGGCTTGTGCCTGTTCCGGCGGACGCGGCGATATCAAAGAGACGGAGGGAAAGAATTTTCTGCGGCTCCGCGGAAAATGCCTTCGGCGATTTTTCGGCTATGACGCGCGCATACTCCTTATTTATTATATAAAGGGCGGTTTCTCTGCCGCTTTCGTCCATGAGGCGGAGTTTTGTCAGCGCGTCGCGCTCCTCCGGAGAGAGCGCTTTTGACGCGGCGGAGCCTGTGAGCATTTCGTCGACGGAGCAGTCAAGCCCCTTGGCAAGGGCGAGGAGAGTTGATAGCTTCGGGTCGGCGGTCGCGCCCGCAAGGAGCTTGTTCAGCGTACCGAGGGAAATTTCGGATTGCTTTGAAAGCGACTCGTTCGTCAGCCCCTTTTCCTTTTTTATGTTTTTTACGTTTTCAAGCCAATTCATCGCCAGTGCCTCCCGCAAGATGTATTTTTACATATGAAATTATATCACACGGTAAATCATTTGTAAACCCCTTTTGATAAAAAATTATATTTTGGGGTAAAATTTTTTCAAAAACTATTGACAATTACCGTCGAAGGTAGTATAATAAGCTCACAAGATTACCGCGTGCGGTAAAATTAACGGAGGATTACGCAATGAACACACCCTTTTACCCCGAAAATTATGATATCATAGAAGGCTGCAAGGTTTATACCTTTTATGTCGAGCCGATGTACAAGGCGAATGTTTACCCCAAGAAACCGCGTGTGACGCTTTCCTCCGTCTTGAAAAGGGCGGGCAACGCCGTCTGCGGAGCGATAACAAAGGCGGCGACGCCTTCGCGCAGATACAGCGGCAGAGCGCGTCTCTCGGGAGAAAACTCCTTTTAATATTTTTTTCTTCATCGGAAAGCAGTGCGGATGTGCGCCCGCACTGTTTTTTGTTTTGCCGTCAAATCCGCGCGACAGCCGGACCGCATCAAAGAAAAGCAAAAAGAAAACCGTATACCTTGAAAATCTCCCGCGGGTGTGATATAATCACGAAAGAAAATCTGCGGAGAGGGATTATGAAAAAGCGTTATTACTATTATTTCGATGAAAAAAACGATGATTTTGCGGGCAACGATATAAACGGGGAAAAGACCCCGAAAAATTATGAATATCTCCCCAAAAACATTTTTTACAGGATATTCAAGCCCGTAGTTTATTATCTTGTCCTGCCGATTGTTTCTCTGGCTGTCACGCTTATGGGCGTGCGGATAAAGAACAGAAAGGTTTTCAGAAACCGCAGGGACAGAAAAAAAGGCTATTTTATATACAGCAATCACACGGGCAGCGTGCGCGATGTTTTTTCCGCACCGAAGGTGTCGTTTCCCCATCAGTGCTATGCTGTTGCAAATCCGGACGCCATAAGTATTCCCGGAATAAAGCTGCTCGTCCGGTTTCTCGGAGTCATGCCAGTGCCGTCCGACATAAAAACCTATGCGAAATTCAGAGACGCAATCGGCAAGGTATATGAAAAGGGCGACGTGATATCCATTTTTCCGGAGGCGCACATATGGCCGAAATATCACGAAATCCGCGACTTTCCGGACGTTTCGTTCTATTATCCCGTGGAGCTTGACGCCCCGTGCTTTGTAAAAACGACGGTATATATAAAAAGGAAGAACGGCACAACCCGCGCAAAAATGATCTGTGACGGTCCGTTCTATCCGGACAAGACCGTTTCCCGCAGGGAAGCGCAGGCAAAGTTATGCCGCGAGATAAAGGAAACAATGAAAATGCGCGCGAAGGAATATGGTTCCTCGCCGGATTGCAGGTTCAATTATATAAAGGTCGATACTCCCGAGGAGGTTCGGACGGAGATTGCATAAAATAATTCCCTTCGCTTTGGCGGAGGGAATTTTTTGTCAAGTATATAATGGCGCATTTTTGCGCGGCGAAGCCGTGTTTTCGGGGAGCGGACAGTCGATCGCGCAACTTTTGCGCGAAAATTTATTAAATTCGATAAAAAATTTATATAAAACTATTGACAAAATTCAAAAAGCGAGTATAATATACAATGTAAAGAAAAGAAGGAGGCGGAAAAATGAAGAAGAGCTTATACAGTCTTATGCTCTCGGACGAGGTCGTCCGCGAAATTGACGTTGCCGCGCACAGGCTCGGCACGAACCGTTCCGCGCTTATAAACAGAATACTTGCGGAATATGCTTCCGTCACAACGCCCGAAAAGCGGATAAACGATATTTTTTCCTCAATCTGCAATTTCTTCGGCGGCGGGAGCGACATCGTTCCGCTTGCCGTTCCGAATCAGGACACAATGCTCCTGAAAAGCAGTCTGAAATTCAAATACAGACCGACGGTCAGATACGAGGTCGAGCTCCGGAGCACGAGCGAGGGAACGAGCGGAAAGCTGAGCGTTGTCATAAGAACGCAGTCGCCGGCGCTATCCGACGTTGTGGACGGGTTCTTCGTCTGGATGAAGCGCACGGAGGAAAAATACCTCCCCGCGCCGCCGGAATATGAATTTCTCTCCGGACGTTATGTAAGAAGCATAAATCCCATGGGCAGAATAAAGAACGGGGAGGAGCTCAGTCTTGCGATTTCATCTTACGTAGCCGTTCTTGACAGACTTCTCAAGGGTTGCGTATCCGGCGAGCTTGACGCCGAAACGGCTGAAAAAATGTATGTTTCATACCTTAATAATACAAAAAGCATAATTTAATTCATATCAAAGGAAGTGATTTTATGAACCTTCAGAAATTCACTAAAAAATCAATAGAAGCGATAAACGCCGCGCAGAGCAAGGCGCTTGAAAACTCAAATCAGGCGATAACGCAGGAGCATCTGCTCTATGCGCTTCTTGCGCAGGAGGGCGGTCTCATCGGCAGTATCTTTTCAAAGATGGGCGTCGATACGGAGGCTGTGCTTTCATCGCTTGACGATGCCATATCGAAAATAACAAAGGTCGGCGGAGGCGGAGCCGAGCTTGACAAAATCTATGTTTGCGCGGACTGTCAGCGCGTGCTTGAAAATGCCGAAAAGCTGGCAAAATCCGAGGGGGACGAATACGTTTCCGTCGAGCATATTGCCATGGCGATATTCGATTTGCCGACGCAGGCGATAAGAGATATCTTCCGCATAAGAGGCATAACGAAAGCCGCATTCAAGGCAGAGCTTGCAAAGGTAAAGACGGCGCGCGTCACGGACGACGAGCCGGAGCAGACGTATGACGCTCTGAAAAAATACGGTTTTGACCTTGTCGAGCGGGCAAGGGAGCAAAAGCTTGACCCCGTTATCGGCAGGGATTCCGAAATTCGTAACGTGATAAGAATTCTTTCGAGAAAGACGAAGAACAACCCCGTGCTTATAGGCGAACCCGGTGTAGGTAAGACCGCTATTGCGGAAGGACTCGCGCAGAGAATAGTCCGTGGGGACGTACCCGAAGGGTTGAAGGATAAGACGATTTTTGCCCTTGATATGGGCTCTCTTATCGCGGGCGCAAAGTTCCGCGGCGAATTTGAAGAGAGACTGAAAGCCGTTCTTGCCGAGGTCACAAAGAGCGAAGGCAGAATAATTCTCTTTATCGACGAGCTTCATACCATAGTCGGCGCCGGAAAGACCGACGGCGCACTTGACGCAGGCAATATATTGAAGCCTATGCTTGCAAGGGGCGAGCTGCACTGTATCGGCGCAACAACGCTTGACGAATACAGAAAGTATATCGAAAAGGACGCCGCACTTGAAAGACGTTTCCAGCCCGTTACGGTCAACGAGCCGACGGTCGAGGACACGATAACCATTCTTCGTGGTCTGCGCGAGCGTTACGAAATTTATCACGGCGTGCGCATTCACGACGCGGCTCTCGTTTCCGCCGCCGTTCTTTCCGACAGATATATAACCGACCGTTTCCTCCCCGATAAGGCGATTGACCTTGTCGACGAGGCGTGCGCACTTGTCAGAACGGAGATAGACTCCATGCCCGCAGAGCTGGATGACGTCCGCAGGAAGATTATGCAGCTTGAAATAGAAGAAACCGCACTCAAAAAGGAGACGGACACACTCTCTGTCGAAAGGCTTGCCAAGGTGACGGAGGAAATATCCGAAATGAAGGATAAATTCAACGAAATGAAGGCAAAATGGGAGAGCGAAAAGGCGGCGATCAACTCCGTCAAGAACATAAAGGAGGAAATCGAAAGAGCCACAGCCGAAATGGAGGAGGCTCAGCGCACCTTCCGTTATGAAGAAGCGGCGAGACTCAAATATTCAGTCCTGCCCGAGCTTCAGAAAAAGCTGGAGCAGGCAAATAAGGACAGCAAAAACACGGACGGAACGGATAAAATCCTGCGTGACACCGTAACCGAAGAAGAGATTACGGGAATCGTTGCCCGCTGGACGGGGATTCCCGTTTCAAAGCTGAAAGCAAGCGAGAGAGAGAAGATACTCTCCCTTGAAGATACGCTTCATAAACGTGTTATCGGTCAGGACGAGGCTGTCCGCAAGGTGAGCGAGGCAATTCTGCGTTCGCGTGCCGGTATCGCCGATCCGTCAAGACCGATAGGCTCATTTATGTTCCTCGGTCCGACGGGCGTCGGCAAAACGGAGCTTGCAAAAGCCCTTGCCGAATGCCTTTTCGATGACGAACGCTCAATGGTCAGAATAGATATGTCCGAATATATGGAGAAATTCTCCGTATCGCGTCTCATCGGAGCGCCTCCCGGCTACGTCGGCTATGACGAGGGCGGTCAGCTGACAGAGGCTGTGCGCCGTCATCCGTATTCCGTTGTCCTCTTTGATGAAGTCGAAAAGGCTCATCCGGACGTTTTCAATATTCTTCTTCAGATACTGGACGACGGCAGGATAACCGATTCGCAGGGCAGAACGGTCGACTTCAAGAATACCATAATTATTCTGACGAGCAACCTCGGTTCTCAGTACCTGCTGGACGGTATCGACGCCGACGGCGAGATTACGGAAAAGGCGCGCGAGGAGGTTATGAGCCTGCTCCGCAGCTCATTCCGCCCCGAATTTCTCAACCGTCTGGATGAGATAATCTTCTATAAACCGCTTGCCAAGAACCAGCTTGCAAAGATTATCGACCTGCTCACGGAAAAGCTCTCAAAGCGTCTTGAAGACAAGGGCTTGCACCTTGAAATCACGGACGCCGCAAAGACGCTCTGTATCGACTGCGGTTATGACCCCGTTTACGGCGCAAGACCGCTCAAGAGGTATTTACAGGGCAGAGTTGAAACGCTTGTCGCGCGCACGATCCTTTCAAACGACCTCGATATGGGCGACACGCTCATCGTCGACGCAAATGACGGCGAGCTTGTATGCACCGTCAGAAAGGCTGAAAAATGAAACAAAAAACCCGCCTGACAGGCGGGTTTTTTGAGATAAGAGAGAAGAGAGAAAATCGAAGAGAAGCGGTGTGGCAGAGCCGCGATTGATTTAAAAAAGGCTCCTTTGTGTAAAGGGAGCTCCGCCGCAGGCGGTGAGGGATTGTTTTTTTACAACCCTTCCACCACTTCGTGGTCCCCCTCCCCTTACACAGGGGAGGCGCATTCAAACCCCTCTCGGCGAGGCCTGCAAGCGTGCTTCGCACACTCGCAAATCCCTCCAACCGCTGCGCGGTTTCCGAACCCGTCTTGGCGACGCCTGCAAGCATGCTTCGCATACTTGCAAATCCCTTTACACAAGGGAGCCGTAATTATCCCCGATAACCGAAGTTTCTTTTGCCTGCTTTTCTTTTCAAAGAAAAGTACGGTGCCTGCTTTTCTTTTCAAAGAAAAGTATGGTTATTGATTTGTCAGCAGTTCGGCTATACAGACGGCATTGGTTGCCGCGCCTTTGCGGAGCTGGTCGCCGCAGCAGAAGAACGCGATGCCGTTTTCGCGCGTGAGATCCTCTCTCACCCTGCCGACGAGAACCGTATCTCCCCCGCTTGCGAAAAGCGGCATGGGATAATCATTTCCGTCACAAAGGCGACAGCCCTTTGCCGAAGAAAACGCCGCTTTTGCCTGTTCAACCGTTATTCTGTCCTCCGTAAATACGGAAACGGAAACGGAGTGCGACCTTACAATCGGCACTCTTACGCAGGTGCATGTGACGGAAAGACCGGGAAGATGCAGGATTTTTCTGCCCTCGCTCTGCATTTTCCGCTCCTCGGTTGTGTAACCGTCGGACAGGGGAGAGCCGATGAACGGTATCAGATTTTCCGCTATTCTGTGCGGAAAGACGCGACAGAACGTCGGCTCGCCTCCCGCAAGCGACGCATTCTGCTCAGCAAGCTCGCGGATACCGCCCTCTCCCGCGCCGCTGACTGCCTGATAGGTTGATACTATCATCGCTTTTATCGGCGAGAGACGGCAGATAGCGTTTGCGGCGACGAGGGTTATTATCGTTGAGCAGTTCGGGTTTGAGATTATGCCGCTGTGAGAAAGGACGTCCTCCGGATTTATTTCCGGAATGACGAGCGGCACGCTCTCATCCGAGCGGAACGCGCTTGAATTATCTATAAATATCGCTCCGGAAGAGGTTATCTTCGGGGCGAATTTTTTTGCAAGGTCGGAGGAAACCGCGCCGAGGACAAAGTCAAGCCCCGAAAAATCGGCGCCGTCCGCATTTTCCAAGGTCACTTCATTGCCCATAAAAGTCATTATTTTGCC
>JAHAZT010000019.1 GCA_018383975.1 Eubacteriales bacterium | reverse complement strand
CCCATGCAATAGCTATACCAGTTTGAGCCGTCCTTTATCGGGTCTTCCTGCGTAAATGAGCCGGTGTCGATATCGTAATATCTCGCTCGCAGATAAAGAGTTTTGGTCTCTTTATCGTAGTATTCCCCGCAGTATCTCCATGGGTTGGGGTCGTTTTCGTCGATATCGTCTTCAACTCCGAAAGCGTCATATTCGTATGTCTTAGTTATGGCGCCCGTCAGGTTTGTAAGAGCTACTACATCCCCGTGCCAGTTGAATACATAGTATTCTTCGCCGCTCTTGATCAACCCTATGCCATAGGTATAATACGTCTCGGAATTGCCGTATTTCTCGGCAACGATATTGCTTCCGTCCCAGATGTGCTTCGTGCTTCCGACGCTGTGCCGCAAACCGTCGGGACGGTAAGTATAGTACGTATAACCTATGTTATTCGCCGTGTAAGACGTTTGTTTTCCGAAGAGGTCATATGAATACGTGCCCGCGAAATTGTTGTTTACGAAAATTCCCGTGCGGTTGCCGTTTGCGTCATATGAATACGTTGTCAGCCAGCCGCCGCAGTTTTCGGAAATCAGGCGGTTGTTTGCGTCATAAGTGTATGTCGTGGCAACGCCGTTTTCGTTTTTGCCCGTGCGGTTACCGTTTACATCATATGTATATGATATCATTCCGGTGGTGCCGTTGTCAAGTTTTTCTTCTTTTACAAGCCTTCCCAGCCCGTCATACGTATAATTTACGGTTTTTCCGCTTGTTTCCGTTATGCTTTTTATGTTGCCGTCCAGCATATACGCATAGGTATATCCCGAAATAACGGTTTCCCCGCGCTTGTTTATCACGGTTTTCGGCAGTCCCGCCGCGTTATATGTATAATACGTCGTTATGCCGTTTTCCTTTGTTTCCGTCAGGATATTGCCTCTTGCGTCATATGTATATTCCGCAACAATCTCCGCTTCTCCGCCGGCGATATAGGTCGGGATGGAAAATCCGCAGTCACCGCCGGGGTAAAGATAATAACAATTGTTCTGCGCAAAGACGGTATAACGGATGTTGTTTGTCCCGTCGATGACATAATATATTGTTCCCATATAGGGGTCTATCTCCGAAAGGTCTGAAATTTCTTCGGCACGGCAGCTCATCGAGCCGTCCTGATAGCTGATGATCCCCGTCATTTTGCCGGATGACGAAATATACATTTCTCCGCGGAGGGGTTCTTCGGGGTTAAGCGATATTTCATACCATGCGGAATTTTCATGGTCATGCCAATAGAAGGCTTCCATCGTGTCAAATTCGCAGCAATATTCGCCGCAATCGCCGACATACGAAAGCGAATAGCGGGCATATTCCTCATATCCACCCATACCGAATGTCATTATCTTATATGAATAATCATATTTTTCGGTCAGTATCGGTCTTTCGCCGACGGTCTTCATCCTGCCGAGAAGGTCATATGTATAGCTTTTCCAGCTCCTGACCTCTCCGCTTAGCGTCAGCTTGTGCTCGGTGCGGTTACCGGAAACGTCATATGAATAATTGTTTACGGTCGTATCCGTGCCGTCGGTTTCTTTTTCCTCAATGAGTCTGCCGAGGCTGTCATACCTGCGCGATACGGTTATTCCGCCGCCGCTCTCGCTTATAACCGCGCCTGTCGACGAATACGAATATGCTCTGCGCTGGGTTGTCTTTCCCGCCTTGGTTGCCGTTTCGGAGGTGACCTTTCCGAGGGCGTTGTACGCATAGGTGAAGAGAGTTCCGCTACGGTCGGTCTTTGTCAGCATATAGCCGTTTTTGTCATATGTATAGCTTTCCGTCCCGCCGAGCGCGTCCCTCGTGGATATCAGCTCCCCGCGGATGTTATACGTATTTGTGACGGTCATTCCGTTTGTTGCTTCCGTCAGCACGTTGCCCGCAAGGTCATATGTGTATGAAACTGTTGACAAAACATCGCTTCCGCTTTTGGTCAGCACAGTTGTCACTCTGCCGATAGCGTCATATGAAGTTTCCGTGTATTTATATGTCGAGGCGCCCGCGCCCACTGCGCCGTCATATATTTTCACTCCCGTGACGTTTCCGCAAGCGTCATAATAATATTTTTTGAGCGCAAAATCTGTGCCTTCAAAAAGCGTTTTTTCTGTCAGAAGACGACCGAGCGTGTCATATGTGTAAAGGGTTCTATTACCCATGGCGTCGCTGTGCGAAAGCAGAAGTCCCACTGACGAATATGTATTCGTATCGGAGTTTCCGAGCGCATCGATCACCGTCAGCACCTGTCCGAAAACGTCATATGTACGGGTCGTGACTCCGCCATTTTCCGCCGTTTCGGATATGGGATTGCCGGCAAAGTCATATCTGTATGTTTTGTATATCTCCGTACCGCCGTTCATTTTTCCCGCGCGCACGGTTCTGCCGCTCTTATCCGTATATTCGGTTGTGACGACAGAAGGAGAATACGCATCTCCGACAACGGTCTTCTGCGTTTTGCAGAGGGGCGTATCGTCTATCGAAACGACGATATATGCGTAATTTGTGACCGATACCGCCTTCCCCGCGCTGTTTTTCACAGTTTTTGAAAGGATTCTTCCGCGTGCGTCATAAGTATAGACTATATTTGAATAATATGCAGAGGATGTGCAGTTTGTCTTTGATACGAGCCTGCCCGCTCCGTCATATTCGTTTGTCTCGATAACCGTATCGCCTTCCGAGACGCGTATCAGCCGACCGGATATATCATAAAAGCTGACAAGCGTATATCCGGATTTACCCGTAGTCGTGACGGTATTTCCCGTTGCACTGTATGAATAGGTCTCGGCAGAGCCATCGGGATATGAAACCGAAATGACCCTGCCGCGCGCGTCATAAGCGGTCGTCTTTGTATTCCCGCGGGCGTCTGTCGAGCGGATTTCCCTTCCGGCGACGTCATAAGCAAACGTTTCCGTCACGGTGCCTGTGGCAACGCCGTCCGCGTTTACAATTCCCAAAACCGAAACAGACGTACAGAACAGCCCGTCAAGGTCAATCCCCGCTCCGCGCGTGACGTTATCCTCATAGGAATATACCGTGACGGATGTTTTCTCGGGGCTGAGGCTTTGATATTCCGTCTTTGAAATGACGTTCCCGAGCGCGTCATAGGTGTAGTCTGTCCTGCCTGCGACCGTCCCGCCGGAGCTTACGGTATCACGGATGATGTTCTTTCCGTCATCGGAAAGGGTGTGCGTCTCGGTTACGGTCACGCCCGCGTTCTGCTTATAGGTCTTTGACGTGAGAAGGCTGTAACGGCTGTCATAGGTGCATGACGTAGTGTTTCCGTCCGGCGCTGTGTATGACGTCATATTTCCCTTTATGTCATAGCCGTATGTTTTGGAGGATATGACGCAAAGCGCCTTACTGTCCGTGGCTGAGCCGTAATCCTTTACGGTCTTTTTGCTCACGAGATTATAGTCGTTATATTGCTTTTCCTCAACCATGTAGCCCGAGGAATAATAGGTGCAGAGACATTTTTCGTTGAAGGCGAATACGGCGGTACCCGCCTCCGTCGTGACCCTGACTTGGAACGAATAATTGCCTATTTCGTATTGCTGACGGTAATATTCGCTGAGACTGTCATGATATGAGGCGTCATATGAATTGCCCGTTCTTCCGTATGAAACGGAGTTTTTATCCGCCCCTCCGATAACGTCCTTCGTCGATTTCACAAAGTAATATTCCTTTGTGCCCGTTCCACCGAAATTGGTCGATTCGGACGTATATCCTATAACGGTGCCGTCGCCCGAAGGATGTGTGATGTTTTCAAGGAGTACATATCCGATTTCGCCTTCAAAGGTCTCATAATCATTTACAATATTCGCCTTGCCGTAAAGATGAGAATACGAAAAGCTGTATACTTCCCCCGCGCCGTAATCTATGGAGGAAAGCTTTATATAGTCCTGATTTTCTCCGTCGACGGAAATGACAACGCGCGTTCCGTCGCTCGCGGTGACCGTAACGGATGAGCTGTCATATGAGTAGTCAATTATGATTTTTCTTCCGAAGCTGTCGCGCATTTCCGTCAGGCGGGCGCTTTCGCCGGAAGATGAATATGTATAATATACCGCATTTCCGAACCTGTCCTCTTTTTTGAGGCAGAGCCCGTCGGCGTCAAAATAATATTTCGTTCCGTCCTTTCTTGTCAGAAGGAGCGTCGCCGTCGACGAATTTACGGCAATGCTCGCGCTTTCCAAGGTTATATCATTGAGCTTTCTGTCCCTGATTGAGGTTCCGACGAGATTGAAGGTTTCGCCTGTATCAAGCTTGATTATCCTGTGCGAGCGGTCATAAAGCTCTGTTGAAAATTCATAGTATTCAAACGTTTCTATATTCGGTATGCTGAATTTCCATCCGTCGCCGAGACCGTTTCTCGTCGCGTTTTCGGCTCTGCCGACAATCGATGTGATGGGCACCCTAGTTGACCCGTCGCCGACAGCGACCGTCACACATGTGCAGGTATAATCTCCCTCTGTAAAGTTTACCGGCACCGGCGATGAGAAAAATTGCAGATCTTCGATATAGGGTTCATACGAGCTGTACCACATTATGAAAGGCTCGTGATAATCTATCCCGCTCTCGCCGCCGGAACTTGTATATTCGATTATGTCCTGAAGGACTATGTAATACCTTACAATTGCACTCTCGTTCCAGTGGACGGTATCGGTGTTGCTGTCAGAGGAGTCGTATTCAATATCAAGCGAAAGCCCCATCCCGCCGCTCATTCCGACGAGCGGATATGAGATCGAAAGCGCGCCGTTCGGAAGGTTCACTCCCGCGTTTGAGTTGCCGAGAATATACGGTGCAGTCACCGTTTTTATATACTTGCTCATGTCGGAATACATATTCGGCAAGGTGCCGTCCTGCGCACCCTGAACGCTCGCCGCAGCGGTCGCTTTTGAGATTGCCTTTCTGAGCTTTCCGGATATTACCCCGGTGTGCGCCGTGATGTTTCCACTTTTAAGCGCACGCCTGCATGCGTCAAGCAGAAGCTGCTTTCTGTCGGCTTCAGGATATATCGCCCCGTCTCCGGCAATTATGTAATCGTCGACGGACGGAAGCAGTCCGTCCGGATCCGGCTCCCATATCGCGCCGTCTTTTATGTTGTCTTTTTTAAGCGTCGCCGATACGGCAAACACCATCCCGGGCATTGTGAAAATAACTGCCATAACCATGATCAGAGAAATTATTCTGCATTGCTTTGTCATTTGTGATTCTCCCTTTACAAGCTGTGATTTTTTCATCTTATATATATAACAATTGTCAAGGCAAAAATGGTTACAATTTTTTACTTTTTTCAAAATAATAAAAATATTAGAGTTCACAATATCTTGCCGCGCGCAGAAATCATTTGACAAATAATGCAAAAGCGTGTATAATAAAGTAAAAATACAGGACCCCGTCGCAGGTAAGAGGTGAAATTGACAACACAGCCGAAAAAACAAGCCGATAATCGGATAAGCGGAGAAAAACTCGAAAAACTGTACGCAAAGCACCGCAAAAGGATGTACGGAATTGCAATGTCCGTCCTGCATAACAGTCATGATGCCGAAGACGCATTACACAGCGCATTTCTTTCCGTCGCGAAAAACATTGAAAAGCTCGGCGACCCCGATTCCGATAAAACGGCGGCATATCTGTTACGCGCGGCAAAAAATACCGCGCTGAACGTCTGCGCAAAGAGAAATACGCTTGCAAGCCGCGAAGTGTCCGTCGGAAGCCACAGCGACGTATGCGACATAAGTGACGCGCTTGCCGACGCAACCGAAAAACCGCAAAGCGGGAGTCTGCTGAACTGCATGGAGTCCCTGCCGGATAAATACAGCATCGCGCTGGAGCTTCATTTCATCGAAAAATACACAATCGCACAGACAGCCGAAATTCTCGGAGAGAATGTCAGCACGGTCAAGCAAAGGCTTGTCCGCGGAAAGAAAATGCTCGCTTTAAGGCTTGAAGAGAACAATTGACACTATAATAACATCCCCCGGTAGTCAGGTGTTTTCTGTTTCCCATTATATGATATATGGCTCGGCTTATCGACCTGCTCGGTTTATCGGTCGAACAGGAGATGGTCGAGTCTGAACCGACGCCGACATTTCTGTCAATCGTCAGAAATGAACTGTTTCGGATTCTTTCCGTCGGTGTGATGATTGCCGTCTGCGCCTGTGATCTGATGGGAACAATTCCGAAAGAATCAACCGCGGTTTACCTCGGTTTCTCGGCGGCGGCCTACTGCTTTGACACAATGATACGAAACAAATAAGATGCGCGAACTACGGTTTCGCATGTCTGTAAACAGAACAACCGCCGATCCGTTCCGATCGGCGGTTGTTCTGTTTTTCTATGTATTTTCGTTCAATCCAGACCGATTCTTTTGGACAAATCCATCAAAGCATACACAAATCGTAAGATTGGTGTCAATGTTGTCTGTGTCGGGTCGCCCTCGCGGATGCGCATTGTCCGGCGTATCTCTTTGGGTATAACAACCCGCCCGAGGTCGTCAATCCTTCTGACAATTCCTGTTGCTTTCATTATATATAAATCCTCCGATATTTACCTTTACGCAAAACGGTAAATTTTCCGTTTGCCCAATGATATTCTGCGCTTACGAAGAAGATTTATGCAATACCGAAAGATTTTTTATCAAAAAATCGGCTCTGCATTTTCAGTCATATGGGCTTAACGCCGTTTTTACCGTTTACATCCCCTCACACCAAAAATCACCGGATGACGGCAGTCATCCGAAGGAAATTGCGAAAATTGGTCAGAATTGCCTTGAAAATGATTCAATAATAAGGTATAATGAAGTCAGACTCTGGGAGGAGGTAATATCAATGAAAAAACTCAGAAAAACAGGATTAATACTTCTCGCAACGACGATTTTCTTTTTGGCATGCGTGAATTTTTCCGTCGGTGCCATATCCGTCAAAACGGGTGATGCGACATATGAAAGCTCGGGAAATAAAAACATTCTGTATCTTCCCGCAAACACGGACATAACAAAAATGCAGTTTGATATTGAGGCTTCAAAAATAATAATCGGAACCAAATCGTCCGATTTTGACCGCGAAAGTTATTATGATATCTCCGGCGCGGACAAAACCGACGTAAACGGACTGAAATATTATTATCTCACCTTCAAAACCTCGTCGGGATTGAAAAATTGCAGTATTTATATTCTTTCGGAGCTTCCGTCGGTTTATGTTTCAACCTCGAAAGGGACTTCGTATATTCATCAGAGCAAGGAAAACAGAGATAAACAATCGGTTATCAATATATGTGACGCCACCGGAAAAAACATATACAGTGACAGCGAAAACAATACCGTTTCGGAGATAAAAACAAGAGGAAATGCGACTGCCGGATATGAAAAAAAGCCGTATCAGATAAAGCTCGGCAAAAAGACGGACCTGTTCGGCATAGGAAAAGCCAAAACATGGATACTTCTGGCAAACTATATCGACGCTTCGTTTATAAAAAATTCCGTTGCATATGAGCTTGCCGGCAGACTCGGCTTTGATTTCACACCCGAAACAAAGCAGGTAAATCTTTATATAGACGGGCGGTATATGGGCTTATACTGTCTTGCGGAAAAGGTTCAGATAAACAAACAGAGAATAAACATAACCGACCTTGAAGACGAAACGGACAAACTGAATCCGACATCGGCAAGCGGCAGGGTTGTGACCGTTCACCAAGGAAAATTTATAGATAAT
>JAHAZT010000051.1 GCA_018383975.1 Eubacteriales bacterium | reverse complement strand
GAAATGACGCAGACATTTGTATCTGTTGCCGCCGGCGCAAGGAGAAATATTGTGAAAAACGAAAGAAATGATTCCTACTGGATTCCGAAACAAATGTACTGTCCGAACTGCGGAACACTCAGCGTTCCCGGTTCAGAAGAATCAACAAGTGGAGATGCCGAGAAAAGTGGAAATGTACCGGAGGATGCAACTGTGATGTTCATTTCCTTGGAGGAAGCGAGAGAAATCGCTTTTAAGGACGCCGGAATTGACGGATCCGAGAAGGTCGTCTTTACGAAGGAAGAGCTCAATCGCAATCAGGGTCGCCCGTGCTGGGTACTGGAATTCTGCACGTCGAAGTTTGAATATGTCTATAAAATCGACGCAAAAACCGGCGAGATAATCTATTTTGATTATCACATAGACATCCGCAGGGCAAAGGGAATTGCCATGACCGACGCAGGATGCGGCGACAAAGTTATGTTCACGGTGGAAAAGCTCGTGAGCGGCGGAATCAAAACGCCGTACTACTACTTCGTGTTCAACGATGACCGTACTCAGTGGACTTACCGCATAAATGCAATATTCGGAACGATACTTGAAAAGAACGAAGAATCGCTCTTCATATCGCTTGAAAAGGCGAGAGAGATAGCAATGAACGATGCTGAAATTGCGGACGGCGAGAAGGTCGTCTTTACGAAGGAAGAGCTCAATCGCAATCAGGGTCGCCCGTGCTGGGTACTTGAATTCCACACGGGAAAATACAGTTACGTATACAAAATCGACGCAAAGACCGGTGAAGTCCTTTTCGGCAGACGGTATATCACCGTATCAAGAGCAAAGGAAATCGCGCTTGACGACTCCGGCTGTCCGGACTCCGAAAAGATAGTTTTCACGACGGAGGAGCTTGTCGACGGCGGCATCAAAACGCCGTATTACATAATAGCGTTCAACAACGGAGAAACACACTGGACTTACCGCATAAACGCGGTATCGGGAGCGATACTTGAAAAGAGCGAGAAAACGCCGTTTATATCGCTTGAAAAGGCGAGAGCAATCGCTTTGCAGGACGCAAACCTCCCGGACGCCGAAAAGTATGTTTTCACGAGGGAAGAGCTGAGCAGAAATCAGGGCCGCCCCTGCTGGATACTGGAATTCTACACGTCGAAGTTTGAATATGTCTACAAAATCGACGCAAAGACCGGCGAAATAATCTATTTTGATTATCACATGGATATACTCAAAGCAAAGAAAATTGCCATTGACGACGCAGGATGCGACGGCAAAGTCACGTTCACGGAGGAAAAACTCGTGAGCGGCGGAATCAAAACGCCGTATTACCACTTTGTCTTCAACGACGGAAGGACTCAATGGACATATCGCATAGACGCAACACTCGGCATTGTGCTTGAAAAAAGCAAAGCATCGCTTATCAAGGCAAGCTGAAATACAAAATGCATTGTCCGACCCGACAGGGCTCTGTCGGAATCGGGACGAAAATCATATAAAAAGCAGTTTCTCCGTCGCTCTGGCGACGGAGAAACTGCTTTTTGAAATAAAAGGATGGGACCTATGTGCGTGCGTCAGATAAGATCGCGAAGAATTTCGTCAAGCTCTTTCTTTTCGCGATAACCGACGGTCTGCTTCTGTATTTTTCCGTTTTTGAAGAAGATGAGCGTCGGGATGCTTGCAATTCCGAAGCGGGAAGCGAGCAGCGGCTCGTCGTCAACGTTGACCTTGCCGAAGCGCACCTTGCCGTCATATTTTTCGGCAAGCTCGTCAAGCACGGGAGCGAGCATACGGCACGGACCGCACCACGTCGCCCAGAAGTCGAGAACAACGGGAATTTCGGAGGACATAACCTCTTTTTCAAATGAATCTTTTGTGATATTAAGCATTTTTATTTATCTCCTTCGTTTGATTTATAATATAACATGCAATGGCAATAGCCTTCAAATGACGGGTCTGCCATCTGTTTTCTGAATTCTTCGCAGATACATTTGTATTCTTCCTTTTTCTCTCTGCGACAGGGACAGTAGCCACCGGTGCGGCGAAGCCCCTCTTTTACCGTCTTTACGATTTCCTTGTCGGGATTAAGTGTTATTTTCATTTTCAGCCTCCGAGCAGTGAGTTCAGATAGGATCTGAGTGTTGCTTCGCTCATGGCTCCTATTCGTGTTTTATAGACATTGCCGTTTGCGTCGATAAATGTAGTCTGCGGGATGGACGAAACGTTATAGGCGTCGGCGCCGCGGTATTCGGTGTCAAAATATACGGGGAAGGTATAGCCGTTTTTGGAAACGAAGCGTTTTGTCCCGTCAACGGTTTCCCGACGTCCGTCCGTCAGGTTGACCATCATGAATACGATCCTGTCGCCGTATTCCTTGCTGAGCTTATCGAAATCGGGAAGCTCCTGTTTGCAGGGCGGACACCACGTCGCCCAGAAGTTGATGACGATGGGCTTTCCGAACTTCTCCGAAAGGCGGACGGTGTTTCCGTCCTTATCGAGCACGGTAAAATCGGGCGCGGTGTTTTTCTTTATATCCTCCGTAACATCGGGCTTTTTGCCGGACGTCGTGCCCTCGGTCGAAGGGTTTGTCTGCGATGACGGCCTCGGTTCGACCGTGATGCCGTCGGAAGGGGTGGTTGCGTCGGGCGTTTTTCCGGCTGTTGTCGGCGGCGGCAGATCCATCGGCGGTGTATATTTCTTTGAAAGCTGTCTGTATGCCGCTATCGCTCCGACAAACAGCACAACGATTACAACCGCAAGTATTATATATTTTGTTTTCATTGTTTCCTCCTTTTTCAATTATGAAAATATCGCCACTATTCTGTCCATAAGTCCGCATGCCATCAGAACTCCTATGAGTATCAGAAAGCTGCCGCAGACTATGTTGATTACGCGATAGTGCTTTTTTATAAACGCGAACGCCGTGTTCAGTTTTTCGATAAGCACCGCCGACAAAACGAACGGCACTCCGAGTCCCATTGAATAGGTCACGAGCAGCAGCACTCCCTTGACAGCCGTTCCGGACGCACCCGCAAGCGCGAGCGCAGAGCCGAGAAACGCTCCTATGCAGGGCGTAAGGCTGACGGAATATATCACGCCGAAGAGAAATGCCGACAAAACATTATTTGCCGTTCGTCCGCTCTGCATACCCTTGAAGAAGGGCAGTTTGATGACCTCAAGATAGGACAGTCCGAAAATGATTATCAGAATTCCGCCGACGATATTCACAATGGTTTTATGGTCTTTCAGAAATGCTCCGAGCGTGCCGGCGAACAGTCCCAGCAGACTGAATACGACGGTAAATCCGAGAACAAAGCTGAGCGCCCTGAAAAACACCTTGTGTTTTTTGTCCGCTCCGCCGGCAAAATACGAAACGTAAAGCGGCAAAAGCGGAAGCATACACGGCGAGATGAAGGATATAAATCCTTCCAGAAAGGTTATTACAAATTCCATTCAAGACTCCTTTGATTATTCTTGCGTCCGGATTTGCTGCGATTTGAAAATCCGGTTTTAGTTTTCCGCTTTTTTCTGCGGACAGATGATCGTTCCGACCAGAAGCCCGAAAACCGCTCCGAACATAGCGCCGAGATACGGCTTTGCGGTCAGCGAGCAGGCTCCGGACCCGCATCCGACAAAACGATAGAGAAGATACCCCCCGACTGCGCCCAGAACGGTCGTCAGTACGCAAATTATGATGCAGACGGTTTTTCCGTTAAGCTTTTTCATCTATTTTCGGCTCCTTTTCGTGTTTGAGTATTTTTCTGTCGATATCCGCGACGGTTATCCCGCGCAGACTTTTTCTGCAATGCTCGTCAAGCTGTGCGCAAATGTTCTGCATAATCTCGCCCATGCCGGACGAAATCAGACATTCCTTGTCAATATCGCCGCTGCGCCAAGGCGAGCCGACAAACTGCATATCTATTGCTTCTGCAATCCGCTCCAGCGTGAGTGTTTCGGCATCGGCGGTGAAGATATAGCCGCCGTTATTGCCGCCCTTTGTATCAACGATGCCCGCCTTTTTCAGCCTGGACATGACCTTGCGTATCAGCACGGGATTTGTGCATACGTTCTGCGCAAGCTCCTCGCTGCTGAGCACCTTCTGCATATGATTGAGATAGACGAGCGCGTGCACCGCGATACAGAAAGAACTGTTCATAAAAATGCCCCCTTTGTCGTGCGAAAAAACGTTCTGTAACTTCTTTTGTTACATCTCTGCTGTAATTATAACAGTTACACAATGGCTTGTCAAGAGGTTTCCCGAAAAAAGTTTTTATTTTTTCTCAGGGCAATATTTTGCTCAGAAACGCAGCTTTTTTCAAAAAAAGAAACAAAA
The DNA here is from genome assembly GCA_018383975.1 of Eubacteriales bacterium. GTDB lineage: Bacteria > Bacillota > Clostridia > Oscillospirales > CAG-272 > CAG-841. Next base: position 2,606 of record JAHAZT010000051.1, on the reverse strand, counting down.
TTTGAAAAAACTATTGACAACGGCAACTTGCCATGATATACTCTCTCCATAATTTCAAAATTGAATATCGTTTTTAGGTAGAGGCGCGGTGTTTATGATTAACACGAACGAGAAGTATCCGCTTCCGTGCGAAAGGAAACACTGCCGAGGGTATACGGTACGGATTTTGCCGTGTAAACCGGTATTGCAGATAACATCTGCCGTACTGTCACTGAGGTGGAGAGCTATCGCGTGAATTTGTTTTATTATTTGTCGCAGTGATGGTTGTCACCGCGATTTTTTCGTTTTTGAATTGAATTATTTTTCCGGAGGAGAATAAAATGAAAAGATTTCTGAGTATTTTACTTGCAACCGTTATGGTAATGGGCGTTCTGTTTTCGGTCGCTTCCTGCGGCAGCAAAACGGGAGAAAAAGACCTTGACGAGGTGAAAGCAAAGGGAGAAATAGTTGTCGGTATGGAATGTGCATATGCTCCCTATAACTGGGCACAGGCGACATCAAACGAATATGCGAGCGTCCCTCTTGAAAACGGCACCTATGCCGACGGTTATGACGTTCAGATAGCAAAGAGAATAGCGGAGGCGCTTGGCGTTAAGCTTGTTATAAAGCCCATCGAATGGAACGGACTCACAAGCGCACTGAACAGCAGACAGATTGATATGATTATCGCCGGGATGAGTCCCACGGAAGACAGAAGACTTTCCGTTGACTTTACAAACACTTATCTGGACAGCGAGCTTGTTATCGTTGTCAAAAAAGGCTCCGCATATGCTTCGGCAACAAAAATTGCGGATTTTGCGGGCGCAAAGATTACAGGTCAGCTCAATACTTTCCATTATGACGTTATCGGTCAGATTGAGGGCGTAAAGAAAGAAACCGCGCTTGAAGATTTTGCGGGACTTATTCAGTCGCTCCGTTCCGGCGCAGTAGACGGATACGTTTGCGAAAAGCCCGGCGCAATTTCCGCGGTCGCCGCAAACCCCGAATTTACATATGTTGAATTCACAAAAGAAAACGGCTTCAAATACAACGCAGAGGAAGCGTCAATCGCCGTAGGCGTAAGAAAGAACAGCTCGCTCACGGCGGAAATAAACAGAATTATCGCTTCCATTCCCGCAGAGGAAAGAGAACAGATGATGAAGGAAGCAATCCTTCGTCAGCCTGTAAACAGCTGATAGAAAGAGCGGAACACAATGTCATTTTTTGATTGGATAGCAAAGATATTTTCGGAATACTGGCGCAGTTTTCTCCGCGGCACGGGAAACACCCTGCTGATGGCGATAATCGGCACCATTGCCGGATTTATTATCGGTCTGGTTATTGCGATTATCAGAACGGTACCCGTAAAAGAGAATGCCGGCGGCTTCAAAAAAGCGGTTTTGAAGATTGTAAACACAATTCTTTCCGTTTATGTTGAAGTTATTCGCGGCACACCGATGATGGTTCAGGCACTCATAATTCATTACAGCCTTTTTGTGCCGCTCGGTATGAAGCCTATGGCTTCGGCAATAATAATCATTTCCGTAAATACCGGCGCATACATGGCGGAAATCGTCCGCGGAGGCATAATATCCGTCGACAAGGGACAGTTCGAAGGGGCGCACGCAATCGGTATGTCGCATTTCAAGACGATGTTTTACGTCGTTTTGCCGCAGGCAATAAGAAACATAATGCCTTCAATAGGAAATGAATTTGTCGTCAATATAAAGGACAGCTCCGTACTCAGCGTCATTTCCATAACCGAGCTTATGTTTGCCGCAAAGCAGGCAGGCGGCGCATATGCGCAGTTTGTGCCTTCCTATGTGATGTGCGCAGTGATTTATTTCATTCTCACGTTCACCGTCACAAGAATTCTCCGTCTCCTCGAAAAGAAGATGGACGGCGACGACTCATACGTCGTTTGCGGCTCTCAGACAGATTTCAAATCGCAGATAAACGCCAGAGGGGAGGGAAAATGATATGGCTGTAATTGAAGTTTCTCATCTCAAAAAGTCCTTCGGCGGAAACGACGTCCTGCACGATATTTCGTTTTCCGTCAATCAAGGTGACGTTATTAGCGTTATAGGGCCTTCCGGTTCGGGAAAAAGCACTATGCTTCGCTGTATAAACCTGCTTGAAACGCCGACCGACGGCGAGATTCTTTTTCACGGCGAGGATGTCCGCGGCAAGGGTATTTCGCTTACGGAATATCGTTCAAAGGTGACGATGGTTTTCCAGAACTTCAATCTTTTCAATAATATGACGGCTTTCCGAAATTGCACAATCGGAGCCGAAAAGGTGCTCGGACTTTCAAAAGCAGAGGCGGAGGCAAGAGCGGAAAGGTATCTTTCAAAGGTCGGAATGGCGGCGTATAAAAACGCAAAGCCCCGCCAGCTTTCCGGCGGACAGAAGCAGCGTGTTGCAATCGCCCGCGCGCTCTGCATGGAGCCGGAGGTTATTCTCTTTGACGAGCCGACGTCGGCTCTTGACCCCGAAATGGTGGGCGAGGTGCTGGCTGTTATGAAATCGCTTGCCGCCGAAGGTCTTACGATGATAGTCGTAACGCACGAAATGGCGTTTGCCCGCGACGTTTCAAGCCGCGTTATCTTTATGGACGGCGGATATAT
>JAHAZT010000033.1 GCA_018383975.1 Eubacteriales bacterium | reverse complement strand
AAGAAGGCGGAAAGAAATACGGTACTATACAGAACTACAAGTCCCGTTCGGATCTTCTTTTCGACACGGTTGTAAACGGCTCGGCACTTAAAATAATGGTAACGGGCAAGTCCTCCAAATTTGCAAAGAGCGGTACAAGCTATAACGGCGCGCCGAACGGCTTCAAATTCGGAACAAGCTCCGCAGTCGCGTCAAACATCTCCGCAAGAACCGTCAAGGTCGACTTCACAATGGATAACAACGAGAGCAAGAAGGAGGTCACCTTCAATTATGACACAGCCTCCGGAAAATATATCCGTTCTCAGGTTGAAATAAAGGGTACGAACATTTCCGGCGAGGAGCTTTCGTTTACAAACGTTATCTTCCTCGGCGTCGGCGTGACGCAGGGCAAGGGTCCCAAAGAAGACCCGAAGATGGCTTTCGTGAACGTGAAGGGCGCGGGCAAAGGCTATTACTGCTGCGGCGGTAAAATGATTGCCATCAACTGGACAAAGACCGCAACCGGCGCACTCATCCTCACAACCGAAAACGGCGCAGAGCTCACTCTCGCCGCAGGCAATACTTACATCGGCTATCTTGAAAAGGGCTATGTGAGCGAGTTCCCCGCAAAGGGCTATCACGCAAACTGAACAAAATAAAAAATCCCCGCTCCGGCGGGGTTTTTTATTTCAGTATATCAAGTCCTTCTTCAAAAATTCCTCTCCATCGGGGGAGCATTGCGGCAAGGGCGGCGCGCCTTTCCTCTCCTTCGAAAATCACCTCCGAAACAAGTCCGGCTATTTCCTCCGCGCATGAATTTTCCGCAAGACAGCAAGGCTTTCCGCTCTTTGTGACGGCGTCCGTCATTTCCATATAAGAAAACAGCTTTATATCGTCCGAAACGGCAACCGCGGGACACAGCGCGACCGTCGACAGCACGAGCGAATGAAGTCGGGAGCCTATCAGCACCTCCGCGCCGGAAATAAACCCCGAAACCTCCTCTGCCGAAAGTCCGCGCGGGACAAGCTCTCCGCCTGCGTCGCGTGCGACTCTTTCGCAGATTTTCATATCCTGCTTTTCGTACATCGGAAGAATATATGCTTTCATTTTATAACGCTCGGAAAGTGTTTTCACGGCTTGCACGAGTGCCTCCGAGGCACAGTCCGAAAAGAACTTCGGCGCGACGACAAAATATTTTCCGTCCGCCTTTGCGCCCATTTCGGGAACGGTCATTATCGCGGGGTCAAAGGTCAGGATCGGCATTGTGTCCGGACAAAGCCTCCTTGCAAGGTCGAGGGAGTATTTTTCCCGCATCGAGATTTCGTCCGCCGCCGCCAGCGCCTTTGCGGAAATTTTAATGGCGCACGGACTTTCAAAAGGACCGAGTCCGTTTGCGAATATCACCGTCCGACAGCCTTTTTTCTTTGCCCATGACAGCATTTTTGTATAATAAATAAGTGACTGAAAGCTCGTTTTGTCCTGCAAAAGATTGCCGCCGCCGAAAACAAACGTATCCGTGTTTTTCAGCACTTTCATAACGGCGGGAATATTCATTCTCTGCACCGTGCCGACGACAAATTTTCTTGCGGTTTTCTTCGGTGTATGGGTCATGACGCAGATATCGGCGGAGGGATTTCTTTTTCTTATCGACGAAATTATGCATTTTTCAAGCGCCTCGTCACCCGTGTTTCCGAAGCCGTAATAGCCGCAGAGTGTGAAGTTGTGACGCTTTCCCGTAACGATTTTTGAAAGACGCAGATATTCCTCCTCGCACAGGTCTGTCATGCGGTCGACCGAATAATTTTCGCAGACGTATTTCCGGCAGGCTCTGCCCACAGCCGCCCGATCGTCCTCCGTCATCGAAAGAAGCGTTTCAACGTCGCGGCGGAGCGCGGCTTCATCGGGAAGCGGAAGTCCCCTGCCGCAGAAATTCGTCCTTTCGCAAGCAGGTCGGATTTCATCCGAAAAAATGCCGATATGCCCCTGCGACCCCGTGACAACCGTCGGAACGCCGCAAGCCATAGCTTCCAGCGCCGCGCGTGAGGGACCTGCGAAAACGCTCGCCGCTTTCATGAATTTATAAACGTCCGCCCTTGCGCCGACGGCGATCACCGCCTCCCTGCCGAGGACTTTGTTCGTCTCTCCGGCAATACTGCGGATTCTTTCAAGCTCGCTCCCTCCGCCGACGATTACAAGCACGGCTGCGGGATATTTTTCTCCTGTTTTGCGCATAGCCGTCGCAAGCCTTCCGGCGCAGAGCGAAGAATAGCTTTCAAGCCTGCTGACGTGCAGAATGACGGTCTTCCCTGCAAGCGAGGGAAACTCCGTAAGCACCTCTCCGTCCTTCTCCGGCGAGAATTTTTCCGTATCTATTCCGTTCGGAATAACGGAAATATTCTCCTTGGGGAAGTCATAATTTGCCGCAACATAATCCTTTATATCCGGGCTGACGGCAAAGCAATGCTCGCCCCAGTCCGTCAGTCTGCGGAGCAGCGGCGTGACCTTGAAATCGTAATGCGCCGTCGTCACAAAGCGGAAGCCGTATTTCTTCTGAAGTCCGCCGCAGATAAGCGCGGGAATTCTCGCGTGAGCGTGAACGATATCGAATTTTTCCCTTTTTATAAGGGCGGACAGTCTCCGTCGTCCCGCCGCCATAAGCAGAGGATTTTTCGAATAAAGAGGCACCGTCACGGTTTTTATGCCGAGAGAAGAAAGCTCCTCCGCATATCTTCCGCCTCCGGAGGCGACCGTCACCTCGTGACCGCGCCCGGAAAGCGCTTTTGCAAGCTCAAAAATGTGCGTCTCCGCGCCGCCCATATTCATTTTCATCGTGCAAAGAAGTATTTTCATTCCGCCTCCGATAAAACTTCACTCCCGAAGGGAATTCGGGAGTGACGTGCCGTTGTTTTTCTGAAATTATTTTTTCAGCGCAACCGCTGCCTTCGCCTTTGCGGCGATGTTTGCGGCTGTGAGTCCGTATTCTTCAAGAAGAACGGGAACCTTGCCGCTCTTGCCGAATTTGTCCTCAACGCCGACTCTGAGCACAGGCGTCGGGTGCTTTTCGGAAAGAACCTCGCATACCGCGCCGCCGAGTCCGCCGATGACGTTATGCTCTTCTGCCGTAACGACCGCGCCTGTCTTCTTTGCGCTGTTTATGATGAGCTCTTCGTCAAGGGGCTTGATTGTATGAATGTTGATAACCTCGGCGTCAATGCCTTCGGCTTTGAGAAGCTCTCTTGCTTCAAGTGCGAGATGAACCATATATCCCGTTGCGACGATTGTAACGTCCTTGCCCTCGGCGAGAGTGATTCCCTTGCCGATCTCAAACTTATATGTTTTCTCGTCATAGAGATAAGGCACCGCAGCTCTGCCGAAGCGGAGATAAACGGGACCCTTATAGTTGATGGCGGCTTCGACCGCCGCAAACGTTTCAAGTCCGTCCGCAGGATTGATGATAACCATTCCCGGAATTGTGCGCATAAGAGCGATATCCTCATTGCACTGGTGCGTTGCGCCGTCCTCGCCGACCGTGATGCCTGCGTGAGTTGCGCCGATTTTAACGTTGAGATGAGGATAACCAACAGAGTTTCTTATCTGCTCAAAGGCTCTGCCCGCGGCAAACATTGCAAAGCTGGACGCAAACGGGATCTTTCCCGTTGTTGCAAGTCCCGCCGCAACGGAAACCATGTTTCCCTCCGCTATGCCGCAGTCGAAATGTCTTTCGGGGAATTTCTTTTTGAAAACGCCGGTTTTCGTTGCTTCCGCAAGGTCTGCATCGAGAACGACGAGATCCTTATACTTATCGCCTAGAGCGGCAAGCGCGTCTCCGTAAGCCTGTCTTGTTGCAATTTTATCAGCCATTACCGTATCCTCCCCTTACTGCATTGAAGCGGTGATTTCCGCAACCGCCTGCTCGTATTCCTCGGCGTTCGGAGCTTTTCCGTGCCAGCCGACCTTGTTTTCCATAAACGAAACGCCCTTGCCCTTTACCGACTTGGCGATTATCGCCGTCGGCTTGCCCTTGCATGCCTTCGCCGCTTCGACAGCCGCTTCGATTTCATCGAAATTGTGAGCGTCTATCGTGACAACGTTCCAGTTGAACGCTTCAAACTTCTTGTCAATGGGGGTGGGGTCGATAACGTCGACGATGGGTCCGTCGATCTGAAGTCCGTTGAAGTCAACGAAGATGCAGAGGTTATCGAGCTTGTAATGAGCGGCAAACATAGCCGCCTCCCAGACCTGACCCTCTTCCGTCTCGCCGTCGCCGAGAACGGCATACACACGGTAATCCTTATCGGAAATCTTGCCGGAAAGAGCCATGCCGCAAGCGGCGGAAATTCCGAGGCCGAGAGAGCCTGTCGTCATATCGACGCCGGGCGTATGCTTCATATCGGGGTGACCCTGAAGGAAGCTCTGTGCATTGCGGAAGCCTTTCAGCTCCGAAACATCAAAATATCCTCTGTTCGCAAGAGCCGCATAGAGAGCGGGAGCCGTGTGTCCCTTTGAAAGGACGAAGCGGTCACGGTCTGCCCATTCGGGATTTTTCGGGTCGATTCTCATTTCCTTGAAGAAGAGATATGAGAGAATGTCCGCTATCGAGAGCGACCCGCCCGGATGTCCCGACGAAGCGGAAAACACTTCTTCAAGAATTCCGAGACGGATTTTTGCCGCTGCGGTCTGCAACGATTTCTTTGTGGAATTGTCCATCTATTTTTCCTCCGAGATAATTATTTTGAAATTGCTTTTCCGGCTGCGCCGGATTCCAACTTAAATTATAGCCCATAGGTCTTTTTTTGTCAATAAAATTCGGAGCAATACGGATAAATATCTCAAAAAACTCCGTCCGTTTGAAAAATTGTCTTGTAATCGGCGGATTATCGTTGTATAATATATTTTGTATATATATTTTTGCCGATATAACAAATTTATAATAAAAAGGTGATTGAAATGAAAAGAAATTTTGTAAAAGACATTTTTGCCGATAAGGACGCCTTTGGCGGAAAAACCGTAACGGTTGCCGGCTGGGCAAGGTCTGTCCGTTCCTCAAACGCTTTCGGATTTATAGAGTTGAATGACGGCAGCTGCTTTAAGAACGTTCAGGTCGTTTTTGAAGCGGACAAGCTCGAAAATTATAAGGAGATTGCAAAGCAGAACGTCGGCGCGGCGCTCATAGTCACAGGGACGCTGGCCCTCACTCCCGACGCCCCCCAGCCGTTTGAAATAAAGGCTGAAAAAATTGAGGTTGAAGGCGCGTCAACACCGGACTACCCCATTCAGAAAAAGCGTCACACCCTTGAATACCTCCGCACGATATCGTATCTGCGTCCCAGAGCAAACCTTTTCAATGCGGTTTTCCGCGTGCGCTCCGCGGCGGCGTTCGCCATTCATAAATTCTTCAATGAAAACGGCTTTGTATATGTGAACACTCCTCTTATCACCGTCAGCGACTGCGAGGGCGCGGGCGAAATGTTCAGAGTGACGGCTCTCGACCTTGACAATCCCCCGAGAACAGAGGACGGAAAAATAGATTTTTCAAAGGACTTTTTCGGCAAGAGCGCATTTCTGACGGTTTCCGGTCAGCTCAATGCAGAGTGCTTTGCGCAGGTTTATTCAAAGATTTATACCTTCGGTCCGACCTTCCGCGCCGAAAAGAGCTATACCCAGCGCCACGCGGCGGAATTCTGGATGATAGAGCCTGAAATCGCCTTCTCCGATCTTGAAGACGACATGGAGCTTGCCGAAGCAATGACAAAGTACGTAATAAACTACGTTCTTGAAAACTGCCCCGCAGAGCTTAAATTCTTCAACAAATTCGTTGACAACGCCCTTCTTGACAGGCTTCACAACGTTGTCGGAAATGATTTTGCCCGCATAACATATACGGAGGCGATAAAGCTGCTTTCGGAAAGCGGCAAGCAGTTTGATTATACGCCCTTCTGGGGCTGCGATATGCAGACAGAGCACGAAAGATATCTCTGCGAGGAGATTTTCAGAAAGCCCGTGTTCGTAACGGACTATCCGAAGGAGATAAAGGCGTTCTATATGCGCCAGAACGACGACGGAAAGACCGTCGCCGCGGCGGATATGCTCGTTCCGGGCGTCGGAGAGCTTATCGGCGGATCACAGCGTGAGGAGCGTCTTGACAAGCTCGAAGAAGCATATGCCCGCTTCGGTCTCAATCCCGATGATTATTGGTGGTACACCGAGCTTCGTAAATACGGCGGAACTCACCACGCGGGCTTCGGTCTCGGTTTTGAGCGCCTTATAATGTATATCACGGGCGTATCCAACATCCGCGACGTTGAAGCATTCCCCAGAACAACGGGCAACGCCGATATCTGATAAAACGGAGATTTTTCATTATGAAGTATTCGGAAATGACGGAGAGCGGACTTTCGTCCATTTGCAAAAGTCTCCTCTCCGAATACGAAAATATCAAAGCACAGGGGCTTTCGCTCGATATGTCGCGCGGGAAACCGTCGACAGAGCAGCTTTGCCTTTCGGACGGCATCCTTACCGTTCTCAAAACAGCCGACGACTGCAAATCGTCGGACGGTGCCGACATGCGCAATTACGGTCTGCTTGCCGGCTGTAATGACGCCCGCCGCCTCTTCGGCGAGCTTTGCGGCGTTCCCGCAGAGCATGTTATTGCCGGCGGAAATTCAAGCCTTACAATGATGTATGATACGGTCGCCCGCGCGATGCTTTTCGGCGTATGCGGCGAAAAGCCGTGGAAAAATCAGGGGAATATAAAATTCCTTTGCCCATGCCCCGGCTATGACCGTCACTTTGCAATCTGCGCCGCCTTCGGCATTGAGATGATAAACATCAAAATGACGGAGTCCGGCCCCGACATGGACGAGGTCGAACGTCTTGTCTCCTCCGACGCAAGCATAAAGGGCATATGGTGCGTGCCGAAATTTTCAAACCCGACGGGCGCCGTATATTCCGACGAAACAATCGCCCGTTTTGCCCGTCTGCGTCCCGCGGCAAAGGACTTCCGCATTTTCTGGGACAACGCATATATCGTCCACGATTTCGGAAAAATTCGGGAAATACCGAACATTTTTGACCTTACCCGCGGCACGGAAAACGAAGATATCGCATATATGTTCGTTTCGACGTCAAAGATAACGTATCCCGGAGCAGGCGTTGCGGCAATGCTTTCATCCGAAAAAAATATTGCCGATACACTTTCGCATATGACGGTGCAGAGCATATCCTATGACAAGATAAATCAGCTTCGCCACGCAAAATATTTCGGCACGGCGGAAAACCTGAAAAAGCATATGTCGCTTCACGCAAAGGTGCTGAAAAGAAAGTTTGACATTGTGCTTTCCGCCTTTGAAAACAACCTTTCGGGGCTCGGAATTGCGGAATGGACAAAACCCGAAGGCGGATATTTCATTTCGCTTGACGTTCTCCCCGGAACGGCAAAGCGGGTCTGGCAGCTCTGCAGGGAGGCGGGCGTAACGCTGACAAACGTCGGCGCGACCTTCCCTTACGGTATCGACCCGGAGGATACAAATCTCCGCATTGCGCCGTCATATCCTTCGGACGCAGACCTTTCCCGCGCGACGGAGGTTCTCTGCCTTTGCGTTAAGCTCGCGGCGGCGGAAAAGCTCGCCCGCGGCAACATATAATCTTTCAAAAAGAGGTCACAAAGCCTATGAAAATAGCAGTTCTTGCAGGAGGAATGAGTCCCGAAAGAGACGTTTCCCTTTCGTCCGGCGCGCTTATCGCAACGGCGCTTATGCGGCGCGGTCATTCCGTTGCCCTTGCGGACGTATACAAACCGATAACTACGGAAAATATCGATTCTCTCTTTCGTTCCGACGGTAAATTTGAATTTTCCGTGCCGGAAAAGGAGCCGGATCTTGAAAAGCTGAAAAAGGACTTCGGCGAGGGCGAAAGGCTTATCGGCAGAGGAATAATCGGACTTTGCGAAAAGGCGGACGTCGTCTTTCTCGCGCTCCACGGCGGAATGGGCGAGGACGGACGGATTGAAGCGGTGCTTGAATCGTGCGGGATAAAGCATTCCGGCAGCGACTATGCCTCCTGTCATCTCGCCATGGACAAAGCGCTGACAAAATCAATCTTTGAGTCGCGCGGAATTCCGACCCCGAAATGGAAGCTATACGGCGGAGAGGATATATCAAAAATCGACGTGCCGTGCGTCGTAAAGCCCTGCGGCTGCGGGTCAAGCGTCGGCGTGACGATTGTCGGAACGCAGAGCGAGCTTGAAAAAGCCATCAGCCTTGCCAAAACCTACGGCACAAAGGTTATAATTGAAGAAAAGATATCCGGACGTGAATTCTCCGTCGGTATTCTCGGCGGCAAAGCCCTGCCCGCAATAGAAATCATCCCGAAAACGGGATTTTATGATTACAAAAACAAGTATCAGTCGGGCGCGACGGAGGAAATCTGCCCCGCTCGGCTTTCGCCGGAAAAAGCGGCGGAAATGGGGGAGGTCGCCCTGCGCGCGCACAACGCCCTCGGTCTGGGAATGTACAGTCGGCTTGACTTTATGATGGACGGCGACGGTCGCCTCTTCTGTCTTGAAGCAAATGCGCTCCCCGGCATGACCCCGTCAAGCCTTCTTCCGCAAGAAGCAAAGGCTGCCGGCATTGACTATGACACTCTCTGCGAAATGATAATTTCGTCACCCATATGAAAGAAAGGAAGAAAAAATGAAAGCAATAATCGGTATTGACGTCGGCGGAAGCACAACGAAAATCGTTGCGTCCTACGGCGGAAAAATCAATTTTCCGCAATTTGTCCGCGCCGCAGACCCGATTACCTCGGTCTACGGTGCCTTCGGCAAGTTTACAACTCAGAACGGGCTTGACCTTTCCGATATCGAAAAGGTGATAGTTACCGGAGTCGGCTCGTCATATATCAAAAAGTCCATATACGGACTCCCCCTGACAAAAGCCGTCGAATTCGACTGCGTCGGCAGGGGCGGACTTTATCTTTCCGGACTTTCGGACGCAATCGTCATCAGTATGGGCACGGGAACCGCAATCGTCCATGCGAAAAAATCAGAGGACGCCGTAACGACCTCCTATCTCGGCGGAACGGGCGTCGGCGGCGGCACCCTTGTCGGACTTTCAAAGAAAATGCTCGGTATGGACGATATCGACCATATCGTCGAGCTTGCGGAGGGCGGCGAGCTTGATAATGTCGACCTTCGCGTAAAAGACCTGACGGAATCGGGCGCGTCAATCTCTTTGCCGCCGGATATGACGGCTTCAAACTTCGGAAAGCTCTCCGACATCGCATCGCCTGCCGATATCGCACGCGGAATAATCAATATGGTGTTTGAAACCGTCGGCGTTTTGGGCGTTTTTGCCGCACGAAAGGAAAACGTTCATAACATCGTTCTCACGGGCAACCTCGCAACAATCAGCCCCGCAGAAAAGATTTTTGAAAATCTCAGCTCAACCTTCGGCGTGAATTTCATTATTCCCGAAAACGCGCAGTTTGCAACCGCCATCGGCGCAGCCCTCGGCAACTGACCTACTTTTCTTTCACCGTACTTTTCTTTGACCGTACTTTTCTTTGAAAAGAAAAGTAGGCAAAAGAAACTTCAGTTATCGGGGAGTTTTTCAGGCTCCCTTGTGTAAAGGGAGCTGTCGGCGCAAGCCGACTGAGGGATTGTTTTTTTACAACCCTCCAACCGCTGCGCGGTTTCCGAACCCGTCTCGGCGACGCCTGCAAGCATGCTTCGCATACTTGCAAATCCCTTACACAGGGGAGGCTCATTCAGCCTTCTCCAGTAGGAGAAGGTGGCAGCCGCAGGCTGACGGATGAGGTGTTCTTTTGCAAAAGAAACTTTAATAATTGTTTTGTACAAACTTTATAACTAAAAAACAGAGGTGATTTCTCATCTCTGTTTTTTTATCAATTTGCGGCTCTGCCGCACCTTTTCTCTTCGATCTTCTCTCTTATCTCCGCGCAGCGGTCCGTTCCGCGTCAGAGTATAATGCAGATCAGTCCGCCGCTGCCCTCGTTTACTATTCTTCCGAGCGTTTCCGAGAGCTTTGCTCTTGCGTCGTCCGGCATATGTGAGAGCTTTGTATGCAGCCCCTCGTTTACAAGCTCATAAAGGGATTTGCCGAACATATTCGTATCCCATATGCGCTTCGGGTCTGTCTCAAATTCCTTCAGCATAAAGCGCACCATCTCCTCCGACTGCGCCTCCGTGCCGACGATGGGCGAGACCTCCGTCTGAATATCGGCTTTTATCATATGTATCGACGGTGCCGACGCGCGGAGCTTTACGCCGTACCCGCCCGACTGCTTGACGATAACAGGCTCTTCGAGCTTCATATCATAAATATCAGGCGTGACAATGCCGTAGCCGGTGTCCATAGCGGAGGAAAGCGCTTCGGAAACCTTATCATATTGTTTTTTCGTCGACGCAAGTTCCGTAAGCAATTTGAGGAGTGCCTCGTCCCCCGTGACGTCAAAGCCGGTCAGCTCTCCGATCAGCTTATAAAGCAGTCCGTCCTTCAGCTTCACGGAAACGCTTGCTTTTCCCGTTCCGAGGTCGACAAAATCAATATTTACCGAATCGACATATTCATTTTCTTCAAGCGCTTTGAATTTTTCCGCTATATCGCCCGTCTTTCTGACGTTTCTCGCACAGTCCATCGCGGCGTCATATACCTCGCGACGCATCGGATGACTTGCGTCGAGTGCGTTCATATAATCCGGCAAGCCGACTTCGATTTCCGTCACCGGGAACTGCAAAAGCACAAGCCCCATAATGTTTTCAATATCGCTGCGGTCAAGCTCAAGACAGTTGACAAGCGCAACCGGAGCTCCGTATTTTTCTTCAAGCGAAAGCGCAAGGTCAATCGACTCTTTTGCGTTCGGCTTTGCGGAGTTCAGAATTATCGCATAGGGCTTGCCGATTGACGAAATATCCTTTGCGATTCTCTCCTCCGCCTCGGCATAGCCCTCTCTTGAAAGCTCGCCGAACGAACCGTCGCTCGTGACGAGAAAGCCTATTGTGCTGTGATCGGTTATGACCTTTCTCGTGCCGGTTTCAGCCGCCTTTTCAAACGGAACGCTCTCCTCCGACCAAGGCGTATTGACCATTCTCGGCTGACCGTTTTCAAAATTGCCGAGCGCGTCCTCCACCATATAGCCGACGCAATCAATCATTTTAACGGAAAGCGTGCCGACGCCGTCCAGCGTGATTTTCACGGCATCATCGGGGATGAATTTCGGCTCCGTCGTCATAACGGTTCGCCCCGCCGCGGACTGCGGCATTTCGTCCTGTGCGCGCTTTCTGTCGTAATCGTTTTCAATATTGGGAATGACGAGCGTCTCCATAAATTTTTTTATAAAGGTTGACTTCCCCGTTCTCACAGGTCCGACAACGCCTATATAAATATCTCCGCCCGTTCTCTGCGCTATATCCTTGTAAATGCTCATTTTCTTTCCTCCCGATTCGGTTTTATTCAATGCAATTATATTGAGGATTTGTCCGATTTATGACAGGGAGAAAAGAAAAAATCCTCCCCGCATTTTCGTGCGGGGAGATTTTCTTTTTATTTTATAAAATTCGTGCGGATCGGCGTTTCCTTTTCCGGCAGACCGAACTTTTCCTTGCCGAGCGCAATGCTTTTCATAAGGAACGCCATATTCCTTGCAAGCGTGCGCATTGTCTGCTTGCCTTCGCCGTCCTCATCGGCTTCGCCGGGCGCGCGACCGTGTATCGAATTCCAGTAACGGCTTGACGCCACCGGCATACCCGATATCGTGAAATACTTGTTCAGCTCGTCAAAGGTGGCAGAGCAGCCGCCGCGTCTGGCGCAGACGACGCTCGCCCCGACCTTCATTGTTTTGTCGAAGCGGGAGCTGTAAAAAAGCCTGTCAAGCAAGGCGATAAGCGTCGCATTGGCGGACGCGTAATAAACAGGGCTTGCGACGACAAGTCCGTCCGCCGCCTCGAATTTCGGTGCAAGCTCGTTTACGGCGTCATCAAAAACGCATTTGCCGAGCTCGCCGCAACGTCCGCAGGCAATACAGCCCCTTATATCGTTCCCTCCGACCTGAAATATTTCGGTTTCAATGCCTTCCGCTTCAAAAACCTTTCTCATTTCTTCAAGCGCAATCGACGTGTTTCCGCCGACTCTCGGACT
>JAHAZT010000016.1 GCA_018383975.1 Eubacteriales bacterium | reverse complement strand
GTTTCTTTTGCCTACTTTTCTTTTCAAAGAAAAGTACGGTCAGAGTATTGTGATGGAGACGGGGAGGGTGAAGCTTTGAGCCGGAGCAAGACAGAGAATGCCCTTTTTGTTTTCAAGATTTTCTGTCGGCACACGCTCGTCGGAGCCGCTCCAGGGCTCAATGCAGACAAACTCCGCACCCGGCTTTGCCCAGAGCCAGAGCATCGGCGTTTTGCCGAAAGTCTCACGCAGATACGGAACGCCGTTACTGCCGACAAGCTCAGCGTAAGTCGAAGCCGGAGCTTCAAGGGCGAGCGAGCCGTTTTCAAAGAGCTCCTTTGAAAGAACGATGTCCGTTTCTCCGTCAAGGATGAGCTTGTTTTCCGGATTGCCGACTGTGTCGTTTCCGTCAAGATAGGGGAGAGTTGCATGCTCGGGGGTTTCAAAGCGGAGCGTGTCACCTATGCGGATGTTGAAAGCAGGATGTGCGCCGACGGAAAAATACATATTGCCGTCACCCTTGTTTGTGACAGTCAGCCGCTGGACGAGAGTGCTTTCCGAAAGCGAATATTCTGCGTCAAAATCAAATTCAAAGGGGAACGACATAAGCGTTTTTTCGTTTGACGAGAAACGCAGAAGAGCGGAATTATCGGTTTTTTCAACGACCTCAAAACTGCTGCCGCGGAGAAAACCGTGCTTCTGCATAAAGTATTTTTTGCCGTCATAGATGAAGCTGTCGCCGCTCATTCTGCCGACCGCGGGAAACAGCAACGGAGCGTGACGTCCCCAGACAGACGGCTCCGCCTGCCAGATGTATTCTCTTTCCGTATTCTTTTTTATCAGCGACGATAACTCTGCGCCTACGGGGTTTATTCGGGCGGTCAGAAGTTCGTTTTCGATTTTCAGCATGTGCGCCTCCTTTTATATGAGTTCGCCGACGGACTTGTTTCCGTAAACCGACGACCAGTTTTTTTCAAAAGAGTCAAGCTCGGCATCCGTGCCGCGATTGCCTATGAGAACGGGCAGCATTTCCGGCGCAACCGTCACCGCCCCGACGCCGCAAAGAACGGCGCGTGTTATCTGCTCTGCAACCCGAAAACTTGCCGCAAGGACGTTTGTCTTCGGGTAATGCTCGCGGAAGAGCTTTGCCATATCGCCCACGACCTGCGCGGAGTCAAGACAGAGGTTGTCTATATGGCTCATGTACGGCGCAACGTAATCCGCGCCGGCGGCTGCGCAAAGCATCGCCTGACTCAGCGAATACACGGCCGTCGCCGCTGTGCTTATGCCGTCACGCGAAAGAATTTTTATCGCACGAAGCCCTTCCTCCGTTGCGGGAATCTTTATGCAGATGTCGCCGCCGAGAAGGTTTGCGGTTTTTTGCGCTTCGCACACCATATCGTCCGATTTTTCAGCCATCACCTGAACGAAAAGGAGCTTTCCTTCCGTTATTTTGCGGAGCTCATTCAGCAGTGGGAGAAGCTCCGTGTTCTGACGGGATAGTATCGTCGGGTTTGTCGTCACGCCGTCAATGGGGTAAAAATCAAGCGCGCGCCTTATTTTTTCGGGGTCGGCAGAGTCAAGAAACAGTTTCAAGAACGTCACGTCCTTTCGTGATTATTTTTCTATGAGAGATACCTCGCGGACATCCTTTGTCGAAAGGTTTATGCGGAGAGTTTTTATCTCGTACGCCGTGAGGGTGAATTCCTTTTCAAAGTCGATTGAGGGGAGCGAGAGGACGGTTTTGCGGGCGTCCCCCGTCGGGTTGAAGAGACGGATGATGAAATCATCTCCTCTTTCCGCCTTTTTGAATACCGCAAGCGTGATGACGTCATCGGAGAGCGTTGCAAAGGGCTTTATAGTGTTTTCCTTTTCCTTTGCACAGCCTGTCGGGAAGAAGGAAAGTGCCATCGGCGTCTCCGCAAATGCGGCAGACTCACGCTCGATATGCGCCTTTCTTTCGCCGTCGTCGCCGACCTTGACGGCAAACGTAAAGTCGTGTTCGCCCTGATCCATAAAGGGAGAAAAACGATCCTGCTCCATTATATAGGGCTTACGGACGGAGAAGTCGCTCTTTCCTGCGGCATAGCCGGGAGAGCGCAGGCACGTTATGCGAAGCTCGCCGTCTTTATAGTCCGAGCCGTATGTGCTGCTGTTGATGACCGTAAGCGCGGTATTGCCGTCCGATACGAGGTTCCATTTCTGGCTGACCATTTCGTCACCGTTTGTCAGAAGCGTTTCGCTGCCGTATGCCGTCTGACCGATGAATATATCGCCGTCGACGGTGTTCAGCGAGAGCTTGAGCATTGTCATCTTCTCGTTCCAGTATACCTTGTCCCTGACGGTAAAATCGGAGGAGTTTTTCGGCAGATAATATCTTCTTGCAAGGAACGAATCGTGATAGGAGAAGAGCGCTTCGACAACCGTGCGAACGGCGCCGTCCTCGATTATGCGGACGGAATGAGGTCTGCTTCCGTTTATTATACCCGAAAATTCGGCGGCTTTTTCTTCGTCCATCAAAGTAAATTCGCCTTTTATGTTGCGGAATGACTTTTCCTTGTGCGCCCAGGAGTTTTCGTCATCTTTTATTGCGAGCGGAGCAAACGATCCCTTTCCGAGACCGACCCTGCCGTCTGCCTCGTAGCTGTCGATAAGTCCCGTATGAAGATTTATTACAACCTTCATTTTTCCGTTGTTCCAGACAAGCTCGTCGCCCTCGGGCTGAATCGGCGGCTCGGGATTTTCGCGCAGCTCCATTTTTATATCAAAACGGCTCATTGTGCCCGCAGGGAGCTTTGCGAAGAATACCGTCTTTATACGCCAGTCAACGTTGAAATTAGATATTTCGTGTTCGCGCTGGCAAGGGATTTCCTTGCCCATATAATACACGTGCGGAACGGAATAAAGAGCGGGATTTTTGTTCTGGTCGGGAAGCTGGAATTCAACTTCGACGGTTTCGTCGACCTCGTAGGGGTGAGGATTGTAAACGAAAACGGGGATTGTGCCCTCCTCCGCCTTTGCCTTGTCGGAGCAGAGCGCAAGGAACGCCTTTATCTTCTCGGGGCGGAGCTCGGTCAGCCCGTGACCTGCGACAGCCTGCGCATATTCGCCGACAGGCTCAATCGCCGAGCCGGGGAGAATATCGTGAAATTCGACGAGCAAAAGATCCTTTGTTGCCTTTTCTATCTCCTCGGAGGGATAGTCCGAAACGCCTGCCATAAGCGCATGGGCGGACATTTTTTCCGTCATATAAAGCTCGTTTTCAAGCGTGCGATGAATTTTCTTCGTGCGCATCATGCTTGTGTAGCAACCTGTATAACGCGGGTTCATTATGCCGTCATAATCCGGAACCGGCTCGCCGGACGTTTTAAGCTCGTCAAAGAACGCCTCCGGCGTCGAATGAATGAGATTGAATTCCTTTTCGCTCTTTTTCAGTTCTTCTATCTTTTTAAGGTCTATTCTGGAAGGACCGCCGCCATGGTCGCCTATGCCCCAAAGCACCATTCCGACCTTTTTTCCGCGGTTAAGCTCCATCCAGCCCTTGATTTTTTCGTCCGCTTCTCCTCTGTGCGACTCGTATGAGTTATACGCGCGGCAGCAGGCGATTTTCGAGCCGTCAAAGCCGACCCAGTTGAAGGTCGATGAGGGGAGATCGAGCATGTCCGGCTCGGGTCGACAGAAAATATATGAGTCATAACCCGACTTTTTCATTATCTGAACAAGTCCGCGTGAATGACCGAAGGCATCAAAATTTATAGCCGTTCTCGGCTCAACTCCGAATTTTTCAAGGAAATAATATCTTCCGGCGAGTATCTGGCGGACAAAACTCTCCCCGCTGGGGATGTTGCAGTCCGGCTGGAGATACCAGCCGCTCATTATATGCCACTTGCCCGCCCTGACAAGACGTACTATTCTCTCAAAGAGGACGGGGTCGTTTTTTTCAACCCATTCATAAAGCATTGCCTCGTTATGACAGAAAATGAAGCCGTCATAATCTTCGCAGAAGTCTGCGGCAACACGATATGTCGAAAGCGTTTCGGCAACGCCCTCCTCGATTTCCCAAAGCCAGACGGGGTCTATATGGGCATTGCATATGAGATGGAGATTTTTCATTTTTATTATCCTTTCTCCGCTTGCGGAGGTTTTCTTTATACGGAAAATATTATATCACAAAACGAAAAAAATGACAATAGGAAAAACAACAAAAGCGGCAGAAAAATATTGCGCCGGCAGACAGTTGCCCGCAAAAAACAAATCGGACGGCATTATTGCCGCCCGATTTTGCCGCTATATATTTGTATAAAACCGATTATTCAGCTGTCACAAGGGTTATTCCTTTTTCAGCTTTGCGTAGGTTGCCATCAGCTTTTTCGTCCCGACTGTATCAAAGGCAATCTCATAAAGCAAATCCGCGCCCATTTCACGGACGGAAAGCACCGTTCCCGTGCCGAACGAAAGATGACGTACCCTGTCTCCCGCCGCAAAGACGTCGCCCGAATGGGTCTTGCCGACGCCGGACGAAACCGACGAGGGCTTTGTCAGCTGGTTTGAAATTGTGATCCTGCGCGTTTTTTCTCCGAATTCCGTGCGGAATCTGATTTTCGGCGCCGGCTTTTCCTCGTCCTTATCCTTTTCGGGAATTTCCGCAATAAAGCGCGACGGCATATTGTATTGCGTCCTGCCGTACATCAGCCGCTCCTTTGCGTTGAGGATATAGAGCCTGTCTCTGGCACGCGTTATCGCAACGTAAGCAAGTCTGCGTTCCTCTTCAAGCTCGCTGGGACTGAGCGCCGATTGCTGTCCGGGGAAAAGCCCCTCCTCCATTCCGGGCAGGAACACAACGGGGAATTCAAGTCCCTTTGCGCTGTGTATCGTCATCATAACAACGGCGTCTGCCGATTTATCGTAATTGTCTATATCCGCGATAAGCGCGATGCTTTCAAGAAAATCCGCAATCGACGGATTTTCCGTCGACATTTCGTATTCGACGGCGTTTGAAACAAGCTCTTCGACGTTTTCCCTTCTCTCCGTCGTCTCTCCGTTTTCCTCCGATGCAAGAAGCATCGCCTCATAACCGGAAAGCTCAATCGTCATACGGACAAGCTCCGAAACCTTTTCCGGATTGCCTGCGGCAAAGTCCGAAAGGGTTTCAATCAACTGTATAAACGGCGCGAATTTGCTCTGCGACGACGCAGTCTGCGTGAAGTCCGTGCAATGCTTCATAACCGAAAACATGCTCATTCCCTCGTTTTCGGCAATAATCTCGACTGAATTCAGCGTCGCCTCGCCTATCTTTCGCTTCGGCTCGTTTATGATTCTGCGCAGGCGGAGGTCGTCGTCGTGATTTGAAACGACGCAGAGATATGCCAGAATATCCTTCACTTCTTTTCTCTCATAGAAGCGCCTGCCGCCGAGAATTCTATAAGGAATTCCGCTTCTCACAAATGCGTTTTCTATACTGTTCGACTGGGCGTTTGTCCTGTAAAGCACGGCAAAATCGCCGTATTTGCGTTTTTCCCGCACGACAAGCTCCGTCGTTTTGTTGACGATAAACTTGCCCTCCTCCGTCTGACTGTCCAGCTGCTTTACAAAGATTCTGTCTCCGTCGCCGCGGTCGCACCAGAGGTCTTTGCCGCGTCTGCCGAAGTTGTTTCTTATGACGGCGTTCGCCGCGTCAAGAATGTATTCCGTCGAACGGTAATTCTGTTCCAGCTTGATTTCCTTCACCCCGTCGACCTTTTCGTCAAAATGGAGAATGTTTTCAATCGTCGCGCCGCGGAATTTATAAATACTCTGGTCGTCATCGCCGACAACCATTATATTTCCGCTTCCGCCCGAAAGCAGGAGCGCAAGCGCAAGCTGAGCATGATTCGTATCCTGAAATTCGTCAATCAGCACATAATCAAACTGCCGCTGATACCTTGCCCGCACCTGCGGATTGTTTTGCAGAAGAAAGACCGTCTGCATGATTATATCGTCAAAATCGAGAGCGTTCGTCTCTTTGAGACGGTTCTGATAATATGTATATATCGTTGAAATCTGTTGCAGGCGGAAATCGTTTTCCGCGTCCCTGTCGAATTCCTCTGCGGTTATCAGCTTGTCCTTTGCGCCGCTTATCGCGTTTTTGACGGATTTTATCGGCAGGATTTTATCGTTTATCGAAAATTTACGGTATGCCTCCGCAATGACCTTTTTCGAGTCGTCCTCGTCATAAACGGTAAATCCGGAACGGTATCCCGCCGCCTCCGCATTCGCGCGGAGAATCCGCAGGCACATCGAATGGAACGTTCCGCACCAAAGCTCGCCGACCTTGTCGCCGACGATTTTCCCGAGCCTCGTTTTCATTTCGCCCGCCGCCTTGTTTGTAAACGTTATGGCTATAACGTTCCATGGGTTCGGCGTGCGACCGCGGAGCGAGTCGAGAACGGTGTCAAGCTCCTCCTCCGTATAGTCAAGGGCGTCGCGCAGCTCCTTTATCGACTGTTCGTCCGCTCCGACGGGAACCGTCTCCGAATAATACGCGTTCCCGTATTTGAGAATAAAGCCTATCCTCTCCGTAAGCACGGTGGTTTTGCCCGTCCCCGCTCCCGCAAGAACGAGAAGCGGACCGTCGACCGTAAACACCGCTTCCCTCTGTTTTTCGTTCAGAAAAGCATATTTTTTATCAAAAAGCGCGCGCTTTGCTTTCAGATATTCGGTTTTTATATCAGCTCTGACCATATGTGACCCTTTTCCTCTCTTGACTCAAGCCTTTTTATTGCGGTTTTAATGTACATATTTATTATACATCATCCGGCGCGGTAAATCAACATAAAAAGCGGTTTTATTTGAAAAGCGGAGAAAAGAAGTTTTCCGTTCGCCCTCCGCAAGTCTCCGGAGACAGTGAAACGACGTCTGCGACGCAATCCGATTACAGCTCCAAAAACAAAAATTGCCCCCTGCGCCGATCAAGGCGCAGGGGGTAGGGATATAAAAATCTGTAATGATATCAGACTTTTTCACTCAGGCAAGACCCAGTTCTTCTTTGGTTTTGTAGCAGCTTCTGCATTTACCATCATCGCCGAAGTTGTGTCCTTCATTGCCCGGAATGAAGTAATGGAGGTTTGCCTTGCCTTCGCATATGGCTTCCGGTATGAGTGCAGTGCCGTTGCTGTCAACAACCGTGGTTCCGGCGCCAACCGTTACTGTAAGTCCGGAATCACGCATTTTGTTACATCTTGTGCAATGCGCACCTGCAACCCAGCCTTCTGCCATGCATGTTGCAGGAGAATCCTCTTCGCCCTCATTCTTGACCATATTGTGTCCGAGTTTGGGTGTTGTTTTTGGCTGAACGAAGATTGTCTGGCATCTGCGGCACCACTCGCCCGCTTCGTTGCCTTCTCTGTCGCATGTTGCGGAGAAGCTTGCGCCATACGGAGCCTTGTCATGTCCGAGCGCGGGAATCACTTCCTGCTTTTCAATCAGCTCATTGCAATATGCGCACTTTCTGCTCGCCGTAAGACCGAGTTCTGTGCAGGTTGCTTCCTTGCCGGCAACATAACCCATCGGTCCTTCAAGAGGCGTGTGTCCCTTTGCGGGGATTATCTCCTGTGCAACGATTACCTTGCCGCATACGGAGCACTTCTTGCCCTCCGTAAGTCCGGTCTCCGTGCATGTCGCTTCCTTGCCGGCTACGACAACGGGTGTATGCGCGAGAGTGGGAACGGCTTCCGTCTTTGTTGTTTTACATCTTGTACACGTGAAGGTCTTTACGCCAGTATCCTTGCAGGTTGCAGGTGTTGTAACCTTGCCCGCGTCCCATGCATGGCCGAGAGCCGCGCCCTTTGTATACGGCTGAGAGCCGACTTCGCCGCAGGAGCATACAAGCTGATACTCTGCCGGCATCGTGCAGGTTGCCGCCTTCTTCTGTACTTCGGAATACTTGTGCGTATGTCCTCCCTGACCGGGCTTTGTCGCGCCGCATCTTATGCACTTGCCGTTGGGGCCGTATGTGTGTCCGAGAGCGGGAATGGCTTCCGTCTTTGTCATACCGCATCTTGTACACGTGTATGTCATTCTGCCCTGTATTGTACACGTTGAGGCGCTTTCAACCTTGCCATTGCCGAACGAATGTCCGAGTGCGGTACCGTACTCAAATGTCTGCGTTCCGACCTCGCCGCATGCGCATGAGAAATAATAAACTGCGGAGTGTGTACAGTCCGCCGCAGATTTAAGGTATTTGTCCGCTACGTTTTTATTTTCAAACTTGTGCTCGTGCTCGTGCGTGGTTTTCACCGCGCCGCAAACGCACTTGCCGTCGGCATCATAGACGTGCTCCGCCTTGCCGGTTATCTCATCGCATCCGACGCACTTGTGCCAATGGTAAGTTTCGTCAAATGCCCAAGCCGTTTCCCATGTGTGAACATGCGGAGCAAAGAGATTTGCGTCTATGATATAGTTTGCATAAACGAACACATCATATTTTGTGCTCAACGTCTCAATAATTGTCTTGACATTCTTTTCAAGACGCCAGTCGTTGGGGTTATCGCTCTTTACCGCTTCGTTCTGCTTTATGACGTCTTCCGCAAGCAGTTTACCAACAGCCGCCTGCACGGTCGTTTCCATATCGGTCGTCAGCGCAATGGGATTGTTTCTGTACGAAAGGAATCTCTGCTGCTCTGCACTGTAACCATGAAGATAAACGTCATCTCCTTTTTTGGAGAAAACGAGCAGGTCTGCGGAATCTTTGTCTCCGAGGATTATATCCGTCAGCATTTCGGATATGAGGTTTTTCGCCTCAACCTGCGCATTCGCTTCATTCGATTTCTTTACCAGATGAACGTATGTAGGGATAAGCACCGCGGCAAGTATTGCCACCACCGCAATGATTACCACCAGCTCCACAACCGTGAAGCCGCGTTTCTGATTGTGTCTTTTCATTACATTTCTCCTTGATTTGTTTTGATTTGTTTTGATTTGTTTTATATTTACCCGAAACGGGATAAATACCGTCTGAAAACAGGCGCACAAAGCCTTGCGGAGATTTCCGCAATGCCCCGACGTCTTATTATCGCACGGCAAAAAAGCCGTCTGCAAAGCGACGGATATAAATTGGTCTGACTATCTGGCGATTGTACACGGCTTCTTTCCTCCTTTTTTCAATATGTTCCGAGGATATTTCCTCATTTTATTTACGATTCATTATATCACCCTGCGACAAATATATCAAGAGTTTTGAGAGTTTTTGACCAAATATTTAACAATTGTGTGTGAAAATACACTTTATTCCTGTCAAATCGACTGCTTTTGTGCCAAAAAAATGATTTCCGGAGCCGGTTTTGCCCGATTTTTTATCGAAAAAAGTCAAAAAAGACGCAAAATCGTCCCTTTTTGAGGAAACTTTTATTTCTTCGCGCCAATTATGAAAATTTTTGCCTTTTTGCCAAAGCCACGTCCGCTACGCGGAGATAAAAACGAAGATAGAAGAACGAAGAGAAACGGTGCGCCTGCGGCGCGAGGAGATTAAAATGGTGGCGCGTTTTCGGCTCCTTTGTGTAAAGGGATTTGCAAGTATGCGGAGCATGCTTGCAGGCGTCGCCGAGAGGGGTTCTGCTCCGCCGAAGGCGGTGAGAGATTGTTTTTTACAACCCTTCCACCACTTCGTGGTCCCCCTCCCCTTACACAGGGGAGGCATAAAACTCCGCACAAACTTCCCGATAACCAAAGTTTCTTTTGCTTTTTTGCAAGCCACGTCTGTGTAGATAATTAAAAATCTGTATATCGTCCCCGATAACTGAAGTTTCTTTTGCCTACTTTTCTTTTCAAAGAAAAGTATGGTCAAAGAAGAGCGAGGGCGGAGGCGGTTTTTGCCGCAAGGCGGGCATTATTGAGAACCAACTGAATATTCGCCGCGAGGCTGTCGCCGCCGGTAAGCTCTTTCACCTTTGCAAGGAGGAACGGGGTTGTTGCCTTTCCGTGAATTCCCTGCTCCTTTGCTTCGTCGATTGCCCTGTCAATCGCCGCATTTATGACGGTCGGATCCATGGAATATTCTTCCGGTATCGGGTTTGTGACAAGCATACCGCCTTTGAGCCCGAGGTCGAGTTTTGTTTTGAACGCCTTTGCAAGCTCTTCGGGCGTGTCGAGACGATAGTCGACGGAAAAGCCGCTCGTTCTCGTATAGAAAGCGGGAAGCTCGTCTGTGCCGTAACCGATTACGGGAACGCCCTTGGTTTCGAGATATTCAAGGGTCAGCCCGAGGTCGAGTATCGACTTTGCGCCCGCGCAAATGACCATTACAGGCGTCATTGCGAGCTCTTCGAGGTCGGCGGAAATGTCCATGGTTGTTTCCGCGCCGCGGTGAACGCCGCCGATACCGCCCGTTGCGAATATTTTAATTCCCGCCATAGCGGCGATAATCATAGTTGTTGTGACGGTCGTTGCGCCGTCCGAGCCTTTTGAAACGAGGACGGCAAGATCACGCCGCGACGCCTTCGGAACAGCCTGCCCGCGTTTGCCGAGGTGCTCTATCTCGTCCTTTGTCAGTCCTGCCTTGAGCCTGCCGCCGATTATGGCAATGGTTGCCGGCACCGCTCCGTTGTCACGTATCGCCTGCTCGACGGCAAGTGCCGTCTCAACGTTCTGCGGGTACGGCATGCCGTGCGATATGATTGTCGATTCAAGGGCAACCACCGGCTTGCCCGCCTTCAACGCCGCCTCAACCTCCGGACTTTTATCAAGATATCTGTTGATTTCCATTATATTTCTCTCCTCATTGTATTATATTCCGCAATTATTCTTTCAATGTTTTCCGCGCTCATTTCGTCGCTGACGGCGCTCTCGCTTTCAAGCGTGATTTTTGCCGCCGCAAGTCCGCATTCTGCCGTTTTATGAAGGTCATAGCCCTTTCCGTAAGCATAAATGACGGCGGAAAGAAACGAGTCGCCCGCGCCCGTGGCGCTCCCGATTGACGTTTTCATACACGGCAAAAGAAAGCTTGCGCGCTTATCCTCACAGAAAACGCCGTCCGCACCGAGCGTTATGAATACTCTCTCAACGCCCTTTGCAAGCATTGCTTCCGCGGCGGCAGACATATCTTTTTCGTCACGCAGGCTGCCGCCGGACACCACCTCCGCTTCAAGACGGTTCATTTTCAGCGTATGAATTCCGTGCGAGCACGCATTGTCCAGCACGTACCGCAGTTTTGCAGACTTTCCGCACGACACGGCGTCGGCAAAAAGGTGCGCACGGCAGTTTTCACAGAGCCATAAAAGCACGTCGGGATCAGGATTTGTATCAAAAACCACGGCGTCCGCGCTGTCGATTACATCCTTGTTTTTTGCAAGAAACGCCGTGTCGATATGACGCGCAAGCTCCATATCGGACGCGCCCGACGCAAGGTCGCCGTTTTCATCGGTTATACATATATAATATGGACTTCTTTCGTCCGGATACACCGCCGCACGCGAAATATCCATTCCGATTCGCCTGCAGTCCGACATCAGAAGTGACGCATATTCGTCACCGCCGAAGCACGTGAGAAAATTCACGCTCTCTCCCAGAAGGCAAAGATTGTGCGCTATATTCCGCCCGACGCCGCCATACGTAACGGTGACGTGCGACGGATTTGAGTCGCGCGGGATATATTTTCCGTAAGGTCGCGCCGTTATGTCTATGTTCGACGCACCGATGGCGACAATTTTCATCTTCCGTCGCCTCCTTTGCTCGTTTTTGTTATTATATCACGCCTCACATCTATTTTGCAATTACCAAATCGTAAATTTTCCCGCACTTTTCTTTGACCGTACTTTTCTTTGAAAAGAAAAGTAGGCAAAAGAAACTTCAGTTATCGGGGAGTTTGTGCAGATTTTTCAGGCTCCCTTGTGTAAAGGGGGCTCCGCCGAAGGCGGTGAGGGATTGTTTTTTTTTAACACTCCAACCGCTGCGCGGTTTCCGAACCCCTCTCGGCGAGGTCTTTTTGAATCAATCCGCGCCGCAGGCGCACCGCTTCTCTTCGATCTTCTCTCTTCTCTTTTATCTCAAAAAAGCCGCCCGAAGGCGGCTTTTTTCATCCTATGTATACCGTTAAATTCATCTTTTCGCCGACAGGCGCGATGATGTTTCCTTCCGGTCTGATTTCCTTGCCATCCAGC
This sequence comes from Eubacteriales bacterium, assembly GCA_018383975.1. GTDB lineage: Bacteria > Bacillota > Clostridia > Oscillospirales > CAG-272 > CAG-841. Next base: position 2,235 of record JAHAZT010000016.1, on the reverse strand, counting down.
TCAATTCTGCTGACCTTATCGCTCTTTCCGGAGCAAATGAATTTTATATCGTATTCGCAATCGCGGAAAATCTTCTTTATCGAACATTCTCTCCACGAAAGCGGCAGGCACGGCTCAATGCGCAAGCCTTCAAGCTCCGGATGCAGTCCGAATATATATTCGACGGTGCTCTTGAGGAGCCACGAACTTGCCGCCGTTCTCCAGCTCTGCCCGGGCGTTGCGTAACGGTAGCCCGTTTCGGGAGCAAAATATGAGTTGTAAAGCGCGTAGGGCTCGCCGCATTTCGTTTCGTATTCGGTGTTTGTCACGAGTATCTTCTTCAGCCCTTCTTCAACCTTGTCCGGACGATGGAGCATACTGTCCGCCGCCAGCTTCCACGCGGAGGGGTGCAGATAGATACCGCCGTTATCCTGAACGCCGGGTGCCTTCTCCGCCATTGAGCCTATGTATGAATACTGATGCGAATATGCGGGATATGCAAGGCGGGTGCCGAGCTTCGTTTCAAGCAACCTGTCCGCACTTTCCATAGCGATTCTGTCCTTGCCGTCCTTTGCGGCACCGGAAAGCACCGCCCAGAGCTGAGAAATCAGGAATATCTTTCCCTCCTCGCAGTCCTTTGACCCCATAATTATATCGTCGTCTGTGCGGGCGTAGATATAATATTCGCCGTCCCAGCCGTATTTATCAATCCTCTCGCGCATTATCTCGCCTCTTTCGGCGGCGGTTTTTGCGTCGTTATCTCTGCCCATAGCCTTTGCGAGCCTGCCGAAGGTTGCATTCGCTCTGTACCACGCAAGCGTAAGCCAGACGGAAACGCCCTTGCCTTCAAGCCCGGCATAGTTTACGCAGTCGTTCCAGTCGCCGCCCCATATGCGGACGAGCCCGTAAAGCCCGGTAAAATTCCAGAGGAAGTCGACAGAGCGACGGAGATGCTCATACACGCTTGCAACGGAGCCGTTATTGAAGGCGACTTCTTCGTTTAAGAGGTTTATATCACCGATTTCCTTTATTATCGTGTCTGCGGCAAACGTCATCCAAACGGTGTTATCCGCAAATTTTCTGTCGCGCACGGCGCCGTCGATTATCGTTCTCGGCGCATAGCCGTTCTCATACTGATATGTGAGAATTCTTTTCAGTCTTTCCCAGGCGAGACGGGGATTTACACAGGCGAGACATTCCGTATCGCTTGTCAGGTCTCTGTAACCGTTGTGACGGACTCTTGCCCATCTGCTGCCCATATCCGCCGCGTATTTCATCCAGCCGTTTATGAGCTTGTCATAGTCGCCCCACGGGGTCTTTATCTCAACGCCGCGGAGTCTCTCCGCATATTTTGCCTCCATACGGGCAAATTCCTTTTCCGTTTCCTCTGCGGAAAGTGCGCGGATTTCTCCTCTGTCATAAGCTACGCCGACGGTTATATGAACCGTCTTTCTCTCACCGGGGAGGAGGGTCATATCGTTCTGCAAAACAAGGCAGAGCTTTTCGGAATTGCAATCGGTATTCTGACATTTCAGTCCCTTTTCAAGTGCCGACGGGTGCTGCTCGTCGCCGTAAGGCCCTATGAACGCATTGCGCCTTGAATCAAAGCCCGAAATTTTGTCGCTCGACGCCATAAAAGCGAACATCTCACGGTTTCGGGGAAGGTCGGGGTCGGGATAAAATTCCGTATAAAACCGCCCCCAGACAACGTTTTTATCTTCGTCTCCGCCGCCGATGCAGGTGTTATATCCCTGCGGGCGATACGTGCCGTCGACCTCCGTTTTCGCATAAGAAACAAGCGAAAGCGTCCTCTCTTTATCGGAAGTGTTTTCAAGCGTTACGCTCCATACCTCGTGCATACCCTCGCACGGGACGAATATCCTCAGCGCGCTTTTTATACCGTTTTTCTGCTGACTTATAACGGTCGAGCCGTTTTTATGTGCGCAGAGATAGTCCGTATAGCCGGAGTGCATGGGCAAAGCGCAGATGCTGAAATATTTTCCGTCCTCACAGACAAAAAGGTTTCTGTTTGAAAGAAGAAACACCCTCCTGCCCATATCGTCCTGCGCGATGCCCTCTCCGTAGCCAACCTGCGAGGTAAACGTTATGTATTCGTCGTTATACATATAGTTATACCAATGGCGCGGAGTTTCGGGCTCCGTTATGAAAAATGTTTCTCCTTTTTCGGAAAAATGACCGTACTGCTTTGTTCTGTCCATAAAAGCGAGTCCTTTCAGAAATGTTTATATAAATTTT